>CANAPP010000033.1 GCA_947363565.1 uncultured Lachnospiraceae bacterium | reverse complement strand
CATTCCTGAAAACAATGGAAGAAAAACTGGGATTTCGCTATCCAAGCGTAACAGCAGATTCAGGCTACGAAAGCGAGGAAGGCTACAGCTTTTTAAGAGAGAACAGACAGAAGCCATATATAAAACCCCAGACCTATGAGAAATGGAAAAAGCGCAGCTTTAAAAAGGATATCAGCAAACGTGAGAACATGGGATATGATGAAAAAACTGATACCTACACCTGCCATGCCGGGAAATCATTGTCCCCTCTTTTTATCAAAAAGCAGAAAAGTAAGAGCGGCTATGAATCGGAAGTAACTGTTTACGAATGTGAAGACTGCACGGACTGTCCTTATAAAGAAAAATGCACCAGAGCAAAGGGCAATAAACGGTTATATATTTCCAAAAGTTTTCTGGAGAAGCGGCAGGAATCCTACGAAAATATCCTAAGTGAAACGGGGATCAGATATCGGATGAACCGTTCCATTCAAGTAGAAGGAGCTTTTGGCGTTCTGAAAAATGATTACGAATTCCAAAGATTTCTGCTGCGGGGGAAAACAAAGGTAAAACTGGAAATCCTGTTGTTATGTATGGGCTACAACATCAACAAACTGCATGCAAAAATCCAAAATGAACGTACTGAGAGTCATCTTTTCCCGGTAAAAGAAACAGCATAAAAGCCAGGAAAGACAAAAGCTTTATTAAAGTATGCCTAAAATCCGAAACAATTCCTAAAACAAAAGGATTGCATCCGAATTTTTTCATAATATAGAGCAAGGGTGCCACTTGATCATCTAATTTGATGATTTTGCGACACCCTCTTTGTGATAGATAACCGTATGATGCCAAGTAGAGAATCACGCGGATATCGCGAAAGTGTATTTATAAAGAATCTATGAAAAATATTTCTTTTCCATGAAATATTTTTCATATAATTCAGAATAAAATCTTCAAAAAATCCAATATATCCATAGAAAAAATAAATAAATAAAATATTTTATGGCATGAAATCGATAAGTAAAGCTAAAATGCACCAATAAATGACAAAGTTGGCAGGAACTTTGCTGTATTAATAGAGTAAAGGGTTCTGCATCTGAGACAGGGAAGAGTTGACGGCGCGGATAACTGACGGTATGGATAACTGACGGCGCAGATGCTTGCAAAGGAGCGCAAAAGGGGGACATAAGGTGAAAAGCATAATGGTGACGAACAACGTAAGATGCCTGGAAAAATGGGAAGGGAAACTTCAAATTGACTACAATGAGGAGTGGGCGTATCTGGATGTCCTCCTGGCAGCGAGGGATTATATCCACAGGGGATATTTCCTCCTGACCCATCCCCTTGCAGGCAGCGTAAAGCCGAACCAGACACCCTTCAAGTCGATTATCCTGTCGGAGGAATCTCTGGAGGGGGCAGAGGACTTTCGGGATTTGACGCTGATTGAGGAGAGCATTGAGGCGTATCACAAATTCATGGGAAACAGGCCTCTTCCGGAATGGTCAGAGAAATCTGTGGAAGATTTCCGCACCATCGACTTATCTTTGATGGAAGGTGTTATGGCGAACCCGATCATGAACAGAAGGTAGTGCGGCGCGTATGCGCTGCCGAGAGAGCAGGAGGTGCAGCAGCAATGAAATTGGAATTAGGTAAGATTTACATCCGGGATGTCCAGTTTGCGGAAAAGACTTATGTAAAAGACGGGACATTGTATGTATGTAAAGAAGAGATTGAAAAGCTTGTCCTTGAGGACGAGCGGCTTACAGGCGCCAGGGTGGAGCTTGCAAGGCCCGGCGAGTCCGTCCGGATATCACCGGTTAAGGATGTGATAGAGCCGAGAGTGAAAGTGGAGGGGAACGGAGCCGTTTTCCCGGGAGTCATCGGAAAAGTAGGTCAGGTCGGCGAGGGCAGGACTCATGCGCTTGTGGGGGCGACGGTCATTACCTGCGGGAAGATTGTGGGATTCCAGGAGGGAGTCATCGACATGTCAGGCCCTACGGCGAAGTACACGCCCTTTTCCCAAACGAATAATGTGTGCGTAGTCATCGAGCCGGCGGACGGGCTTGAGACCCATGACTATGAAGCGGCGGGCCGGATGGCAGGCCTTAAGACGGCGGTGTATGTGGCGGAGGCGGCAAAAAATCTCGTGCCGGATGAGATTGTGACTTACGAGACGAAACCGCTCCTGGAGCAGATTGCCCAGTATCCGGACCTTCCGAAGATTGGGTATGTACATATGCTGCAGTCGCAGGGCCTTTTGCACGATACCTATTATTACGGCGTAGACGCGAAGAAATTTATCCCGACAATCATGTACCCGACGGAGATCATGGACGGCGCGATTGTCAGCGGAAACTGTGTTGCGCCCTGCGATAAAGTGACGACATACCATCACCTGAATAATCCGGTGATCGAGGATTTGTATCAGCACCACGGGAAGGACCTGAATTTTGTGGGCGTGATCCTGACCAATGAAAATGTATTTCTTGCGGATAAGGAGCGCCACTCGGATATGGTGGCAAAGCTTGCAAAGTACCTTGGACTGGACGGACTTCTTATCACCGAGGAAGGGTACGGCAATCCGGACACGGATTTGATGATGAACTGTAAGAAAGTGACTCAGGCGGGCGTGAAGGTGGTCATCATTACTGATGAATTTCCGGGGCGCGACGGGAAATCTTATTCTCTGGCGGATGCCGTGCCGGAGGCGGACACTATGGTTTCCTGCGGGCAGGGCAACCTGATCGTCCATTTTCCGCCGATGGATAAGCTGATTGGCACGATGGACTATGTGGAGAGCCAGATTGGCGGCTATGCGGGCTGCATGAATGAGGACGGCAGCTTTGACGCGGAGCTGCAGATCATCATCGCATCCACAATCGCAAACGGCTTTAACAAACTGGCCGCACGCACATATTAGGAAGGGGGAAATGAACATGGCAAAATACAAAATCGTACATTATATCAATAACTTTTTCTCCGGAGCCGGCGGCGAGGAGGCGGCAGGCATGAGGCCGGAGGTTCACGAGGGGGCTATGGGGCCTGGGCTTGCTCTTTTGGAGGCTTTCGGAGAGGACTATGAGATTGCGGCTACCGTTGTGTGCGGGGACAATTATTTCGGGGAAAATCTTGAGGACGCTACGGCGGAGCTGCTCAGCATGATAGAGCCCTTTAAGCCGGACTTATTCATCGCCGGACCTGCATTTAACGCGGGGCGCTACGGGGTGGCGTGCGGCACCATCTGCAAGGCGGTGGAAAAGGAGCTTGGGATTCCGGTGCTTACGGGCATGTATGAGGAGAATCCGGGTGTGGATATGTTCCGCAAGGATTTGATCGTCATCAAGACGAAAAATTCCGCGGCGGGCATGAGAAAGGCTGTTCCTGTATTTAAGAATCTGGGGGAAAAGCTGGTAAAAGGCGAAGAGATTTTAGGACCGGATATTGAAGGGTATTTAGAGCGGGGAATCCGTGTCAATTATTTTGCGGAGAAACGCGGCTCCGAGCGGGCAATCGAGCTGCTTGTGAAGAAATGCAGGGGCGAAGAATGCCCGACGGAATATCCGATGCCGAAGTTCGACCGGGTAGAGCCGACGGCTCCGGTTACGGATATGGCCCACACGAAGATTGCTATTGTCACTTCCGGCGGCATCGTCCCCCAGGGAAATCCGGACCATATCGAGTCTTCCAGCGCGACAAAATACGGTATTTACAGCATTGCGGGGATGGAGCGGATGGATAAGAAGGACTTTATGACCGTTCACGGCGGCTATGACCGTGCGTTTGTCACAGAAGACCCGAATCTGGTCATTCCTCTCGACGTGCTCAGGGAGATGGAAAAAGAAGGAGTGATCGGTGAGCTCGCCGACTACTTTATCACCACCACCGGAACCGGAACGGCGACGGGAAATGCGAAGGCGTTCGGCGAGGATTTCGTCGGAAAGCTTAAGGAAGATGGCATCGGCGCGGTAATCCTTACCTCCACATGAGGCACCTGTACACGTTGCGGTGCAACGATGGTGAAAGAGATTGAGCGTGTAGGTATTCCTGTCGTGCATATCTGTACGGTGGTTCCGATATCTAAGACAATCGGGGCGAACCGGATCGTACCGGCAATCGGGATTCCGTATCCGTTGGGCGACCCGACAAAATCAGCGGAGCAAAGTAAGAAGATAAGACGCGAGCTTGTGGAGAGAGGGCTTAAGGCTTTGGAGACGCCGGTGAGTGAGCAGACGGTGTTTGAGTAAGATTCTAAGTTTTTTTATTGTGATTGATTGAAATAATAATTATAATAATAAATAAAGTGTGAAGTTAGGATATAGACAGGTGAAAACTATGCAGATGGCTGATTTTAATGAATATGGACAGAACTTGAGGATGTATGGAGGAACAGCGGGAAGAAAGATAGGCATTGTTTATGGGGGAAAGAATTATATACTGAAATTTCCAGGAAATTTAAAGGAACAGCAGATGAAGAATATCCGACTTAGTTATTCCAACAGCCCTGTTTGTGAGTATATCGGTTCTCAGATTTATCGGCTCTTAGGTTTTCCGGTGCATGATACGGTACTTGGGTTTCGCGGCGGGAAAATTGTTGTAGCCTGCGGTGATTTTTTGGAGGATGGTGATAAGCTGTATGAATTTGATAAGATAAAGGTAACCTTTGATCCGCCATTTCTGGATTCAAGTGGAAATGAGACGAATGGGGTGGGTGTGGATTTATTTGAAATTTTGATGACAATACAAGAACATACGCTCCTGAAAGATTTAAAGTCAGTAAAGGAGCATTTCTGGAATATGTTTGTGGTAGATGCACTGATTGGAAATACAGACCGCAATAATAGTATTGGAGGAGTATAGAGCATTCGTCAGTGGAGGCAGATGCTTGAATGGTTGAAAAGAAAGAAGGTGCAGGCAAACGTTTATTGATAAAGACATATATTTGCCAGAGGATTTGCCGAATGGACTTAGGCGTGACTTTAAGGAATTGCGGGCATACTATGATGCAGGTGACTGGCTTAATTTTGATTTATATTTTGAGGCAGTTGAGGCAAGTGTTAAGGCATATTATCTGGCAGGAAAAATTAGTAAGGAAGATTTGAATTGTATTTTTAAAAAATATGGGATTATGTAAAGTATACCGCCAGGTCAGTGATATTCCTCTGGCTTGGCGGTTGTCTGTTGGGCAGATGACTGCACATGTTTTTTGCTACCATTTTTCTGCATACAGTTCGCCCTCTACCCGCACTAATTCTGATTCGAGCTGTTTAATCTTTCGCTCGTCGGTCTCGGTGTTTAGCTGTTGCTCAAGTTCTGCCTGTTTCTTTTTTAAGCGTTCGATTTCCCGGTCCACTTTGTCGGTATTGGCGGTACAGGTCTCGGCTTTTTTCTCATTGCCGATTTTCTCGCTGTCTGTCGGAGCCTCTGCTTTCTCGTCTTTTTGTGTTCTATCCGGGTTCGGATCATCGAAATGGATTTTTGTTCTGCCGCTATCATCTTGTTCTAACCAGTAGCGTCCGGTGGGTTCCTGCTTTTCCTCTGGGGTATATTCGTCCCTTGCGGGTGTCAGGGGATGGCTTTCTGTTGATTCTTCCAGGCGTCCTGTCTCATCGAGGCGTCCTGCCGCATCCGGGGCCTGTGTTCCGGTTATTTTTTTCGTTTCTTCAGCTGTTGCGGGTGCGTGCGCCGGGTCAGGAACCGAATTGCGGATTGGATTGGAAATCATATTCGAAATCATTAAGCTCATTGTCTGTTCCTCCTGTCTGATTGTTTTTCGTATCTACCATTTCATCCTATCATCCCGCCGCAGAGTTTCAAGGTCTTTGTGCTGAAATGTCTTCTGGATGTAATGAGATGTTGAGCAGTACGTTCAGGGTGAACAGTGTTCCGTGCTTTTCTGCCAGCATGGCGCCGTGATATTTTTCTGCCACTGTGCGGATATTGGAGAGTCCGACTCCTGCCGGGGCAGGCCCGTCCGGGAAGGAATTTTCCGGGCAGGTGTTTTTAAATTCCAGCATATAGAAATCGCCCTGCCGACCGCCAAAGACGTGTATGGACTTTTCTCCGTCAAAGGATTTGCAGGCAGTTACGGCGTTGTCCAGGGCATTTGCGAAGATTACGCACAGGTCAAAGTCGTCTATCTTTAAGGTGTCCGGCAAGGTGAGGGATACTTCCGCTGCGATGCCGTCCGCCTCCGCAAGAGCAAGCTTTTCGCCTAGCAGGATATCCGCTGCAGAGTTTCCGGTCTGATAGGGGAAGGACAGGGAGCCGGAGGCGATGTTGAGAGATTGCAGATAGAGGCTTGCCTCATCCGGTTTTCCGTTAGCTAACAGGCCGCTCAACACGGACAGGTGGTTTTTGATGTCGTGGCGGAATGCTCTTGTCTGCCGGTAGCGGGCCTTGGCCTCGGCAACATATGTTTTCTGCGCCCGGGCAGCCTGGGCTAAGGAGCGAAATGCCGCCTGGGCCCGGAGTCCGCGGCAGATGCGGCGGTAGGCATAGAGGGTGCAAAACAGCGCGCCAAGCCCGAGAGCCTGCAACACCAGCAGCGCCATATGTTTTCCCGCCTCTGAAAATGAAAGCGAGGAGGGAGAGACGGATACGGCTCCGGTGTAGGAGGTCTGCATAATATATAATTCCGCAGCAAAAAAGAACAGCACCGGAAAAAGGAATGCCAGGGACAGGGAGGTTTCCGTATCGGGAGCGGGTGCGAGCTCTTCCGGGGAGAGGAGTTTTAACACGGCGATGCAGCAGCAGGCACAGATGAGAAAGGACAGGGCTGTTGCCAGAAGAATCAGCGCGTACAGGGAAGGTTTCCCTACCAGATACGGGAACAGGATGGATTCTGCCGAGTTGATGACGCCGAAAGAAAGCTGTGAGATATAGAGGCTCAAGACTGCGCCGGTCAAAGACTGGCTCCGCTTGATTTTAAGGGCAAAGCGGCTGACTGCATACAGGATAAAAAATTCTCCGGCGATAGCGAAAATCCAGGCGGGGGAAACCTTCCCGGCAATCCATTCAAAGGCGGCAAGGAGCGCCGGGTATGCGGCGAAGTGCCGGATTTTCGGTGTTTTCCCGGTAAGGCGGCCGAGGAAAAAAAGATGCATTGCGCTCTGCACCGCAAGGCAGGAACCATTGAGGCACAGCGAAAAATAATCCATATCAATACTCCCTTTCTTTCATGAAACGTAACAATGCCTGGCGAAACTCATGCTCCCGCAGCCTGGAGACGGGAATCTTCCCGCCTGACGACAGGGTAATCTGCCCGGCGGCGCACCCACTGACACAGCCAAGGTTGACGATAAAACTTCTGTGGCATCTGAAAAACCGGCTATTAAGACGTCCGGCGAAAGTCTCCAGCTTTTCATAGCAGTCGGTGACCTTTCCGCTGCTTTGGTGGATGTAGATCTTGCGCCCCTGCACCTCGCAGTATTCGACGTCGGACAGACGGATAACTTCACAGGAGCCGCCTTTCTGTATGATGATAGTGCTGCTTTTTTGCTCTTTCAGCGCTTGCAGGGTTCTGTCCATCGTGTGCCGGAAATGTCCGTCGTCCAAAGGCTTTAGCAGATAATCGAAAGGCTGTACTTCGAAGGAGTCGAAAACACATTCTTTTAAGACGGTCACAAAGATGATTAAGCCGCGGTAGCTGCGCTCCCGCAGTATTCTGGCGGTTTCCATGCCGTTTGGCGCATTCATCTGGATGTCCAGAAAGATCAGGTCAAAATCACCGCTGCTGTCAAGGAGGGAGGAGCCGTCTGAAAAAGTATCCATATGATAGGAGACCGGCTGCTTTTCTTTCATATACAGACAAAGCTTTTCTGCGATTTCCTTAAGCATATGCGGCTCGTCGTCGCAGATTGCAAAATTTATCATGTTTCTCACCTCAAGTTATATTCCTGTATCTTATTAAAAATCTGGCGGGAGCTTAAGTTAAGCCTCCGGGATGCCTCCGCTACATTTCCGTCAAGCTGCTTTAGGACAAAGCTCAGATATTCGCGCTCGCTTTTTCTTTTGTATTCCTTCCATGTGATGATGGAGGGAAAGGAGTCTGCGGCATGTTCTTTTGGGGCTGCGCCGATATTGTAAAGGGTAGGGAGCGCCTCTTCGGTCACGACGCCGTCTTTGGAGAGGATGACCATCCGCTCGATGATGTTTTTTAGCTCCCGGATATTTCCCGGATAATCATAGGAAAACAAAAAGTCCTTTACCGCGCTGTCCAGCGCGCGGATAACAATATTATTTTCCTTCTGTATCTTTTTGAAAAAGAAGTCGATAAGCGCCGGAAGGTCTTCCTTTCGCTCACGGAGGGCAGGAATTTTGATGACGATGGTACTTATGCGGTAGAAAAAATCTTCCCGGAATTCCCGGTTCCGTATTTTTTCAGGAAGGTCCTGGTTGGTGGCGGTGATGAGCTGAAAGTCAATCTCCCGCTTTGTGTTGCTGCCGATGCGCTCAATCTGTTTTGTCTCTAAAGCGCGCAGGAGTTTGATCTGGGTGGTGAGGGACAAGTCTCCGATTTCGTCTAAAAAGAGGGTTCCGTGATTGGACAGCTCGAATTTCCCGGTGTGGGTCTTGGACGCTCCGGTAAAAGAACCCTGCTCATGGCCGAACAGCTCGGATTCTAAGAGAGTTTCGGTAAATGCGCTGCAGTTGACCGCCACAAAGTTCTGCCCGCTCCGCTTGCCGCAGGCGTGGATGTAGCGGGAGGCAATCTCTTTGCCGCAGCCGGATTCCCCGGTCAGGAGGACATTGGCGTGAGTATCGGCGACGCGCTCGCAGAAATCAAGAGCCTGACGGAATAACGGGCTTTTTGTCTCAAGATGGAATTGTCTTTTCAATATTTCTTTTTTTGTGTCTGGCATGAAGCGGCTCCTTTTCTGAGATTTATCATTATTATAGCGAAAAAGTACCCTCTGTACAAGAAAGTTTCCCATATCGCTTGTAGAGATTGGAAAAATTGTATAAAATAAGAAAGTACCCTCGCCTATTGAGGGTAAGAGGAGATAAAGATGGAATTAAAAGCACAGGTAAAACAGAAGATGACGCTGTCTGCCAATATGCAGCAGTGTCTTGAGATATTGGCGATGGACAACACAGAGCTTGGGGAGTTTATCACGGAACAGTCTATGGAAAATCCGATCATTGAGCTTACGGATACTGCTATGTGGACAGAATATACTCCGGTCATGGTTCATGTGGAGAGAGAGCAGCCGGAGGATGAAGAAGAAGGCGTAAGAGAGATTGCGGCGTCGGAAAGAGTGAACAGCGATCTTTATTTTCAACTGTCGGAGTACCATCTGGCATCAGATGTGCGGCAGGCGGCGGAGTATATCATCGAGAGCCTTGACGGGCGGGGCTATTTTACGGACGGTATCGCAGAGAGCGCGGGAGTGCTTAAGATGGATACAGGTACAGTAGCAAAAGCTCTTGAGGTAGTAAAGCAGTTAGAACCGAAGGGAGTGGGTGCGGCGGATCTAAGAGAATGTCTGCTCTTGCAGCTTGCGGCAGAGTATCCGCAGGAGAAGATGGCAAAAGAGATCTTAGAGCGGCATCTGGATGACTTTTCGAAAGGAAGATATGAGAAGATCTGCAGAAAGATGGGAAAGTCCCAGGCACAGGTTCTTGAGGCAGGAGAGGTTATCCGCAGTTTAAATCCAAAGCCATTAGGCGGCGGGAAGCTGTCGGTGCGTACAAGGTATCTGTCGGCGGATCTTGCCCTTGTCATGTACGGGGATTCCTACGACATCGTCCTTAACCAGACATATCTGCCGGAGATTCAGATCAGCCGTCCGTATGTCGATATGTTAGACAGCGATGTGGATGAGCAGACGAAACAGTACATCCGTGAGCGTTATGAGAAGGCAAGATGGCTACAGGACTGCGTGAGGAAACGGCAGAGGACGCTTCTTAAGATTGCGGAGTTCATTTTTAAAAATGAGACGGACTTTTTAGTTGTCGGGCCTCCTGGAATCCGCCCTCTGACTCTCAAAGAGGCGGCAGATGAGCTTAAGCTTAGCAGTTCCACCGTGAGCCGGGCTGTCCGGGGAAAATATATCCAGACCAGGTGGGGAATCTATCCCCTTAGATATTTTTTTGGCGGCGGTATCCGGACGGAAGAAGGAGCAGTCAGTGCTGCGCAGATCCGCGCGGTGATCGGCAGGATGATCGAAAAGGAGGATAAGCGGCATCCTCTTAGCGACAGCAAGCTTGAGATGCTGCTTAAGGACAGAGGGATGTCGGTGTCCAGAAGGACAATAGCAGCGTACCGGGAGCGGCTTGGGATTCCGTCCTCGGCAGTGCGTAAGGCAGAGTATTTATATCGAGTGAATGAATTTTCATAGAGAAGGGAGAACAGTAACGAAGATGAGTATCAGAGATGTGAAGGGGTATGAATTAATTAAGGAAGAGACATTAGAAGGGATAAAGGCTAAGGGATATCTGCTCCGGCATAAAAAGAGCGGGGCAAGAGTCATCTATGTGCAGAACGATGACAATAACAAGGTGTTTTCCATCGGATTCCGCACACCGCCAAGTGACAGTACCGGAGTGCCGCACATCCTGGAGCATTCCGTGCTCTGCGGCTCGAAGAACTTTCCGGCAAAGGATCCGTTCGTGGAGCTTGTTAAGGGGTCGCTGAATACATTTTTAAATGCCATGACTTATCCGGACAAGACCGTGTATCCGGTGGCGAGCTGCAATGATAAGGATTTCCAGAATCTGATGCATGTGTATATGGACGCGGTGCTCTATCCGAATATTTACGAACACGAAGAGATATTCCGGCAGGAGGGGTGGAGTTATAAGCTTGATTCCGCCGAAGATAAGCTTACTTACAACGGCGTGGTGTACAATGAGATGAAGGGGGCTTTTTCTTCACCGGAAGGAGTACTTGACCGTGTAGTTCTTAATACGTTGTTCCCGGATACTTCCTATGCCAATGAGTCCGGAGGTGACCCGGAGGTGATCCCGGAGTTATCTTATGAGCAGTTCCTTGATTTTCACCGGAAATACTATCATCCGTCTAACAGCTATATCTATCTGTACGGTGATATGGATATTGAAGAAAAGTTAAACTGGATGGATCGGGAGTATTTGTCTTACTTTGACCTTCAGCCAGTGGATTCTGCCATCAAAGAGCAGCTTCCCTTTGATGCTATGCAGGAGAAAACCATCGAATATTCTATAGCAAGCGATGAACCGGAGGAGGATAATACCTATCTTTCTTATAATAAAGTGATCGGTACAAGTCTTGACCGGGAGCTTTATCTTGCTTTTGAGATTCTTGATTATGCGCTTTTATCGGCACCGGGGGCACCGCTTAAGAAAGCGCTCACGGATGCAGGTATCGGAAAAGACATTATGGGCTCTTATGATAACGGCATCTTCCAGCCGGTATTTTCCGTGATAGCGAAAAATGCCAACGAAGAGCAGAGGAAAAAGTTTATCCGGGTGGTCGAGGACGTTCTGTCTGGAATCGTGAAGGACGGGATTGATAAAAAAGCTTTAGAAGCCGGGATCAATTACCATGAGTTCCGCTATCGGGAGGCGGACTTCGGCAATTATCCCAAGGGGTTGATGTACGGTCTGCAGATCTTAGAAAGCTGGCTTTATGATGAGAATGAACCGTTTATGCATATTGAGGCCCTTGATACTTTCGCATTTTTGAAGGAGAAGGTGGGAACCGGGTATTACGAGGAACTGATACAAAAGTATCTTCTTGACAATCCTCACGGAGCTATCGTGACCGTGAAGCCGGAGAAGGGACGGACGGCGCGGATGGACGCAGCCCTTGATGCAAAGCTTCAGGAGTATAAGGCGTCTTTAAGCCCGCAGGAGATTGCGGATCTTATAGCGCGCACAAGGGGCTTAGAGGAGTACCAGTCAGCACCGGAGAGCAAGGAAGCCTTAGAGCGGATTCCGGTGCTTAAGCGTGAGGATATCTCCCGTGAGATTGAGCCGATTGTCAATGAGGAGATAACTCTGGCGGGAATTCCGGTGATCTTCCATGAGATTGAGACGAACGGTATCGGCTATGCGGATATACTTTTTGATATGTCTTCGGTCAGCGAGGAGCTGCTTCCCTATGTAGGTATCCTGCAGTCGGTGCTTGGGATCATCGACACGGAGCACTATGATTACGGCGCACTGTTTAATGAGATCAATGTGCATACCGGCGGTGTGGGCACATCTCTTGAGATATACAACGATGTGACGAATATCCGCGAGAAGGCGTTCCGGTCTACGTTTGAGATCAAGGGGAAAGCGCTGTACGAAAAGCTTCCGGTAGTATTTGCCATGATGGAGGAGATCTTGACGGCGTCGAAGCTTGAGGATACAAAACGGATCAAAGAGATCCTTTCCATGGTGAAGTCAAGGCTTCTGATGCGGTTCCAGTCAGCTGGACACCAGACGGCTGCCCTCCGGGCGCTCTCCTATGCATCTCCTTCGGCAAAACTTAAGGATATGACCAACGGGATTGCATTTTATGAAACGGTATCATACCTTGAGGAACATTTTGAGGAGGAGAAGGAGCGGTTATCGACTCTTCTTAAGAAGCTTTCCGCGCAGATCTTCCGGGGGGATCGGATGATGGTAAGCTTTACGGCATCCAGGGAAGGACTTGAGGGACTTGAACCTCTGGTAGAGAAGCTGAAAAACAGTCTCTTTACCGGGGAGTGCGAGGAAACGAGATGCATCCTCCACTGTGAGAAGAAAAATGAGGGATTTAAGACAGCGTCCAAAGTACAGTATGTAGCAAAGACCGGGAACTTTATCGATCACGGCGCTTCTTATACCGGTGCCCTGCAGATACTGAAGGTCATCTTAAGCTACGATTATCTGTGGCAGAATATTCGCGTGAAGGGCGGAGCTTATGGCTGTATGAGCAATTTTAACCGGATTGGGGAAGGGTACTTTGTCTCTTACCGTGACCCCCATCTGGAGAGGACGATAAATGTCTACGACGGTGTTGTGGATTATCTTAAGAACTTTACCGTCAGCGAGCGGGACATGACCAAATACATCATCGGGACAATGAGCAACATCGACCAGCCCATGACGCCGGTAACTAAGGGCGAGCGCTCCATGAACCTGTATATGAATAAGGTGAGCGCCGAGATGATCCGGGAGGAGAGAAATCAGATCCTTGACGCCACCCAGGACGATATCCGCTCCCTCCACCGTGTGGCAGAGGCGGTGCTTAAGGCAGACCAGCTCTGCGTCATCGGCGGAGAAGAAAAGATTGAGGAGAATAAGGAGTTGTTCGGTTCGGTGAAGGGATTTTAAGACAAAGGAGAAAGTATGGATAAAGATTATAAATCAGGCTTTGTGACGCTCATCGGACGCCCCAACGTGGGGAAATCGACGCTGATGAATTATCTCATCGGGCAGAAGATCGCCATCACATCCAACAAGCCCCAGACCACGAGAAACCGTATCCAGACGGTGCTTACTACGGAGAAAGGGCAGATCGTGTTCGTGGATACGCCGGGCATCCACAAGGCGAAGAATAAGCTTGGAGAATATATGGTAAATGTGGCGGAGCGGACGCTTAATGAGGTGGACGTGGTGCTATGGCTTGTGGAGCCCACCACATATATCGGGGCAGGTGAGCAGCATATCGCAAAGCAGCTTAAGCGGGTGAATACGCCGGTTATCCTTGTCATCAACAAGATTGACAGTGTAAAGCGGGAAGAGGTATTTGCGGCAATCGATGCTTATAAGGATATCTATGATTTTGCGGAGATCGTGCCGGTGTCGGCCAGGAGCGGGAGCAACGCGGATGAGCTGATCAATGTGGTGATGAAGTATCTTCCTTACGGACCTCAGTTCTACGACGAGGATACAGTGACAGACCAGCCGGAGCGACAGATCGTGGCGGAGCTTATCCGGGAGAAGGCACTCCATGCATTAGAGGAAGAGATCCCTCACGGCATCGCAGTTGCCATCGACCAGATGAAGCGGCGGGGGAAGATCATGCACATCGATGCTACCATTATCTGCGAGCGGGATTCCCACAAGGGGATAATTATTGGAAAACAAGGAAATATGTTGAAAAAGATCGGAAGTACCGCCCGTTTTGAGATTGAAAAAATGCTGGAATGTCAGGTAAATCTTAAGCTTTGGGTGAAGGTGAAAAAAGACTGGCGGGACAGTGAATTCCTGATGAAAAATTTTGGATACCGCGAGGATGAATAGAACAGACCTTCCATGGGGGAATCTAATCGTAAAGGCAGAGGGCAGATATCTGCCCTGGCATCAGAAGATGAGGTGAGCGCATGGAAGAACAATACTGGAACCGTTTTGCCGAGACGGGAAAAATAACGGATTACCTGAATTACAGAGGGATCATGATCTGCAAGCAGGTGATGGGACGCTACGAAGGAGATATGAGTAGTGAATCAGATTACATTGACTGGGATGGTGCTGTCAGCGGCGCCGGTGGGGGAGTATGACAGGCGGGTCGTACTCCTTACGAAAGAGCGGGGAAAGATCTCAGCATTTGCAAGAGGGGCGAGGAAGCCAAGCAGTGCGCTGGTGGGAGTGACAAGCCCGTTTACTTTTGGTACATTTGAAGTCTATGAGGGGCGGACATCATATACGATGATGTCGGCCTCTGTTTCCAATTATTTTGAAGAGCTTCGGATGGATGTGGAAGGGGCATATTATGGGTTTTACTTTCTGGATATCGCCAATTATTACGCGCGGGAGGCCAATGACGAGACAGCGCTTTTAAAGCTCCTCTACCAGACGTTAAGAGCACTTGTAAGTCCCAATATCCCCAACAAGCTGATCCGTTATATCTATGAGCTCAAGGCTGTGAGCGTCAACGGGGAGGGGCCCCAGTTGTTTGCTTGCGTCTGCTGCGGGGATAAGGATAAGGATAAGGTCTTCAGTGTGAAAAGGGGAGGGATTTTGTGTACGGACTGTGCAGGGCGGGCGATAGATGGGCGAAAGATCCTTCCCTCGACGCTGTATACCATGCAGTACATCTTAGCGACGCCGGTGGAGAAGCTCTATACATTCGTGGTGAAGGAAGAAGTGCTAAAGGAGCTTGGAGAGGTCATCGGGGCGTATATGGATGAGTATGTGGGGAGGGAGTTTAAGTCACTTAAGATACTCAGGACGGTGGCGGAGTAAAAGAGTTCTGACCGGCCTTTTTCTTTCGGTACATAGCAGGGCTTATCTGATAATATTCTTTAAATTTGCGGCAAAAGTAGCCCGCGCTCATAAAACCCGTTTCTTCTGCGATGGAGGAGACGGATTTTTCTGTGGTATAGAGTTGCTTTGCGGCCTGTGTCAGGCGGTAGCGGATCAGATATGCCACCGGAGAGGTCTGGATACTTGTCTGAAATATATGGAGGGCGCTATTTTTACTGATGGAAGCAGAGGCGGAAATCTCTGCCAGTGTGATCGGTTCCTGGTAATGGTCATGAATGTACTGCATCATAATCATCAATTTTGCCTGTCGGTGGTTTGGGCGGCGAATATTCGGGGAAGCGGGAGACGAAAACTTTGTATGACCGAACAGGATATCCCACAACTGGAAAAGAAGCTGTAATGTGTGCAGTTCGTTGTTTTTGCCGGATTCCTGTAAGCGGTATATCTGTGATAAAAGTGCAAGAATCTGGTTCTGCCACGGTGTCTTAGGATCAAAGACCTGATAGGGGGCAGCAGAGGTTATGACAGGATGTACATATTTTTTGTAGACCAGACTGTCCTGTGCAGCTAAAAGCGTGGGAGAAAATACAATATTGGGGATGGGAGTGCTGCTCCTGGCTTCAAAGCGGTGGAGGATACTACTGTTGATGAACAGGCCATGCCCTTTGGGAAGAATAATCTTATCGCCGCTCACAAGACATAGGGCAGTTCCGGCTGTGACGGTCAGAAACTCTAATTCATGATGCCAGTGCCAGTCAAGACAGTGGAAATCGAACTGCCAGATATCCTCTGGATAGTACTGAAAGGGGTAGCTGTGGGTTCCGTGCTGTAATTCTTCTCTAAGGGTATCGTCGGTACTGATTGTGCGGTTGATCATCCGGGCCTCCTGAAATTAACTACTGTTTGCTTTTGTGATATTGTACCATAATTAGGCAATCCTGTGCAATGATTTGCGTGGGAGAATAGGATATAATCCTATTCAGAAGTTACATAGGAGGAGTTAAGGAAAATGAAAAACCAATATAACAAAACGGTTGTCGCCTGCTTTGTGGGATATATCGTGCAGGCGGTGGTAAATAACTTTGTCCCGCTTTTATTTCTAACTTTTCAGAGGACATATCATATCCCGCTTTCGCAGATTACGCTGCTGGTGACCTTTAATTTTGGAATCCAGCTTCTTGTGGACCTTCTTTCTGTTGGGTTTGTGGACAGGATTGGATACCGCGCGTCCATGATCGCGGCGCATGTACTGTCGGCAGCGGGGCTTATCCTCCTTACGATCCTGCCGGAGATTCTGCCTTCGCCTTTTACGGGGATTTTGACCGCAGTGATGGTGTACGCGGTGGGCGGCGGACTCCTGGAGGTTCTGGTGAGTCCCGTGGTGGAGGCATGTCCTTCGGATAATAAGGAAAAGGCGATGAGTATGCTCCATTCTTTTTACTGCTGGGGACATGTGGGAGTTGTGCTGCTTTCTACATTATTCTTCCATGCAGCGGGAACGGAAAACTGGAAGGTACTGGCGCTATTATGGGCGGTGATTCCGGTGTTGGATGCTTTTTTATTCGTGAAAGTCCCGATGGCGGCGCTGATCGAAGAAGGGGAAACAGGGCTTCGGGTGACGGAGCTTTTTGGCATCCGGATGTTCTGGATCCTGCTGGTGATGATGGTCTGTGCGGGAGCCAGCGAGCAGGCGGTGAGCCAGTGGGCATCCACATTTGCGGAAAAGGGGCTTGGGATATCCAAGACGGCAGGTGATCTGGCGGGGCCGATGGCATTCGCAGTCCTGATGGGGGCTTCCAGGGCATTTTACGGAAAATACGGCGACCGTATCAATCTGGATCGGTTTATGGTCTATAGCAGTGTCTTATGCATCCTGTCCTACTTAGGGATATCGCTGCTTCCTATTCCGCAGCTTTCGCTGATCGCCTGCGCGGTCTGCGGTCTGTCGGTAGGCATCATGTGGCCGGGGACATTCAGCAAGGCGGCGGCAGCGCTTCCCAGGGGTGGGACGGCAATGTTCGCTCTGCTGGCGCTGGGCGGCGATGTCGGATGCTCCGGAGGGCCTACAGTTGTAGGGCTCGTGTCAGGGGCGCTGGGGGATGATCTTAAGATGGGGATTCTTGCAGGGGTTGTATTTCCGGTGTTGCTGCTGGCGGGGATAGTGATCTGCCGGAAGCTGGCGGAAGGTATTGGAGATATATAGCAACAGACAGGAGCAGCGCAAAGAAAGCGAGAAAAATTAAGATAAAGTAATTGAAAATCAGCAGGGTGCCAAGATATGCAAGACATCCTGCAATTTTTAGTTGTGTTTGAAATATATTGTTGTGAAGCTATTATTTTTATTGTGTTTGTGATACACTTAAGAAAAAAGTGGCGCCGCTGATACGTTCTATAAGGATAGATGTGTTCGCAATGAGCGAAGAGCAGAGTATCTGCAACACGGAGATGCAGCAGGTTTGCAGAAAGCTTGCGAAAGGTATGGAGCCATCAGAAGCAGAATAGCAGAGGGCATTTTCGTTTCGCAAAAACAGAAAGGAAGGAATATATGTTAACAGGAAAAACAGTTCTACTTGGAGTTACCGGAGGGATTGCCGCATATAAGAGCGCTTCTCTTGCCAGTCTCCTCGTGAAAGCGGGAGCCGAGGTGCGCGTGCTCATGACGGAGAATGCGAAAAATTTTATCCATCCGATTACGTTCGAGGCGCTGACAGGACACAAATGTGTTTCGGATACTTTCGATCGGAACTTTGAGTTCAAGGTGGAGCATGTGGCGCTGGCGAAAAAGGCGGATGCGGTTATCATCGCCCCGGCTACAGCCAATGTGATCGCAAAGATCGCCCACGGCATCGCCGACGATATGCTGACAACGACAGTGCTGGCCTGCCGCTGCCAAAAGATCGTTGCTCCGGCCATGAACACAGCCATGTATGAGAATCCGGTGACACAGGATAATCTGGAAATCCTGCGGTGTTATGGGATGGAGATTGCCGATCCGGACAGCGGATACCTTGCCTGCGGGGACGTGGGCGCAGGCAAGATGGCAGAGCCGGAGGACCTTTTCTGGCATGTTGCCAGGGCATGTGCATTTACCGGGAGCCGGCGGGATATGGAAGGGCTTAAAGTGCTGGTCACGGCAGGGCCTACGCAGGAAGCGGTCGATCCGGTCCGGTATATCACCAACCATTCTTCCGGGAAGATGGGCTACAGTATTGCCAGGATGTGTATGCTCAGAGGGGCGGAGGTGACGCTGGTAACCGGGAAAACTGCGCTTAAGGCACCGCTGTTTGTCGATGTAGTTCCGGTAGTGACGGCGAAAGAGATGTACGATGCGGTCGTCTCAAGGAGCGAAGAAATGGATATCGTGATCAAGGCGGCTGCCGTGGCCGATTACCGTCCGCGCGATGTGTCAGAGGAGAAGGTAAAAAAGGCGGACGGGCCGATGGCGATCGAATTGGAGAGGACTGACGATATCCTGGCATTCTTAGGCAGCCATAAGACGGACGGGCAGTTTCTGTGCGGCTTTTCCATGGAGACAGAGCATATGGTAGAGAACTCCAGAAAGAAGCTTGTGAAAAAGAACCTGGACATGATCGTAGCGAATAATCTGAAGGTTCAGGGAGCGGGGTTTGAGACGGATACGAATATCGTCACACTGATCGGAAAGGATTTTGAAGAGGAGCTGCCGATGATGAAAAAGGAGCAGGCCGCGTCATGCATTCTTGATAAAATCATGGAGTTAAAATAGGAGAAACAGATGATGAATACGATAATCAGGCAATCAATTTTAAGCGGTATGCTGGTGGGGATCGGCGTGGTGATCAATACGGTGTCAGAGAACCGCTATGCGGGGGCGATGCTGTTTTCGCTGGCACTCCTTACGATCATCCACTGCGGGCTTAAGCTGTATACAGGAAAGATCGGTTTTGTGCGGACGGTGCCGGTGCGGGATCTGGGAGTGATGCTCCTAGGGAATCTTGCAGGTGTGCTGGTGCCGGTTCTTGCCATCGCGTCCCAGAGAGGAGAAGTGATGGAAAAGCTTTTTCACGTGTCGGAGAATAAATTCTCTGCAGGCTTTCTTTCGATGTTTATTTTCGGATGCTTTTGCGGCGTACTTATGTTTATCGCGGTATATTGTAAAAATACAGTGATAACCATATTTTGCATCATGGTGTTTATCCTGTCGGGTTTTGAACACTGTATCGCTGATTTCCCGTATCTTGTGATCAATTTCAGCCTGGTGAACGCGGGGAAATTTGTCTGTGTGGTGGCGGGGAATTCGGTGGGATCTATTGTCACCCATTATCTGATCAGGGACACAGAAAGTTAATGAAGGGTGTTCCTTTCAGTTTGCACCGGAAAAAGGATGCCGCCGGATCGTTTATCCGGTGATCTGGCGGCACCCTCTTTTTGGCATATCACTATGCAGATATGTAGATTCCCTGGATTATCCGGATATTGGCTTTAGTATCCAAGGTTCTTTGCAACCATAAAGACCTTGACTCTTCCCGGAACCATGCTTCGTCTAGTGACGACCAGGTGGCTGCAGATACAGCCCGGGGAGAGACATTCAGCGCATAGTCCTGTCTCATGGCAGGGCGTTTTGTAGCCAAGCCGCTGTACATTGGCAGGCGATGCCAGGTTGCGCGTGCGCTCGATGCCTGCTTCGACAGTCCTTACGAACTTGTTCATGCCAACGATGACATACACTTCTTTTGGCCCGTGCATCAGGCAGGCAAGCCGGTTGCCGGAACCGTCGATATTGATCAGACGGCCGTCGTATGTGATGGCGTTGCTGCTCATGAAAAAGGCGTCCGCCATGACAGAGCGCCCGTAAATCTCCCGCTTTTCTTCATCAGTTTTCGCCAGTGCGCGGTCGATCAGCTGATAGTTTCCTGCCTGCAGGGCAGGTAACAAGCCGCTATCCTTAAAGCTTACCGAGCCGCCCCAGGCAACGGATGCATTTTCTGGCAGCATAGATAAGATCTTTTCAACCATCTCTTCACAGTTTTCAAAATAGTACCCTTCCATATTTCGCTTCTTAAGCTCTGCGATGACAGAAGGCGCTGCAGCGGAGAATGCCTTTTGCAAATTGTCCATGAAATCACCTCATTTTCTATAGTTTTGTGTTCAGAGCCGACAAGCGGCGTTTTTGAAATTATAAAACGGAAAACATTTATTGTCAAATTGTATTTTGCCCCCATGATGTCACGGATTGCTCCGCATTTCATGCTCCGGAAATCCTGGCATCATGTGATTGAAAAAACATGGGAGGGAAGATATAATTAAAGAAAAACCTAAAAAAGATGAGAGATGGAGGGACAAGGAATGTCTGAGAAGATGGTAAGTCTGTTTACCAGACAGAACGACAAGACATTATACCAGCTTGAACGTGACGGCAGGGTCATCAATGTGAGACGGTACGTAGAGCTGCATTTTGGGGATATCGCGCCCCTTTTCTTAGACAGCTATGACTGGTTTACGAGGATGGCGGCGAAGAAGGTGCCAAAACCCGAGGATGTGAATGCCCCAATCTGGTGTGCCATCCGGCGGGAAGACTGCCTGCCTCCGATAGAGGGTACGGTGGTGTATGAGCTATCCGTTCCGGAAAGGGAAGTGATCTATTTCAGTGACCTTAAGTGGGATTATGTCCTGAACCGTATCTATCTTCCGGAGGACGACGGAGATGCGGCGCGCTATAAGCAGCACTTGAAAGATATCGGCGTGGCCAACGGATTTGAATTTTTCGAGGGGCGGTACAAAGGGTTTTACCCGGACGAGGTGCAGAAGATCAAGGAGAGCTGGAAACGGGTATTCGAGATAGAGAGCCTTGAGGAATCAGGTGTCTGCGGGAATATCTGGGAGATCCGCAAGGAGAATGTGGTGCGGATCGTGAAGACAGGGGAGACAGTCTAGCGTCAGGAACTATACTAGAATCTGCCTCCCAGGAACATCATGGGGCCGAACCCCGCGTGGGCTTTGCGGCGGTACAGAATCCATGTGAAAGCAGTCTTTTTTTCATGCAGCAGGTGACAGGCCCGCAGATAGAAACCGGTGATGCTGTCGGCGGAAGCACGTACATGAGGCATGCCCGTTTGGGTGACGGCAGCCGGAAAGTGCAGGTTGGCGACTTTGTTTGTAAATGTGGTGAGCTGCGGGATGGAATAAACGGCGGTCAGCAGTACGCAGCCGCAGAGCAGCAAAAGAGACTCCGGCACGGTAGTTACATTTTTCAGAAGATCTGTGCAGTCCTTAAGGTAGGAGTAAGTCAGCCCGTGGAATAGATAGACTGCCATGGTGCGTGTTCCGATGTAGGAGAAAAACATTTTTCGGTTCGGAACCAGCAGTAAAACTGCGAAAGTCATGGCAGATCCTATGGCGTAGCAGAGGGCGCGCCAGAGGATTCCGGTAAGGATGTCCTGCCCGAGAAAATCATAGTTATATCGCCCGTAAAATACTTTGACGGAGAGGGTATCAAAGACAGGAACGCACAGGATACATCCGGCAAAAAAAGCGACAGCAGCTCCGGATAGGAAACGAAAAGATTTCTTCCGAAACTTTTCAAGGATAGACCGATCAAAATTCGTACCTGCCAGGAAAAACGGGTAAAAATAGAGAATCCTCGGCAGGCTTAAAAAATTGTCCGCCATATCAGAGCAGCCGATGAAAAGTCCTGCGGCCGCGGACAGCCACAGATAGTGCGGGCATTTTTTCACAAGGGGAGTTACGGCGCGCCACACAAAGAGGGCGAGCAGATACCACAGGGAGAATTTGGGATAGAGAAGGTAAAGCCCGGTCTCCTTGTGCAGGATAAAGATATAGAAAAAGTAGTAGACAAATTCGTATACAATATACGGAACGAGAAGTTTCTTAAGAATCACGGAGAACTTGAGCTTACGTTTGGAAAAATAACCGGAGATAAAGATAAACGCCGGCATGTGGAAGGAAACGATGAGCCACTTGAGGGTGTACAGAAACGCATTGTTCCGGTAGCACGGCTCGATGAAATGCCCCATGACGACAAGCACGATCAAAAGAACTTTGTAGTTGTCGAATAAGTAGTCGCGTGTGTTTGCTGCAGATGCTCCTCTGTTCATAATAATACCTCGTCTTAAAATCTGATAACCATTCTATTCTTTTCGTTTATCCGGTTCAATAGTAAAAATATACGAAAATAAAAATCTGTGTTCCGCAAATTTGTAACATGTTTTGAAAGCGTGTAAATACTACTGGAAAAATCCAGGGGTTTTATATATAATAGAAGAACAATTCAAACAAAAGTAAAAAGGAGATGTATTCATGGAGATGTTATCAATTGAAAAGGAATTGCAGGGCAATTCTTATCCGGGCCGCGGGATTATCATCGGGAGAAGTGAGGACGGGAAAAAGGCGGTGTGCGCTTACTTTATCATGGGGAGGAGCGCCAACAGCCGCAACCGCATATTTGCAGAGGAGGGCGAGGGAATCCGCACCCAGGCTTTTGACGAGTCAAAGCTTGAGGACCCCAGCCTTATCATTTACGCGCCTGTCCGCGTTCTGGGGAATAAGACCATCGTGACCAACGGCGACCAGACGGATACCATCTATGAGGGGATGGACAGGCAGCTTACCTTTGAGCAGTCTTTAAGGAGCCGCGAGTTTGAACCGGACGGGCCGAACTTTACGCCGCGCATTTCCGGGATCATGCATATCGAGGACGGCATGTACAATTATGCCATGTCTATCCTGAAGAGCAATAACGGTAATCCGGAAAGCTGCAGCCGCTTTACCTTTGCCTATGAGAACCCGGCGGCGGGCGAAGGGCATTTTATCCATACATATAAATGTGACGGCAATCCTCTGCCGAGCTTTGAGGGCGAGCCGAAACTGATCGGCATACCGGATGACATGGATGCATTTGCAGATACATTGTGGAGGAGTCTCAACGAGGACAATAAGGTGTCGCTGTTTGTGCGCTATATCGACATTGCCACGAAGGAATATGAGACGAAGATTATCAATAAGAACAGATAGGAGGATATTCAGATGAAAGAATTAGAGCTGAAATATGGCTGCAACCCGAACCAGAAACCGTCGAAGATCTACATGGCAGGCGGCGGCGACCTTCCCATCACCGTGTTAAACGGAAAGCCGGGCTATATCAATTTCCTGGACGCCTTTAACGGCTGGCAGTTGGTGAAGGAGCTTAAGCAGGCGACCGGACTTCCTGCGGCGACTTCCTTTAAGCATGTATCCCCGGCGGGGGCGGCGGTAGGCCTTCCTCTTTCGGATACGCTGGCGAAGATTTACTGGGTGGACGACCTCGGGGAGCTGTCGCCTTTAGCCTGTGCTTACGCAAGGGCGAGAGGGGCGGATAGGATGTCTTCTTTCGGGGATTTTATCTCCCTGTCCGATACCTGCGACGCGGACACGGCAAGGCTCATCAAGAGAGAGGTGTCTGACGGCGTGATTGCTCCGGGCTATACGGATGAGGCTCTGGAGATATTGAAAGCAAAGAAGAACGGCAATTATAATGTGATCCAGATTGACGCGGATTATGTGCCGGAGCCGCTGGAGCACAAGGACGTGTTCGGCATTACTTTCGAGCAGGGAAGAAATGAGTTAAAGATTGACGATGAGTTTTTTGCCAATATCGTGACGGACAATAAAGAACTTACCGAGCAGGCGAAGATTGACCTTGCTATCTCTATGATCACATTAAAATACACCCAGTCCAACTCCGTGTGCTATGTGAAGGACGGCCAGGCAATCGGCATCGGGGCGGGGCAGCAGTCAAGAATCCACTGTACCCGTCTGGCAGGAACGAAGGCGGATAACTGGTGGCTGCGCCAGTCGCCCCAGGTGATGGGCCTTCCTTTCGTGGACGGCATCCGCAGGGCAGACCGGGACAATGCCATCGACCTTTATATCGGAGAGGACTATATGGATGTGCTGGCGGACGGCGCATGGGAGAACATTTTCAAGGAGAAACCGGAAGTGTTTACGAGAGAGGAAAAGAGAGAGTGGCTTGATCAGATGTCAGACGTGTCGCTGGGGTCTGATGCCTTCTTCCCCTTCGGGGATAATATCGAGCGGGCGCACAGGAGCGGCGTAAAGTATGTGGCGCAGCCGGGCGGCTCTGTGCGGGACGACCATGTGATCGCTGCCTGCAATAAGTACGGGATGGTGATGAGCTTTACAGGGCTCAGACTGTTCCACCACTAAGAGAAAAAGATGTAAAATCCTTCGGGAATTGCCGGGGATTTTACATCTTTTATTTTGCAGGGCCGTGGAGTTATGCTTTAATCCTGTCTAACTCAGTAAGGTTGATGCCTGACGCTGTAAGGATGACTTTTAAGTCAATATACCTCTTTTTCATGGCATTATATACTTTGGAATCTTTATCAGCTAACATCATCCAGTCCTGAACTCTTGAACGACGGATGGTGTAAAGTCTTATTAAACTGCCTGATACTGTGAATTTTATTAATAACAGGGTTGTATCTTGAAAAAAAAAAGAATATAATAATGTGGTGCAATTTTGAATGTGCAAGAAAACCAGCAGATAGGACAAACGATATTTAAGGAGAAATATTATGGGTAAATATTTTGGTACAGACGGGTTCCGGGGCGAGGCTAACGAGGTCCTGACCGTGGAGCATGCGTTCAAGGTAGGAAGATATCTCGGATGGTATTACGGGCAGGAGCACAAGGCGAGAGTCGTCATCGGCAAGGATACGAGAAGGAGCAGTTATATGTTTGAGTACGCGCTGGCGGCAGGACTTACGGCGTCGGGGGCGAACGCATATCTTCTCCACGTTACGACGACGCCCAGCGTTTCCTATGTGACGAGGACTGAGAACTTTGACTGCGGGATCATGATCTCTGCCAGTCACAATCCGTATTATGATAACGGAATCAAGGTCATCAACGGCAAGGGTCACAAGATGGAGGCAGAGGTAGAGGAGAAGATCGAGGAATATATTGACGGTAAGATTCCGGAGATTCCTCTTGCGAAGAAGGAAAAGATTGGGCGGACGGTTGACTATGTGGCGGGAAGGAACCGCTACATCGGCTATCTTATCTCCCTGGCGACGCGTTCCTTCGAGGATGTGAAGGTAGGGCTTGACTGCTCAAACGGAAGCGCATTTACCATTGCGAAAGCAGTATACGATGCGCTGGGGGCAAAGACCTATGTGATCAACTGTGAGCCGGACGGGACGAATATCAACACCAACTGCGGCTCTACGCATATTGAGGTTTTGCAGGATTATGTAAAGGAGAAGAAACTGGACGTCGGATTTGCCTACGACGGGGATGCGGACCGCTGTATCGCGGTGGACGAGAACGGCAATGTAGTGGATGGCGACCTGATCCTTTATGTGTGTGGAAAATACCTCAAGGAGAACGGGCGGCTTAACGGGGATACGATCGTCACAACGATCATGTCCAACCTGGGGCTTTATAAAGCCTGCGACAAGGCAGGGCTTAAATACGAGAAGACCGCCGTGGGCGACAAGTATGTGTATGAAAATATGGTGCGCAACAATTTCTCCCTGGGCGGGGAGCAGTCCGGACACATTATCTTCAGCAAGCATGCGACGACCGGTGACGGCATCCTGACATCCCTGATGGTCATGGAGGTTATGCTGGAGAAGAAGCAGAGCCTTTCCAAGCTTTCTGAGGATGTGAAGATTTATCCCCAGCTCCTTAAGAATGTCCGGGTAGCGGATAAAAAGACAGCCCGCGAGAACCCGGAAGTGTCGAAAGCGGTAAATGATGTTGCCGAGGCGCTGGGAGACGATGGGCGTATCCTGGTGAGGGAGAGCGGCACGGAGCCGGTCATCCGCGTGATGGTGGAGGCGGCTACTGACGAGCTGTGTGAAAAGTACGTCAACCAGGTAGTGGACGTGATCCGTGCGGAAGGTCTTGTCGTGGGGTAAGCCTTTGGACGATAACGGCCAGAACAGATGGAAGAAAAGATAAAAAAGATTCGGGATTCCGGCAGGTGACAGGAAATCCCGAATCTTTTTAACTTTTGTGAGAACCCCAAGGCACATCAGGCCGGCTAGATGGAGTGGAAGCCTTTCCCGATGATCTCGCTGGTATTGGAGATAAGCAGGAAAGCGTCTGGCGAATTTTCTTTAATAAAGTTCCTGAGCCGTACGGCTTCCATCCGGTTTAAGACCGTGAAGATGATATATTTGTCGTCCCCTGAAAATGCGCCCTTTGCATCCACAATGGTGGCGCTCCGGTGCAGGTTCTCTTTGATAAAATCGCAGATTGGCTGCGGGGAGGTACACACGACGTTGAAATACTTCGACAGGTTCAGGCTCTCGATGAATCCGTCGATCATAAAGGAACGGAGCGCAAGTCCCAAAAAGGAGTAAAGCCCGTTCGAGATATCGAACACGAAGCATCCCGACAGTGTGATGAGCACGTCGGAGAGAAGAAGCGCTTTCCCGATGTCGACGCTGGTATATTTTTTCATGATCATGGCGATCACATCCGTGCCGCCGCTGGAGGAACCGATGTTGAACAAAACAGCGGAGCCAAGGGCCGGCAGCGCGATGGCGAACATAAGCTCAAGGAGCGGTTCGTCAGTGAGCGGGCGGCTCATCGGATAGATCCTTTCCAGCGCCGAGAGAGAAAAGGAAAGGAGGATCGTGCAGTAAGCCGTCTTAGCGGCGAACTTTTTTCCAAGGACTATCCAGCCGATGATCAAAAGAAGTATATTCGCGACGAAGGAAAAATCACTGGCAGAGATGATTCCTGACTTTGCGACCAGTACGGCAAGACCGGTGATCCCGCCGAAGGTAAAGTTGTTGGCGAATTTGAAAAAATAGATTCCTACAGCGCTCAGAAGCGTACTTACAGTCAACAATATGAAATTTTTCGCTTGATTTTTCATCATAAATTCTCCGGGATTTGATAATATTTTTCTATGGCTCTATGACCACTGAGATTGTAACGCGCGTATTTTTGTGCGTCAACCGCTGTGGGGAAGATGAATGAAGAAAATCAAGAATATTGATGAATTTGGTTTGCGGTTTCAGGAAATACTATTTTCTCGTAAGGAGGAAGTGAAGCTATGCACAAATATTTGCCGATTACGGATGTTTACGCAAGAGAAATACTGGATTCCCGCGGGAATCCTACGATAGAGGTCGAAGTCCTGGCAGGAGAGAAGTTCATCGGCCGTGCCGGCGTCCCGTCGGGAGCGTCTACCGGGCAGTTCGAGGCGGTGGAGCTTCGGGACGGGGAAAAACGGTACAGGGGACTCGGGGTGACGCAGGCGGTTGACCATGTGAATGCGAAGATCGCGCCGGAGATCACCGGGATGAACGTGTTCGGGCAGGCGGCACTTGACGGGGTGTTAAATAAGCTTGACGGGACGGACAACAAATCCAATCTCGGCGCCAACGCGCTGCTTGGGGTATCCATGGCCGCAGCCCGCGCCGCGGCCAGTGCCCTCGGCCTGCCCCTTTACGCATATCTTGGCGGTACCAATGCAAAGCGGATGCCGGTGCCCATGATGAACATCATGAATGGCGGCAGGCATGCGGACAACACCATCGATATCCAGGAGTTTATGATCATGCCTGTGGGGGCATGCTGCTTTAAAGAGGGACTCAGGATGTGTGCGGAGGTTTATCACACGCTGAAGGAGCTTTTGAAGGCTGCCGGGCTTAATACGGCTGTGGGTGACGAAGGAGGATTTGCGCCGGACCTGCCGGATGCGAAGGAGGCGCTGCGCCTGATGGTGGAGGCGGTTGAAAAGGCGGGATACCGTCCGGGGAAGGATGTATGCCTTGCCCTTGATGTGGCGGCTTCTGAGCTGTATGATAAGCATTTCAAAAAATACGTGTTTGAAGGCGAGGCGAAGATGCACGGGCATAAGGTGATCCGCTCCGCCGAAGAATTGATCGATTATTATGAGGAGCTGGTGCAGCAATTCCCGATCGTGTCGTTGGAGGATCCGCTGGATGAGGAGGATTGGGACGGATGGGAGCTGATGACTACGAGGACTGGGCTTCACACGCAGCTTGTCGGGGACGACCTGTTCGTGACCAACACCCGCAGGCTTAAGAAGGGGATTGAAAGAGAGGTTGCCAATGCCATCCTGGTGAAGGTGAACCAGATCGGGACGCTTACGGAAGCCTTTGATGCGGTGGAGATGGCGAAAAATGCGGGCTACCAGGCAGTTATCTCCCACCGTTCGGGCGAGACGGCAGATGCCATCATCGCGGATATCGCTGTCGCGTTCAATGCGGGCCAGATCAAGACCGGGGCGCCGTGCCGCGGCGAGCGCGTAGAGAAGTATAACCGGCTGCTGCGCATAGAAGATGAGCTGGGCGATGTGGCGGAATATATGAACCCGTTTGAGGAGAAGAAAAGGCAGTAAAGCAGATACCGAAAAAGACAGAAAAAATGCTTGTAAACTTCGTCCTCCTGTGTTACTATAGTTATGGTTTATCCGCAGGAGGTGGGAGAATATGGAGATATTGAAGACGGTATTAATGATCATATTTGCAATAGACTGTATCGCATTGACAGCTATCGTGCTGATGCAGGAAGGTAAGTCAGCGGGTCTTGGGACGATCAGCGGTATGGCAGATACGTACTGGGGCCAGAATAAGGGCCGTTCTATGGAAGGCGCGCTGGTGAAATCGACAAAGTTCCTTGCGATTCTGTTTATTGTACTGGCAGCAGTGTTGAATTTGAAGGTTTTTGCTTAAGGGACAGTATTAGTGTGAGCATGATGGGACACTCCTGTAATGAGGGGTGTCCTTTTTCCATATGAGAAAGGAGCAGTGTGCAGGATGGATAAGGCAGTGGAAAAAAAGAAAAAGGTTGTCTATGAACTGATCTGTGACGACTTGTATACCCCGATGAAGTTTAAGGAGCTTGCCATTTTGCTGCAGGTTCCGAAGGAGCAGCGGGACGAACTCAGGGAAGTCCTTGAGGCTCTCGAGCGAGAGGGAAAGATCTATCTTTCCAAGCGCGGAAAATACGTAAAAGGCGAGACAAAAAGGCTTGCCGGAATCTACCGCGCCAATCCAAAAGGCTTTGGTTTTGTGGAGACGGAAGGCGGGATGGCGGATGTGTTTATCGGGGAGGAGCATACCGGCGGCGCCCTTGACGGTGATACGGTGGAATATGCGGTCATCAGGGAAGCTTCCGGAAAAAAGAGCGAGGGGAAGATCGTGAAAGTCCTTTCCCGGGGAATAACGAAGGTTGTAGGATATTATGAGATGACTCCGGGGAAGAATTATGGATTTGTGATGCCGGACAACCAGAAGTTCCATAAGGATATCTTTATCCCCGCGGAGAAGTCGAAGGGGGCGGTTACCGGGCATAAGGTGGTAGCTGAGCTTACTTTTTACGGCGGGGAAGGGAGGAATCCCGAGGGAAAGATTACGGAGATCATCGGCCACGTGAATGACCCGGGGACAGACATTATGTCTATCGTGAAGGGGTATGACCTTCCGGTTGAGTTCCCGGAGAAGGTGCTCAGGCAGGCGGAGCGCGTCTCGAAGCCGGTGAGCGAGGCGGATATGGCAGGACGCAGGGATCTCAGGGATGTTCAGATGGTGACCATCGACGGCGAGGATGCCAAGGATCTTGACGATGCGGTGTCTGTGGAGCGAAGGGGAAGTGATTATGTCCTCGGTGTGCATATCGCCGACGTGACCAATTATGTGCAGGAGAACAGCGCCCTTGACCATGAGGCCAGGGAGCGGGGAACCAGCGTCTATCTGGTGGACCGTGTGATCCCGATGCTTCCTCATACGTTAAGCAATGGGATCTGCTCGCTGAATGCGGGTGAGGACCGGCTGGCGTTAAGCTGCATCATGACGGTGGATGCCAAGGGGAATGTGACCGACCACGAGATCTTAGAGACGGTGGTCCATGTGGATCGGCGCATGACCTATACGAGTGTGAAAAAGATACTGGAAGACCACGACGAAGCGGAGCGGGAAGCCTACAGAGAATTCGTACCTATGTTTGTGTGTATGCAGGAGCTTTCCGGGATCCTTAGGCAAAGGAGAAAGCAGCGTGGCTCTATTGACTTTGATTTCCCGGAGACGAAGCTTGTGCTTGATGAAGAGGGGAGACCATTGGAGATCAGGCCTTATGACCGGAATACGGCGACGAAGATCATCGAGGATTTTATGCTGCTTGCTAATGAGACGGTGGCTCAGGATTATTACTGGCAGGAGCTTCCCTTTGTATACCGCAGCCACGAGGCGCCGGATGATGAGAAGATAAAGGCTCTGGCTGCGTTTATCAACAATTTCGGATATTCCATGCATATCGGGGCCAATGAGGTGCGGCCGAAGGAGATACAGAAGCTTTTGTGCAAAGTAGAAGGAACGCCGGAGGAGGCATTGATCAGCAGGCTTGCGCTGCGTTCCATGAGGCAGGCCAGATATGCGCCGCAAAACTTTGGGCATTTCGGGCTGGCAGCGGCGTATTATACGCATTTTACCTCGCCTATACGGCGGTATCCGGACCTGCAGATCCACCGGATCATCAAGGATAATCTGCGCGGGCGGATGAATGAGGATAAGATAGAGCATTACCAAGCCATCCTCGAGGAAGTGACGAAGCACTCCAGTGAGACGGAGCGGCGCGCTGACGAGGCGGAGCGGGAGACGATAAAGCTTAAAAAAGTAGAATATATGCAGGAGAGGATCGGGCAGGTCTTTGGAGGCGTCATCTCCGGGATGACAAAGTGGGGGATGTACGTGGAACTTCCCAATACGGTAGAAGGGCTTGTGCATGTGATCAATATGACGGATGACCATTATGAGTATTACGAGGGTAGTTATGAGATGGTCGGAGAGCACACGGGAAAAGTGTTTAAACTGGGACAGAAGATCAGGGTGCGCGTGATCGGTACTAACAGGATGATGCGGACCATAGATTTTGAGATTGCAGAAGGAGAGCGGGAAGATGGCGAAGACGAACGGCAAGCTGATAGCGAATAATAAAAAGGCATACCACGACTATTTTATCCTGGATACGTATGAGACGGGCATTGCCCTTCACGGTACAGAAGTGAAGTCCCTCCGCATGGGAAAGTGCAGCATAAAGGAGTCATTTATCCGGATAGAGAATGGGGAAGTATTTATCTACGGGATGCATATCAGCCCCTATGAGAAGGGCAACATCTTCAATAAAGACCCGCTCCGTGTCCGGAAGCTCCTTCTCCACAAGGCGGAGATCAGTAAGCTTTTAGGCAAGACGAAGGAGAAGGGGATTGCGGTCATCCCGCTTAAAGTGTATTTTAAAGGAAGCCTTGTGAAGGTGGAGATCGGCCTTGCAAAGGGGAAGAAGCTGTATGACAAACGTCAGGATATCGCGAAAAAGGATCAGAAGCGGGAAGCCCAGAGGGAGTTCAAGGTGAGGAACTTAGGATAATAATATGATGCTAGGGTCAAAAGGTCATGTGATTCATGCTTGTATGAATAAACATGACTTTGGGACCCGTAAAAACATGAAAAAGTAGCCCGATTAGGGCGGATTTTGAATGTTTTTAGGATTGTGGGAGCACGAAGTGCGGAACAATCCGTAGCATCATGGGGTCAAAATACCTTTTGACCCCAACATCATAATATTAAGAAATGATTGGAGGAATGTATGGTACCAACAGCGAAAAAGGAGCTAAGAAAGCTGGTGTCAGATACAACCGTGGAGATATATGAGGAGCTGACACCGCAGCTTATTCATTTGATCAATGAGACGAAGAATAACCGTTCGCTGACCGAAGCGCAGAAGCAGGATGAGATCCTGCTCCATATGGTAGGATATGTGAAATCCTGCACCAATGAGATTATTATTGAGGTTCTTTCGGAAATTCTGGGACTTGAAGATGAAAAGGCCTGATCAGATTGAATGGATGGGACGATAAAGAAGATGACCGGCAGGTCATACGGATGAGGAGGAAGAAAGATGGCTTATTGTGTGAAATGTGGTGAGAAAGTAGAGGATACGGCAGTGATATGTCCGGTCTGCGGTGCGGTGATCCCGCAGAAGGCTACGGCGCAAAGCGGTTCATCCGGCGGGTATACCTATGGGAACGCAAATGCGCAGGGCAGCTATACCTATGGGGATACCAGTGTGCAAAGCGGCAGCCATAGTACATACGGCACATATGGTTCTGCACAGAATGAAGAAGGATATTTCCCCAAGAGCGACGTCAGGCGCAATAAGGTGATGGCGGTGCTGTGTTATATCGGTGTGCTGGTATTTATCCCGATTTTCGCGGGAGATAAGCAGTCGGAGTATTTAAAGCTCCATAAGAATCAGGGGATCGTCCTGTTCATCGCGGAGACGTTTCTGAATATCCTGGAAAGACACTGGGGATGGAGCGCCGGGATTTTTTCCTGGTTCACGGGAGGAGTTCTGGATGTGGGCGTTGATATCGCCAAATTCATCGTTCTGATCCTCTTTATCATGGGAATCGTCTATGCGTACAGGGGGACGAGAAACGAACTGCCGGGTATCGGAAAGATCAGGATATTCAAATAGAACAGAAGAATCAAAGTATATCGTATATATCATACAGGGCAATCTTCATCCAAAGATTGCCCTGTATATCTTTTTGACACAACAGATTTGCACCGGAAGGCTGAGGGAGGGAAATTTGCCTGGCATCAGGGTGTTGTCTGTAAATACAATGCAAAAAACAGGATGCAGGAAGTAATCTGTCTCAGGGCGGCAGGGAAAGGATAAGAAATCCGCTGTTTTCCCACCGGATTGATGACCGGAGAACGTTCGTCCCGGTGAAAGAGAACACCGGCGAAGGATGTAAAACGGGTATTTTCCCGTGCCACATAGATGTCCGGAAGCCTTCGGGTACGAGCAAATGCGTCGGCGTCAATGCTTTTAAGGGTGGAGGGAAGGAGAACGTGCCTCACCAGCTGGTTGTGGCTGAATGCGCGGGCACTGATGCTGGTAACCCCTTCTTTCACCCTTACCGTTGTGATGGTAAGTGCCGCCCACGGAGACAGAGCATCTGTATAGTCGTGCATCTGTCCTTTGCCGCTGATGGTGAGGATGCCGTCTGCAAATGTCCAGCGCAGATTATTCCCGCATATCCCGCCGATCGTGGCTTCGGAAGCTTTGGGCGAGGACTGCGCGGTATGCCTGGTAAACTGACCGGAAAAGCGGGCAGCAGTTCTCAGCACAGACTGCCCTGTGAGACAGAGACATACGAACAGTGATAAAGTGATTAAGACAGTGATGATTTTTTCATGAGTTTTCAATCCTCTTCCTCCTTTGTTGTCAAAATACAACCATATGGTAGCATAAACAGAATAAAAATGCAATTATTTGGTAGCATAAAACCGAGGTGGTTTGATGTATTTTCAACGTCTGGAAGACTTACGGATCGATAGTGATAAAACACAGGCGGAAATCGCAGAATATCTGGGCTGCCAGCGCGAAGTGTACCGCCGGTATGAGAAGGGGACGCGCCAGATACCGGTAGATCTTTTGATCAAGCTTTCTTTGTTTTACAATGTGAGTATTGATTATCTGGTGGGCATCACCAATACAAGAAAGCCATATCCGAAAAGCAAGTGAATCAGAGACTTACTTTGGGATATGGCTTTTGTCAGCCGGCTGGTTACTCGATGGTGATCAGCCTCGGCGTGTCCTCAACCTTCGGCATATCCTTAGGAACCTTCAGGGAGAGAACACCGTCCTTAAATGCGGCATGGATATCGTCCTGGGTCACCTGCTCGCCGACATAGAAGCTCCGGTTGCACGTTCCGGTGTAGCGTTCCTTGCGGATGCAGTTGCCTTTTGCGTCCTTTTCCTCCTTTGTCTCATTCTTAGAAGCTGTGATGGTCAGGTAACCATCCTTCAAATCAGCCTTGATGTCCTCCTTCGCATATCCCGGAAGCTCCATCTCGATCATATAGTGCCCGTCTTTGTCATGAATGTCCGTCTTCATGATCTGTGTGGAAGAGTGATCGAAGGGACGTGTAAAAAACGGATCTTTGAACATCTCGTCAAATAAATTATAATTCCTGTTTGCTAATAACATAAGTCATACCTCCTTAAAACTACATTGCACCAATTATAGTATTCCCCTAAAGCTCTGCGCTTATTGGAAAATGTATATTGTTTTATTTGTTATACATATTATATAACATAAATTATTAGCAATGTCAATAGGCGAGTGCTAATTTTTTCTGATAATTTTTGCAAACCGCCTGAAATCAATGGTTTGCACACACTTTGTTTTCCTGTAATTGTCCTTTTCATAGGTTTTGACACCAGTTTGACACCA
>CANAPP010000032.1 GCA_947363565.1 uncultured Lachnospiraceae bacterium | reverse complement strand
ATCCATCCGGTAGCTATGGAGCAGGGTCTTCGTTTCGCTATCCGTGAAGGCGGACGTACAGTAGGTTCTGGTACAGTTGCTAAGATTCTTGAGTAATCAGGATATTAAGTAATCAATAAAGAGTAAGATTAAGAAAGGGCTTTCCGAAAGATTCGGGAAGCTCTTTTTCTATTTATACAGATAAGGGTATGGCTCTAACTTGGCTTTTATGCAAATATAATTAAATATAGTTCTTGCAATACAGAAAGGGATGTGATAATCTAATAAACAAACATATGTTTTGCACTGCGAAGGGTTTCTAGGATGCGAATAGTAACGGGCTTCGCGGCGGAACGCTAAACACTGAAGGGACAAGTGTTGCGGGACAAATCGAGATAATGTACAATAATAGATAAAGACAGGATATATGAAAATTGTTCTTGGAAAAAATGTGTATTTTAGTAATTCAATATGAGAATTATGCGTATGAGGAGAGGGATCAGCAGCTATGGCGGAAAATAAATTTTATGATTATGCAACCGGAAAAGAAGTGAAAAGTAATCCTGAAGAAACATATAGACAATTATTTGAACATATATTAATAGATGATTTGGGATACCCTAAATCACATATAGATATTGAAGTTGTATTACAACGTGGTGCAAAGCGAAATGCAGAGGAGATAGATATTGTTGTATATAATAACAACATACACAAACAGGAAAACGCTTATATGGTGATTGAAATAGAAACGCCTAAGAAGAAGTACGATTTACAGGCGTTTTCATATGTGACAGCAACGACAGCGCCCTATTGTATATGGTTTGCGGGATTTGAAAAAAGCAGTGAAGGTCCTTTTTACCATTATAGAGATTTAGCGGTAGATCCACTTAAATTTATATCGATTCCCACGTTACCACGATATGGAGAAACCCAAGATACAATTGGAAAATATAGAAAACAGGATTTAAAGCCTGCTAAAGCTTTAAAATTATTGTTTAGCCGCATATATTATAAATTGTATGGAAACGGGCCGATAAAACGAGAAGAAAATATTGCGATTGAAGTAATAAAAGTGTTATTTTGCAAAATTATTGATGAGCTTTCCCCTAATGATTTATGTGAATTTAGAGCTACGCCGATTGAACTTACTTCTGTGGAAGGAAAAAAAGTAATTAAGGGAAGAATAGAAAGATTATATGATAAACTCTTGAAAGATCCTGATTTTGGTACTATGTTTAAGGATGAACGTTTAGAGTACAATGAGGAATGGATTTCTTATATAGTTAGCGAATTGCAAGGTATTTCACTTTTACATGAGGAGACAAATACGGATGCGTTAGGAGATGCGTATGAAATTTTGCTACCATCTACTCTGAAGGGAGAAAGCGGTCAATTTTTTACACCACGTGAAATAGTAAGATTTGCGATGGATATCATTAATCCTTCTTATGAAGACAACGAATTAATATTGGACACTGCTTGTGGTTCTGGGGGATTTTTGTCAATTGCAATTGAAAAATTAAGAAAACAAATTGATGAGTTGTTTAAGAATCGAAATTTTTCGAAAGATAAGTTGAACTCAATACTAAAAGATTATGCGGACAAATATATTTATGGATGTGATATTGATCCGCTATTATATAGAATTTCTAAATCATATATGGCAATTGTGGGAGATGGCAAAAGCAATATATATAATCTTGATTCTTTAGAGCCATATGAGAATCTGGATGATAATTTTAAGAAGCGCATTAAGCCGGGAACTGTAAATGTAATTACGACTAATCCGCCATTTGGAACTAGAATTGACGATACAAGAGATTATGTATTAGAAAGATATGAACTGGGGCATAAGTTAGTTGACGGTGTGCCAACAAAGGAATTGGTTGATGGACAGGATCCTGATAAATTATTTGTTGAAAGAGATATTTTGTATTTAAAAGAGGAAACTGATACAGAAGATGGAGGAAGGATGGTAATAGTCCTTCCAAAACAAAACTTATCTGGAGCTCAGGAAGAAAGCGTTGAATTTAGAAAATGGCTATTAAAGAAAGTGCAAGTTACTGCAATTGTAGATTTGCCAAGAGAATCGTTTCAGCCACATACAGGAACTAAAACTTCACTTGTGTTTTTAAAGAAAGTGAAGGAGATTCCTGCGGATTACCCTATTTTTATGGCAGTGTCGGAGGCTGTTGGACATGATAGAAGAGGAAATCCGCTTTATAAAAAAGATGCATCCGGTATGAACTTATTAGATGAAGAGGGAAGAGTAGTTATCTGGAATGATTTGCCCCAAATTTATGAGCAATGGAATAATTATAAATTGTCTGGGGAAGTAAATGAAAGGGTAAATGAGCAAGAACCGAGTTGTTTTGTCATTAATTTGAAGCAAATATTGGAAGATGAATCAAAAAGATTTGATGCTTGGTACTGGGATCCTAATAAAAATAATCTTGCAAAAGAATTAGAAGAGACAATAGGAGAGGATGTTAATGAGATTGTTCGGCTTGGGGATTTGGTTGTAGAGCATGGCATTTTCTATCCTGGGAGACATAAGAGGAATTATGTTATGAAAGGAGAGGAAAGCGTGCCATTTTATTCGGGAACGCAAATACTTCAGGTTCGGCCATTTGATTTGAAATATACACCAAAGGATTATAAACCGGCAGCAAAACATTTCGTAGAAAAAAACTGGATATTGATAACTCGTTCTGGTTCTACAGGGAGAGTAGTTATGGTTACGGATAGTATGGCGGGGACAATGGTTTCAGAACATGTTATAAGAGTTATTTGTGATGAAACATTAATTGATCCATATTACGTTTATGCATATTTATCAACAAATAATATCGGAAAAATATTGTTGGAAAGAGGGATATATGCATCAGTAGTAGATCATATTACCCCCGATTTTGTTGCAACGATTCCTATTCCGAGATTAAGACCGGAAAGAGAAAAAGAAATTGCAGATAAGATACGTGAAGCGGAGCTAAAGAGAGATGAGGCTAATAAAGTATTTGAAGAAGAAAGAGATACCATTGAGAAACTGATGTTTAAAAATATTTATAACACTCGTTTTACAGAATAATACAGATAATTATCTATAGATTCCGAAATAAAAGTGATGCTGGATTTTGTGTCCGGCATCACTTTTATTGATTAAAGAAATGAAAGAGTATCTGTTTGGTTTACTCGGATGCATCCTCCGCATCCCCATCATGACTATCCTTTAGCGGATCATCATCCTCTGCATCCCCGTCATGTCCATTCTTTAGCGGGTCGTCGTCATCCGCGTCAAAGGAATCATCCGGATTATCAGCATCAGCCGGGTCATCCGGTGCGTCTGCATTATCATCGCTCTGAGGCTCTGCGGTATCTTCTGGTGTAGAAGTCTCGGAATCGTCAACCGGCGCTTCAGGGTCAGCGTCTTCGGTATCATTTCCTCCGAAAATACCCTTGAAGAAATTCACAATCTTATCAAAGAAACCTTCGCCCTCATCGGAGTTTGTTTCATTCTTGTTTACTTTGTCTTTGATGCCGTCCAAGGTGCTGTCAATTACCGCGTTGTCGCCGAGGATCTTATCATTCGTGCTGTTGATGATGCCGCCCTTATCGTCCCCTCCGCCGAAAAATCCGCCTATGGTACTGACAAGCTTTGAAAAGAATCCTTCTTCTTTGCCCTCCAGATTATCCAGTGTTTTTTTCAGTGCCTTGACATCGTAGTCATATTGGGCGATGTTCTGCATCAGGGAAACAATCTGTGCAATCTGCTCATCAGTCAGGTCAACACCTGCCTTTTCGGCAGCTTTGTTTACCGTATCCTCGATCTTTCCTTCGTCAGTAATCTTTCCTTCAATAACCTCCTGCTTTACCTGGTTCATCAGATCGGAAGCCGGCTGCTGCCCAATCTCGCCGGCAAGCTCCCCGGTAGTGACAAGCTCTTCTGTCGCGGCGGCCTTTTGTTCTTCGTTTAGTTCTTCGCCGCTGGCAGATTCGTAAGCCATCATGATTCCCGTCAAAGCACCTGTTCCCGATACTTCAATCGGGGAAGCAGCGACCACGTTGCAGTTCTCAACACCCGAGGTGAGAAGTGTGCTGGCGATCATCGAGCTTGTGACGAAGGTAAGGTTCGCCACCTTCACCTGGATTCCTCCATCCTCCGTTGGCTCCACGTAGGAGCAGCTATAGGTCCGTTTTCCGATCTGCGCTTCGGTAGCGATCCCTTCCATATATTTGCGCTCATCCTGATTGGTTACTTCAATCGTGTCAACTTCGTCCGCAGTCGTCCCGAAATACTCGTACATGGAAGATTTCTGTTCGTCTGACAGATTCGCTCCCAGTGTGACGACCTTAGAGCTGTCCGCGCTTGCGATTATCGGCAGGCCCGTACAGATAAGGGACGCTGCCAGCAAGGCCGAAAAGCTTCTCCTGATACAGCGCGAAGCGCGCTGCGGTGCTTTCATCTTAAATTTTTCCATATTAAACTCCCCTTTTTTGAATTCTTGTTGTAAATCAGGCTCTTCATCGCCAATTTACGCGCACAGCGGGCATAAATCCTGCGCTTGCACGGATATTTGGCAGTATGTCATAAAGAGTTATATTTACTCATTCATAATATATCACAGGCATTCTGGTTTGAAAAGAAAAACCGTCTTAACAATTTCTGAATATTTTTTGTAGATGCCTTTCAAAAGTGGTATCCTCCATCACGCCCTGCAGCTCGCCAAGGAGCCTTCCGTTCTGGAAAAAGGCAAATGTCGGGACGATAGACGCTTTGTATCTTTCCGTCAGGGCCGGCGATTCGTCCACTTCAACTTCGCAGAACAGAACGCGCTTTAAGTAAGCAGTCTCTATATCCTCTATGAGCGGCTTCATCATAGCGCATTTGCCGCACCAGGCGGCGTAAAACATGACGACAACAGGTAAATGACTTTTGGCTATTTCCGCAGAAAAATTATTTGCTGTAAGATGCAGCATGTATCTCAACCTTTCTTATTTGTTCCGGAAGTTTATATTCGAATTCAGTATCTCGCAAACCTCCCGGAGAGAGCTGCCGATACAGCAGAGCTTACAGCGCCGCCGTTTTTTAAAATAAGCAGTCCTGTAGCATCTGCGGCGCCATTTTTTCATGAATCCCAGTTTCATAAAAGCCTCCGGAAATCTTTATTCCTTACTATTATATGCAGATGAGGGGCACAGATTTACGGGTATATGCAGTTGAAGTGTGCGGATTTACGTGCGGCGGTTAATTTACAGATGGGGTTGCCGAGGGAGGAGAATTTTTCCTCGTACTCGGTCATGACATTGCCCGCACACATCCCGCTGTCGTGATGCAGGTCGTAGGTGCAGGCAGTGATCTCCCAGATGTCGGAATCCGTAAGCTGTTCTACGGAAAAGTCGAAAAGCCCCCGGTTGTCTGTCTTAAACTCCACCTGTCCATCTGCTTTAAGTATGCTGTCGTAGCGGGAAAAATATTCCTTTGAGGTCAGGCGCCTTCTGGCGTGGCGTGCTTTCGGCCACGGGTCAGAGAAGTTAAGGTAGATGCGCTCGACCTCGCCGGAGGAAAACACCTGGGGGAGATTGGCGGCGTCTATGCAGATAAAACGCAGGTTACGGACATCTCTGTCCGTTTCAAGCTTTTCCACGGCTCTTAAGAGAACACTTGAGTAGCGCTCGATCCCGATGTAATTGATCTGGGGATTCTGCCCGGCGAGGGTCAGGAGGAACTGCCCCTTTCCCATGCCGATTTCGATGTGTATGGGCTGCTCATTCTGGAAAATGTCCGTGCTCCAATTCCCGCGGCAGTTTTCCGGCTCTTTGATGACGAGAGGGCAGGCGTCAAGGACAGCGTCGGCTCTCGGAATATTTCTCAGTCTCATATTATGGATCTCCTTTGGTGATTACTATCCGGTTAATGTCAGTGTTCCGGGTACAAGTTTAACCTGTCTGGCGGGAGAAGTCAAACGGTCTTTTTAATATCGGGAGATTTTTGTCAGATATAATGATAATCATTATATTATATTTGAATATCATGATGTTGGGGTCAAAAGGTATTTTGACCCCATGATGCTACGGATTGTTCCGCACTTCGTGCTCCCACAATCCTAAAAACATTCAAAATCCGCCCTAATCGGGCTACTTTTTCATGTTTTTACGGGTCCCAAAGTCATGTTTATTCATACAAGCATGAATCACATGACCTTTTGACCCTAGCATCATATCATTAAATAATATGCTATTATAAAGGAAAGCAAGGAGGGGCGCAGTATGAGAGAGAATGATTTTTGCACGGATACAAAGCCATGTCCAAGGACGGATTTTATCAGACATATCCGGATACCGCTGATCACGGCCATCATACTGACCGGGATAAGCCTGGCGGCGGGGATTTTGTGCTGATCGATGGAGTGGAATTTCTTGCGGGAGTGCTGCTTATTATTTTGGGAAATGTGGTCATGGCGGGATTCGCTATGCAGAAAGAGATGGATGAGATTTTGTAGGGAACAGAATTTTCAAAGAACAATTAAGGAACAGTTATGGGAGGCAGGAGTGCATCATGGCGATTATTTTACGGCTGGACCGGGTGATGGCGGATAGAAAAGTGTCGCTTAACGAGCTTTCGCGCAAGGCAGGGATATCGACGGTCAACCTGTCGAACTTAAAGACCGGGAAGGTAAAGGCAATCCGGTTTTCTACACTGGAAGCCGTATGCAGGGAACTTTGCTGCCAGCCGGGCGATATCCTCGAGTACCAGGCTGAGGAAGAACCGGGAGAAGACATAGTTTCCGGTGGGTCAAAGCCCCCGCGACAAGAGGAGGGGAAGTCGTAAAAAACACCCGGGAAGCGCATCTTTCCGGGTGCTTTTTACGCCCCGTCAAACTGTCTATAAAAAAGTGTAAAATTGCACAAAAAAAATAAAAAATTTATTAAATTTTACTATGGAAATTTGCAAAAAAAAGTGTATTATTGATAGCGTAGGTTTTACTATTTAAACAGAAGGTGGATGGGGGTGTCGTATGGACTCGATTATAAAGAGACTTGCAAAGATCGAAGAGACAGCGGAGGCAATCGTTGAGAATGCCGAGAAGCAGAAATTCGAGGAAGAGAAGAAGATTCAGGCGAAGCGGGACGAATTTGACCGGAAGCTGAATGAAGAAGTGAACAAACAGCTTGAGACCATCCGGGCAGAGGGAAGTAAGAAGATGGAGCAGGTGCTTGACGAGGAGCGCCGGAAACACAGGGATACCATTGACAACCTGGAGGCGGAATTTGCGCAGCACCATACGGAATACGCGAAAGAGATATTGAAGCAGATCTTAGAGGTATAGGCTTATGGGGAATCTTAGGACGTACAGCGGTATCACCACGAAGGTACGGGCTATGCAGGCGAAGCTTCTGACGGACGGGGATTTTGAGAGCATCGCGAATCTCAAGACTGTTCCGGAAGTGATCGAGTACCTGAAGGAGAAACCCGCGTATACAAAATATATCAATCGGATGGACACATCCCTTTACCACAGGGGGAATGTGGAGAAGGTCCTGACGCAGTCATTTTACGACGACTATACGAAGATTTTCCGGTTTGTAGGTATGGAACAAAAGAAGTTCCTTAAGACGTACTGGAAAAGATATGAGATAGATCTGATCAATTACTGTCTCAGGATCGTGTTTAACCATTATGATGTCCCGTTTGACATTGACTATAAAAAAGAGATATTTGACAAATATTCCCAGCTATCCGTCAGTAAACTGGTGTTATCAAAGAACATCGAAGAGCTGATCGATAACCTGAAGGGAACCGAGTATTATTCGCCGCTGCAGACGCTGAGAGAGTCAGGGGCGGCTACATTGTTCGACTACGACCTGACTTTGGAGCTTTATTATTTTTCCATGATGTGGAAGGAGGAAAAGCGCCTTCTTAAGGGCAAGGAGAGAGAGCTGTTTATCAGAGATTACGGGATACGTATCGACCTTACCAATCTCCAGTGGATCTACCGGGCGAAGAAGTATTATAACATGCTGCCGCCGGATATCTACGCGATGATGATCCCAATCCAGTATCGGTTCAGCAAAGAGGAGTTTAAGGCGTTAGTCGAGGCGCCCACCGTTGAAGAGTTTATCAAGCAGGTGGGACTTACAAGATACGGAAAAAAGATCACGTTTGACGAGGGGGCTATGCTGGAGCGCCAGTGCAGGAATATCTTAAAAGCAGCTTACCTGTCAGACCGCAGGCATGATCCGTATTCGGTCGCCACCATCAATGCATATTTGTTTTTAAAAGAAGGAGAGATCCGAAAAATAATTAGTGCGCTTGAATGTATTCGCTACGGCTTATCTTCAAGAGATATATCAGGATACTTAGGAGGTGTGACGCAATGATTGTAAAGATGAAGTTTCTTAGCATCAGCGGTCCGAGAACAGACATCGACCGCGTGTGCGACGTGTATTTGTCCAAATATGCGATGCAGCTTGAGAATGCGATTACAGAGCTTCGGACAACAGACAATCTTCTTCCGTTTGTCGAGGTGAATCCGTATAAAGAACCGCTGGCAAGAACGGAGCAGTTCGTGTCGCTCTTGGAAGGAAGGGACTACGAAGTAGACCGTAGCCTTTCAACCGATGACATGCTATCGCTTGTCCGCAATATCAACAGCAGCTATGTGGATCTGCAGGAGAAGAAAGAACTGTTAAAGAAGAAAAAGGACCTGCTGACAGAAAAGTTCAGTATCTTAGAGCCTTTTGGTTCTATGGAACTGGAATTGCAGAAGGTGCTGCATTACAAATATATGCAGGTGCGGTTCGGCCGGATGGCGGTAGATTATTACCAGCGGTTAGGGAAATATTTGTATGACGATCTGGATGCAGTCTTTATCGAAGCGGCGCAGAATGAGAATTACGTATATGGCTGTTATTTTGCAGCGAATGCGGATGTGGGTAAGGCGGATGCCATCTTCCGTTCCCTGCACTTTGAACGGATCCGCATCCCGATGGAATACATCGGTACACCGGAGGAAGCGTGCACGAACCTCCAGAATGATATCAAAGAGACCAAGGCGAAGATCGATGAAGTCAAAGCGGAGATTAAGAAGCTGGTAGCCGGCCATGCACCGCAGCTTTTGGGGACACAGAAACGTCTGCAGGAACTTTCCAATAATTTTGATGTCCGGAGATCAGCCGCCAGGATAAGCGGCGACGAGCAGGAAGACAACTATATCCTCTGCGGTTGGATGAGCGAGGAGAATGTTGAAAAGCTCTTAAAGGAGACGAAGGATGACAACCGGGTGTTCATCATGGTGGAGGAAGACCGGGAGAAGTTCTTCGGCGACCCGCCTACAGAGCTTAAGAATCCAAAGCTTTTCAAGCCTTTCGAGATGTTTATCCGGATGTATGGGCTGCCTTCCCACAATGAGATGGACCCGACAGTATTCGTAGCGCTGACCTATACATTTATCTTCGGGGCGATGTTCGGCGATGTGGGGCAGGGGCTTTGCCTGTTCGTGGGCGGTGGTCTTTTGTACCTGAAAAAGAAGATGAACCTTGCAGGGATCATATCAATTGCGGGCCTGTTTTCCACATTTTTCGGTTTTATGTTCGGAAGTATCTTCGGATTCGAGGATGTGATAGAGGCGCACTGGCTGCGGCCTACGCAGGCGATGACAGACTTACCGTTTATCGGCCAGCTTAATACTGTGTTCGTCATAGCCATTGCATTTGGTATGGGATTAAATATATTGGTAATGATCTTCCAGATCATCAATGCGGCGCGCGCCCATGACACCGGAAATATCTGGTTTTCGCACAACGGCGTGGCGGGCCTTGTGTTCTACGGTTTTCTGATCATTACGATCGTGTTGTTCATGACGGGACATAAGATGCCGGGAAATGTGATGCTGATCCTGTTTTTGGGGATTCCCGTACTTTTGTTCCTGTTCAAGGAGCCGCTTACGAATCTTGTGGAAAAGAAGCACAAGAAGATGGAGGAGAGCAAGGGAATGTTCCTGATCCAGGGATTCTTCGAGTTGTTTGAGACGATGCTCAGCTACTTTTCCAACACCATTTCCTATGTGCGTATCGGAGCTTTTGCGGTCAGCCACGCAGCCATGATGGAGGTTGTGCTGATGTTGTCGGGAGTGACGGCCGGACATACGAATTGGATCGGAGTTATTATCGGAAATATCATTGTATGTGCCCTGGAAGGACTGGTTGTGGGGATACAGGTATTGAGACTTGAGTATTATGAGCTGTTCAGCCGTTTTTACAGCGGTTCCGGACGGGAGTTCAAGCCATTCAACAACCAGAGCAAAGAGTAAGGTATGAGAAAGACACAAAAAGTCAAATATAAGGAGGATTAAAACTATGACACTGACAGTAAAATTATTATTGATCGCAGCTTTAATACTGAGTATTATTATTCCGTTCGGCTATTTCCTTATTGGGGAAAAGAATAAAAAGCGTTATAAGAAGACACTGGCAACGAATGTATTTTTCTTCTTCGGGGCATTTCTTGTGGCAGGTATCATGTTGTTTGCAGGAGCGCCGGTACAGGCGGCAGAGGCGGCAGGCGCGGCATCTAATGCGACGGGCTTTGGCTATCTGGCAGCGGCTCTTTCCACCGGGCTTTCCTGTGTGGGCGGCGGTATCGCCGTAGCAAGTGCGGCAAGTGCAGCGTTGGGTGCGATCAGCGAGGATCCGAGTGCTCTTGGTAAATCCCTGATCTTCGTAGGTCTTGCGGAAGGTGTGTGTCTTTACGGATTGATTATTTCTTTCATGATTATAGGTAGGTTGTAGGATGAAGATGTATCTGATCAGTGATAATGTCGATACCCTTACCGGTATGCGCCTTGCGGGAGTTGACGGCGTGGTAGTCCATGAGCGGGAGGAGCTTCGGAAAGAGCTTGAGACGGCCATGGATGATAAAAGCGTGGGGATCATCCTTCTGACTGAGAAGTTTGGAAGAGAGTTCCCAGATCTCTTAGATGAGATCAAGCTTGAGCGTGCGTTCCCGCTGCTCATCGAGATTCCGGACAGACACGGCACCGGCCGGAAGAAGGACTTTATCACGTCTTATGTAAATGAAGCTATCGGATTAAAACTGTAAAAAGAAGGTGACACGCATGACTATAGAAGAAAAAATTGCGCGTCTGCAATCTTCTGCCATGACAGAGGCCAGAGCGCAGGGCAATGCGATTATCTGGCAGCATAAAAAGGCTCTGATGACCATCTATGAGCAGCATGAAACAGAGGCCAGGAGACAGGCGGAGATCAGGATCAAAGCAGAGCAGACGAATATCAGACATCAGCTTAACATGTCAGCCTCCAAGGCCCAGCTTGACATGAAGCAGGAGTACGGAAAGACACAAAAGAGGCTGAAAAAGCAATTATTCCGCGAGGTAGAAGAGATTCTGCAGGATTATATGAAGACGGACGAGTATAAGCGTCTTCTGATAAAATATATTGAGAACGCCGCGAAGTTCGCTAACGGCGCTGCCATGACCATATACATCAACCCGACGGATGCAGATAAAAAGGATTTCCTAGAGGAGCATACCGGAGTTGCGGTCACGGTGAGCAAGGAAGACTTTATCGGCGGTATCCGTACGGTAGTCCATGAGCGCAATATCCTGATCGATCATGCGTTTAAGGGCGCTATCGAGCGGGAATACCAGAAGTTTGTATTCGGAGGAGGTACGGGAATTGGATAGCAGGAAGATTGAAGCAATTTACGGCATTAACGGTCCCGTCATCTATCTGAAAGGGAAGACTGGATTTAAGATGTCTGAGATGGTGCATGTGGGAAAGGAAAAGCTTGTGGGAGAGGTAATCTCTCTTGACAAGGATGTGACGACGATCCAGGTGTACGAGGAGACTTCCGGGCTTAAGCCGGGTGAGGAAGTAGAGGCGACCGGAGACGCGGTGTCCGTGACACTGGCACCCGGAATCCTCAACAATATTTTCGATGGAATCGAGCGGCCGTTAGAGAAGATCGGAGAGAGCGGCGGTGCGTTTATCACCAGAGGAGTCAGTGTGGACTCCCTGGATACAAAAAAGCTCTGGGATACCCATATAACGGTGGCTGAGGGTGATTTTTTACACGGCGGGGCGATATTTGCCGAGGTGCCGGAGACGCGTGCCATCGTCCACAAATGCATGATTCCTCCCCAGGTGGAAGGGACTGTCGTGGAGGTGAAGCCCGACGGGCAGTATACGATCGGTGATACGCTGCTTGTGTTAGAGCTCCCGGACGGAACGAAAAAAGAGATCACCATGACCCAGCACTGGCCCATCCGTGTGCCAAGACCGGTGCATAAAAGATACCCGGCAAGTATCCCTCTTGTGACGGGGCAGCGTATCTTAGATACCATGTTCCCCATCGCCAAGGGCGGTACGGCAGCAATCCCGGGAGGATTTGGAACCGGAAAGACGATGACCCAGCATCAGATCGCGAAATGGTCCGATGCGGATATCATCGTCTACATCGGATGCGGAGAGCGCGGCAATGAGATGACCCAGGTTCTTGAAGAGTTCGGCGAGTTGGTTGACCCCAAGTCCGGGAATCCGCTGATGGATCGGACGACGCTGATCGCCAATACGTCTAACATGCCGGTGGCTGCCCGTGAGGCATCGATCTACACCGGGCTTACCCTGGCAGAGTATTACCGGGATATGGGATATGACGTAGCGATCATGGCGGATTCTACTTCCCGGTGGGCGGAGGCGCTTCGTGAGCTTTCCGGGCGTCTGGAGGAGATGCCTGCGGAGGAAGGATTCCCCGCGTATCTGGCATCCAGGCTTTCAGCCTTTTACGAGCGGGCAGGGATGATGCAGACTTTAAACGGAGAGACCGGTTCGGTCTCGATCATCGGAGCAGTATCCCCTCAGGGCGGTGATTTTTCCGAGCCTGTCACCCAGAATACGAAGCGGTTCGTCCGGTGCTTCTGGGGGCTTGACAAATCCCTGGCGTATGCAAGACATTTCCCGGCGATTCACTGGCTTACCAGCTACAGCGAATACTTAAATGACTTAAGCGGCTGGTACTCCGACAATGTATCACCGAAGTTTTTAGATTACCGGAATCGGATCATGTCTATCTTAAGCCAGGAGAACAGCTTGATGGAGATCGTCAAGCTGATCGGCGCGGACGTGCTCCCGGACGACCAGAAGCTGACGCTAGAGATCGCCAAAGTGATCCGGCTGGGATTCCTTCAGCAGAATGCGTTCCACAAAGACGATACCTGTGTATCCATGGAAAAGCAGTTCAAGATGATGGACGTTATCCTCTATCTGTTCAAGACCTGCCGGAAGCTGATCGCCATGGGAATGCCGATGTCGATCTTGAAATCAGAGGGTATCTTCGAGAAGGTGATTGCCATAAAGTATGATGTGCCCAATGATAATCTGCAGATGTTAGACATGTATAAGCTGGATATTGATGCATATTACAATAAGATCATTGAGAAAAATGCGTAGGAGAGGAGTGTTAATATGGCAATAGAATATCTTGGACTCAGCAATATTAACGGGCCTCTTGTGGTGCTCGAGGGTGTGCAGGAAGCGTTTTTCGATGAGATTGTTGAGTTTGTTGTAGATGGTAATATTAAAAAAATGGGCCGTATCGTGGAGCTTGACAACGAGCGGGCGGTCATCCAGGTGTTCGAGGGGACAGAGAACATGTCTCTCCAGAACACTCATACGAAGCTTACGGGGCATCCTATGGAGGTCCCGGTATCGGCGGATATGCTGGGCCGTACCTTTAACGGAGTGGGTGTGCCCATCGACGGCCTTGGTTCCGTGATGGCAGAGGAGCGCCGCAATGTAAACGGCCTGCCCCTTAACCCGGTAAAGAGAGAGTACCCGAGAAACTATATCCGTACCGGAATCTCGGCAATCGACGGGCTGACCACGCTGATCCGCGGCCAGAAACTCCCGATCTTCTCTGGAAATGGCCTGCCTCACGATCAGCTTGCAGCGCAGATTGTAAAGCAGGCATCGTTGGGAGACGATTCCGAGGAGGAATTCGCGATCGTATTCGGAGCCATGGGTGTAAAGCATGACGTGGCGGAGTTTTTCCGAAAGACCTTTGAAGAGAGCGGCGTATCCGACCATGTGTGCATGTTCCTTAACCTGGCCAATGATCCGGTAGTAGAGCGTCTGATCACGCCGAAGGTTGCCCTTACGGTTGCAGAATATCTGGCATTCGAGTGCAATATGCATATCCTGGTCATCCTGACCGATATGACTTCCTTTGCGGAGGCTATGCGTGAAGTGTCCTCCTCGAGAGGGGAGATTCCTTCAAGAAAGGGTTACCCGGGATATCTGTACAGCGAACTTGCCACGATATATGAGCGTGCGGGAATCGTGGAGGATTCCCTTGGCTCTGTGACGCAGCTCCCGATTCTTACGATGCCCAATGACGATATCACCCATCCGATTCCGGATCTAACCGGTTACATCACAGAGGGGCAGATCGTACTGGACCGGAACCTTCACGGGCAGACCATCTATCCGCCCATCAGTATCCTTCCGTCATTATCCCGTTTGATGAAGGACGGAATCGGCGCAGGATACACAAGAGATGACCATCAGAGCCTTGCAAACCAGCTATTCTCCGCCTACGCAAAAGTAGGAGAGGCAAGAAACTTAGCGTCTGTAATCGGTGAAGATGAACTGTCACCCTTAGACAAGAAATATCTGCAGTTCGGCTTAGAGTTCGAAAAACGTTACGTCGGCCAGGGCCCCACAGAAAACCGGACCATAGAGCAGACCTTAGATCTTGGCTGGGAGCTTTTGCACCTCCTTCCAAGAGAAGAATTAGACCGAATCGACACGAAACTTTTGGATATATACTATCCAAGTGAAGAACCGCTGGACGCAGCGACGTTCGAATAAGCGCTTGTGCTTATTCGGGCGTGGATATGGCCAGCTTCGACGTGACTGAGCAACTTGTTGCGAAGTCTCGTCGAAAGAGCCGAAGGCTCGTAGGTTCGTAACGCCGCAGGAACTAACATAACCATTGAAGAAGCTTCGTTGCAAAGCTAAGAAAGGAAGGTGCCGTATGGATCCGCGGGAGTTCCCAACAAAAGGTAATCTGATGCTTGCGAAGAACTCGCTGGTGCTTGCCCGTCAGGGATATGAGCTGATGGATAAGAAGAGGAACATCCTTTTAAAAGAGCTGATGAGTCTGATCAGCGAGGCAAAAGATATACAGGAACAGATAGATACAACATTTACCCGTGCATACGCATGTCTGCAGCACGCCAACATCGATATGGGGATCAGCAAGGTTCAGGAGCTGGCGTTCACGGTGCCGATCGAAGATTCCATCGTGATCCAGACGCGCAGCATCATGGGAACCGAGATTCCCCATGTCAAGTACGATTCCAAGCAGAACAAGCTGACTTATTCCTTCGGGAGTACGGGGGAATCTATCGATATAGCGAGAGAGGCGTTCCGTGAGGTAAAAGAACTGACGGTGAAGCTCTCCACGGTGGAGAATTCCGCGTACCGCCTTGCCGCCAACATCAAAAAGACGCAGAAACGGGCCAACGCCCTGAAAAATATCACAATCCCTATGTATACCAATCTGGTTTATACAATTAATAATGCGCTGGAAGAAAAAGAGCGTGAAGAGTTTACCAGGCTGAAGGTGATTAAGAAGATGCAGGGGAAATAAAGAAAAGCCTTGCGGCTGTCTTTGCCGGTGCCATGAACTGAAGTGTCATGGCGCTGACGGTGACAGCCGTAATTTTTGCAGAATAATATTTTTCAGAAGATGTGTCACAAAACGGCCTGCTAGAGCCGCTTTGATTTCTCTGTCGCCACATTCACACAGTCGATCACGGAGGCCCTCATGCCGCCGCGTTCCAGCGCTTCGCAGCCTTCGATGGTCGTTCCGCCCGGGGAGGTGACCATATCTTTAAGTTCGCCCGGGTGGATGCCCATTTCAAGGATCATTTTTGCGGTTCCGAGGCAGGTCTGTGCTGCCAGGCGGTATGCGGTGGCTCTTGGCAGCCCTTGTTTTACGCCGCCGTCGGCCAAGGCCTCGATGAACATGGCAGCGTAGGCTGGACCGCCGCCGCTTAAGCCGCACACAGCGTCAATCAGATGTTCTGGGATCATCTCCACGACGCCGATAGTCTCGTAGATGGATTTTGCGGCAGTAAGCTCTTCGTCGGTAAAGTCATTGTCCGAGCAGAGCGCGAAGGCGCCCTCGTAGACCATGGCGGGAGTATTGGGCATGATGCGTAAGATTCTGGGTGTTCCTTTGACCATGTGCAAAAGACGCTCTACAGTCACGCCTGCTACGATGGACATCATGGCTTTGCCTTCCAGGGCATTCCCGCACATGGCTAGAGCTTCGGCGGCATTCTGCGGCTTTACAGCGAGCAGGATGATGTCTGCGATTTTACATACCTCTTCATCGTCAGTGGCGAGATTCACTCCCCACTTTTTGGCCTTTTCCATCATCGCAGGATTGATGTCGTAGACGCAGGCGTTCTCCTTCGGGAGCACGCCGCTTTCCAGTGCGCCGTAGAGGATCGCGCCGCCCATATTTCCGCATCCGATGATGCCGATTTTCTTTGTGATCATAGTAAGTTCCTCCTTATTCTTTTTCAATTACTGTTTTGCTTTATGATATTCCCAGACTTTCCTGAAACCGTCGGGCGTTTCCAGAAGAAGCTTCGTCCCCTCAGCCATGCATCTGGCGGCATACAGCATCCCTTTATGCCCGATGCCCATACCGGCCTGCTTTGCGGCTGCCCAGTGGTGGAGCGGAGTGCCCTTGCACATGGTGGCGGCGCTGATGGTGATAAGCGGTACGGTATGGCTGACCTGTGAGGCATCCGTTCCGATGGAAATGGGAACGGGAGCGTCCTCAAGCGGCGCAAGCCCGGAAAAGTAGTTTCCATTGTTTAAGAAACCAGCCTCTTTGGAAATCCCGGCGGCAAAGTCCAGCTCTTCTTTTGTGTATACAGGCACTGGGATCTTTGTCATAGCTTCATAGTAGATTTCTGCAAGAATCCGGTTTACCTTCATCTCCTTGCAGCATTTGACAAGCTCGATATCCACGGTCGTGCCGGTCATCAGGGCTGCGCCCTTTGCGCAGTCGTCCACGCGCCTGCTTGCGTCTTCCGTGCGGGAACGCTTGGCGGAGCGGATGAAATAATTGGTCTTCGCATAGTCGGCGACAACGTTGGCAGGGATGCCGTTATCGATATAGGCATAGTGCATCCGCACGTCCCCCGGTACATGCTCCCTTAGGTAATTGACGCCGATATTCATCAGCTCCGCGGCGTCAAGTGCGCTCCGTCCCTTTTCAGGGGATTTGGAAGCATGGGCGCTTACGCCGTGGAAGATGTAGTTTTTGATATCCTGGGCCTGCCAGATGTCGTTGCTGATCCGGTTTCTGTCAAAGGGATGCCAGGTCACCGCCACGTCAAGGTCGTCAAAGACGCCGGCGTCGTCCATCACAATCTTGCCGGACATGATCTCTTCGGCAGGGCATCCGTATACGCGGATCGTCCCGGGAGTCCGGTGCGCCTCCATATCGGCCTTCAGGGCGCAGGCAGCAGCGCAGACCCCGGTTCCGAGAAGATTATGCCCGCAGGCGTGCCCGACCCCGGAGAGGGCGTCATATTCCGCCAGAAAGCCCATAACGGGCGTGCCCTCGCCCCATGACGCGGTAAATGCCGTGGAGATCCCGGCAGTCCCAGCAGAGACAAAGAAGCCCTGATCTGTCAGGTAATCCATAAGGCACCGGGAGGAGAAAACCTCCTCGTATGCCAGTTCCGGATGCCGGAAGATATCATCGGCGATCCGGATAAGCTCCGGCTCATGCCGGGCGATCCAGTGTTCAATGATCGGTGTATCACTCATAGCCGTTTCCTTCCTTAGCTTGATTTCAGAATGCTGATGGGTCTATGGTATCTAAGATATCCAGATATTCCTGCCCGAAGGTATCCGTATAGTCTGAAAGCGCCAGGCTGACAGCCCGTTCACCCTCCGTGCCCAGCAGTTTGGTCAGTGTGCGGCTGAGGGTGTGCTTAAGGTGTGCCGTGTGAAAGTTAAAATCCTTCATACAGGAAGAGCCGAGCGCTTTCTTTTTCTCGGCAAGCTCCGCTGCTTCTTCCGGGGTAAGCGGATATCCCCAGTCGAACTCGCACCGCTCTCCGCCAAAGCTTAAGGAGGTGGATATCGGCGTGCAGACAAAATCAGGGCGAAAACCCTGATAGACGGCATTGTCCACATTTACGCAGTAATACTTGCCGTATTCGGTGATGCCGTGTTTTTTCCATGCGTCGCACCAGGCGCATCTGGCGATGTATGTCTGCAGGGTAGGTTCGGTGCGAAGCTGTCCGAACTCCATCTGGCCGTCGTAATCCGGCTTCCATTCGCCGTAGGCCTGATTGGTCATCGTGGTAAGTTTATCGCCGTGGGCCAGTGCATTGGCGGCCATGCGGGCGCCACGCTCGTTGCCGTAGGCGGTCATGCCGGTGAGGATAGCCTCCTTTCCCTTTTCGCCGCACAGCTCGATAGCGTGTTTCGCGAGAAAGGCGAACAGCATCGCGTGATGTTCTATTTTGCAGGTTACAGATTCCTTTGCCATGATCTTTGCTCACTCCTTTCGTCTGTCCCGGACAGATCAGATAATATCTACAGTATACTACAGCTTTTCAAAAATTGCATTACTGCGGTAAAAAGAGATGCATAAAGTAGCGAAAACCGGAAAATAATATGAAAAGCTTCTGTTCTACATACAAAAAGTGAGGTGGCCTATGAGTAATCAGTTGATCTATGAAAAAAGTCCTTATCTTTTACAGCACGCAGAGAATCCGGTGGACTGGTATCCGTGGTGCCAGGAGGCATTTGCAAAAGCGGAGCGGGAAGATAAGCCGGTATTCTTAAGCATCGGCTACAGTACCTGCCACTGGTGCCATGTGATGGAACGGGAAAGCTTTGAGAACCAGGAGGTTGCGGATATCCTCAACGAATATTTTGTATCAGTGAAGGTGGACCGGGAGGAGCGTCCGGATATTGACAGCGTCTATATGTCGGTCTGCCAGACACTGACCGGGGGCGGCGGCTGGCCCATGAGCATCTTCATGACGCCTTTGCAGAAGCCGTTTTTCGCGGGAACTTATTTCCCGCCAGAGTCGGAGCGGGGCATGACAGGGTTCAAGGAGCTGCTTTTAGCCATTGCGGAGAGGTGGAGGAAGGATAAGAATAAGCTTGTAAAGTCCGCCGATGAACTTCTTGCCTATCTTGGCGCGGCAGAGGAGGAGGGGGCTGCGGCGCATAAAGCCGCGGAGATAGACGATAACCTGCCGAAGCGGGCGGCCAGGCTGCTTTTTGAGACCTTTGACCAGAAGAACGGCGGGTTTGGCGACGCGCCCAAGTTCCCCATGCCTTATAACCTCATCTTCCTTACGGTGTATGCACATATTTATAAGGAAGAAAAAGCTTTTGCGCAGGTGAAAATAACACTTGAAAAGATGCGGCGGGGTGGAATCTTTGACCATATCGGCGGCGGGTTTTCCCGGTATTCTACGGATAGATATTTCCTCGTCCCGCATTTTGAAAAGATGCTTTATGACAATGCGCTGCTGGCCGTCGCGTATGCTGCAGCGTATAAGGTGTCCGGCAATACGGACTTTTTGGATACGGCGGAAAGGACGGCTCGGTATGTTCTGCGCGAGATGACAGGGCCGGAGGGCGGATTTTTCTCGGCGCAGGATGCGGACAGCGAGGGCGAAGAGGGGAAGTTCTATGTCTGGAGCCGCAGGGAGGTCTGCGAAATCCTCGGGGATGAAAAGGGAGAAGAATTCTGCGCATATTTCGGGATTACGGAGGAAGGGAACTTTGAGGGAAAGAATATTCCAAACCTTCTGAACGGGCATGAGACAGCGGATGGATTTGAGAAAGAGAAGGAAATCCTGTACCGTTTCCGGAGGTCGCGAACGAAGCTCCAGCTCGACGATAAAGTGCTGACGTCCTGGAACAGCCTGATGATCCCGGCACTGGCCATCCTGTACAGGGTGACGGGGAAGGGAGAGTATCTTTTGGCGGCGGAGCGGACGCAGAAGTTTATCGAAAAATATCTTGCCGACGGCCGGATCCTCTACGTAAGTTGCCGGGACGGCGGACACGGCGCGGTCAAAGGTTTTTTGGATGAATACGGATATTATGCGGCGGCGCTGATCAGCCTGTATGAGGTGACGGGGGAGGATAGGTACCTTGAGCGGGCAGAGGAGATCTGTGCGGAGGCAGAGAGGCAGTTCGCGGACAGTAACGGCGGATATTTCCTGTATGGGCCGGAGAATGGACGGCTGATCACGAGGCCGAAGGAAATCTATGACAATGCGCTGCCCAGCGGGAATTCGGTGATGGCGTACTGCCTTGTGCGGCTTTTCCAGATCACCGGGGACCAGGATTACCAGAAGAGGGTAAAGCGCCAGCTTGCCTTCATGTCAGCCGAGGCTGACCATTACCCCGCGGCCTGCTGTATGTTTTTGACGGCACAGCTTTTGTACCAGAATCCGCCGAAGAAGGTCACGGTGGTGCTCGCCCGGGATGACCGCGTGGAAGAAGCGGTTCTTCGCCTGCCCCTCAACGCAGAGCTTAAGATCCTCAGAGAAGAAACGGGAGCATATCAAAGGCTCGAAGAAAAGACGACATACTATGTGTGTGAGGGGAACAGATGCCTGCCGCCTGCCAATGAGAAGCCGGAGTAAATACAGGGCATAAAGGCAGTAAAAAGTCATGTTTTTGCCCAAAATCTATCAAAATCCACAAAAGATAAAAAAATGTAAAAAATTATAAAAAAACACTTGCATTCCTAAAAAATCTGTTATATAATATCATTCGTGTTAAGGAAATAAGAAAAACTTAAGGAATGCGCGCGATTAGCTCAGTTGGTAGAGCACCTGACTCTTAATCAGGGTGTCCAGGGTTCGAGCCCCTGATCGCGCAGTGGAATCACTGTTTTTGATGTATAAGACATCGGGGATGGTGATTTTTTTGCTGTTTTTTACGGTTACCGCTGAACGAAAGGCGGCGCTGTCTTGCCTTTCATATCAAAGGCGGTGCCGAAAAGATTCATGATCCGGCAGCTCTCCGTTATAGCGTAATACCTGCTCCGTCCCGTTATGCTCTGGCAGGCGTGGAACCAGTTTAAGCCGATGAACATCGTAAATAAGAAGAAGCCGACAAAAGTCGCCAGCCAAAGGCCGCTTAACGTACCGCCAAGAAGCGTCATGATCCCGGTATAGATGAGTGCGGCTGCGACCACATAGCGGGCTTTGGAAAAAAAGTTCTTCCATGTTCTGGACAGCAGAAACAGAACGATGACATATGCCGCGACCATCAGCCAGAAGATTCCCATATGTGCTCCGCTTACGGAGGTGTTTTTGAAGTCACCGTTAAAATTAACAAATGTAGTAGTGATGATAAATACGGCCGCCAGCAGCGGGCTTAAGTTCAGCGCGCAGATATGGAAGATCACCGTCAGAATCTTCGGGTTTGCCGTAAAATACATGGCAACATAGCAGACGATCGATAAGATCAGCGGGATCAGAAAGCCGCTCTCGAAGGTGACCGCGAACGGGAACCATTGCTGCATAAGCCCGGGCGAGCTAAGAAGCTCTTCGGGGTTAAAGGCATCTCCCGAATAGGAAAGCATCCAGTTACCCAGGAGAAAGGAAACGATGGCGCATAAAAGGTACCCCCAGGAGAGCATAAGGGTCAGGTTCTTGTTGAACTGCTTCGGTGTCAGGATTTCCTTTGTAATGTCTTCATGGATGATTTTAGCAAGCTGCTCGCTCCAGGAAGCCTCGTCCTCTTCAAGGATGGATTCTGAGATAGAGTCAAGGGGGAGATGGCACTGGCGCAGATTCTCGCATACGCGCTTTACCGCTTCGAGATCCTTTTCTTCCTTCTCCAGCAGTCTGAGCCGGTTCGCCATAACACTGTCGAGCGATGCCCTCCCGTCTTTCAGTTCCCGGATGTCAGATATGGGTACGCCTAAGACACGTAACACCTTGATCCGCTCGAGCTGTGCCACATCCTGTTCGGAGTAATCCCGGTAATTATTCGTATCATTTCTTTTTGGGGAGATGAGCCCCTCATTTTCATAATATCTGATATTCGCTTTCGTAATCCCTACGATACTTTCCACGTCTTTGATCGTCATGATGGTGTCCTCCTTCGATGTTTGATAAGCTGATTATAAGGCTTCAAGTAGCTTTAATGTCAATACTTTTCCCCTATTTTTTTGAAATAACCATTCAAAGCCGGGAACGGGAAGGGGCGAATAACTGGACAGGCAGTTAGAGGGAGCAGGCCGGGAAATTTTTCAAAAAACAAGAAAAAATATTGCCATAAACCGGATTCTGATGTAATATAATTATAACGATATCCGATATATGTTGAATAGATTTACATTGCGGATGTCGACATCAAGCCGCTGCTTACCGGGTGGCGGCGATATCAGCGGACGATGCAGTCTGAAAAAGGAGAGGTGAAGATTATGGCTGTAAGTAAGAATCAGATTTCCGGAAATACTTCGATGCTGATACTGAAACTTTTATCGGAAAAGGATATGTATGGATATGAGATGATCGATACATTGTCAAAGCGTTCGAATAATGTATTTGAGCTGAAGGTCGGTACGCTTTATCCGTTGCTGCACGGTCTGGTGCAGGGCGGTTATCTCAACAGCTACGACCAGCAGGTGAACGGCAAGCTGCGCAAATACTACCAGATTACGCCCGGCGGGAGGAAATATCTCGATAAGATGATCGGGGAATGGACGGCTTATGCGGAAGCAGTGGCCGTGATGATTGGCGTGTAGGCTGGTTTGACGGGAAAGATATTTATGGATAGATCATAGGATATGCATGTATTGACTTCTTAAGACCCTTCGGGGTCTTAAAAAATTATAAAAACTAAAAGGAAAAAGCGATGGTAAAGTTATATCTGAGTGAGATTGAAGGGGCGGAGGATGGTAATCTATCTGCATTATTGTCGGAGTCTTATGCAGACATCGGGAAGGAATTAGATATGACGGAAAGCACGAGAGAAGGATACGGGAATTAGTCAGGGAAAATTGCGGGAAGATTAAAACAAAACCTGCAAGGCACAGAAGTAACAGCATGAGCCTGAGGATACTATGGAGAATCCGGAAATAGAAATACCTGATTTTACTCAAGGGTATGAAAATTCAAAAGGTCAAAATTTATGGTACATGCAGTCATTAACAGAACTTTATAATTCGTCTATTACATCGGATGGGACTCCGGCAAAGAGGATTAAAGTGGGGAATGATGAGGCGTATTTATTTACGGATGAAGGTAATTACCACGGTATTGTATTGCAAAAGGACAGGCAAAGAGCAAAGAAAATAGATAAATTTGAAGAAAATCCTTGACCTTCAAGAGACTTTAAGGTGTATAAAGAGATCAGAAAGAACAAAACAACCTGATTTTATCAAATTTTTTCAAATCAGGTGTCACGTTTTATCAGTCAAAGTGATTATATATGATAAAGGAGGTTTTAATTATGACAGCAAGAAATCAAAGTAATAACAACGACATGGCAAGAGAGATTATTTCTCTGGGACAATTCAATAAGAATATGGCACGGATGCTGTCATGGGGTTACATCTTATGTGCGGCTGTTTCATTTTTATTCGGGAGCTGGATACTTTCCTATACGGGGAGTGTTTACGATCCGGAAAGCCTTGCAGGGTCTCCGGGGCTTATGCAGGAGTGGTTCCCCTTTGCGGTTTCCTTTGACAGCTTTCTCCTGATCCCGATCCTGCTGGCGGTTGTCTGTTATATCGCCATGTATTTTACAGGGAATCCGAAGGTGCTGACCGTGATCTTTGCCATCTGTGCGCTGAACTTAAGCCCGCTGCTGGCAGCAATCTTCCTCTTGGTAAATACATTTACCCGGGTCGGCGGGGAGTTTGAAAATACTTCGGTAAACGGTGTTCATCTGGGAGTGTTCTGGCTGATGATCACGGCATATGTGATCGTACTGTATTTGTTGGCGCAGAAGGTGGAAGCGTTCTTTGCGAAGGCCAGATACACCGTCGCGGCGGCACTTATCTATACCGCGGTTATGACAGTGGCGGCGGGTGTGCTTACCGGGCTGTGGCTTGCAGCCTTCGTCGGATTCCTCCTGTTCACCCTGTTTGTCGGTCTGAACTGGTTCCATGCCTATCAGGCGGCAGATGGCGGAAGCAGATACTACGCAGTAACGGAAAGCTGCCGGATCATGGGCCTTTTCGGCGTAGTATTCGATATGAAAGGAAAGACGGCACCGTCGTTTGTAGTCAGGTAGATCTGTTAGAGTTTAGATAAATTTCCATGAACGGAGATGCCCTCTCCGGCAGAGACTGAAATCTGCTGGAGGGGCACTCCAACACCCACGGTTACAGACATCAAGGGAACAAAAAAGTTGACATATATCGAAGTTTGATGTATCATAATATTATATATAACGCTTAACGATATATAAAGAAGTATAATATATATCAGAGATGAATATAAAGAGAGGAGCGATCATTATGTCGAACACAAAACAGATCAGCAGCAAAGAGCGACGCAAAAAGGAACCCAAAAGCTTCATGGACTATGCCATCTGGGTAGATTTTCCGGTGAATGCAGCGATTCTTGCATTTATCGTGGTAAAGATTGTCCGGATGTTCCAGACAGGGATTGATACCGTGCTGATACAGATGGAGGATAGCTGGAATATTACGGGAAATGTGAACCTGGATATTATGATCACAAGATGTGCCCCGCTTATCTCGCTTTACATCGCTATGGCGGTTGTGATCGAGACGATCTATCTGATCCTTAAGCTTCGCGGGAAAGAGCCGTTTATCACAGAAAGATATGCCATCGGTATTATCATCGGAAAAGTAATCTGGATAGTCATGTTTGTAGCAGCAGCGTTGATTTTCTGGTAAATTTCAGATATTGATACAGGGACTGGTGCGAAAGCGCCGGTCCTTTTAAGGTTTTGAGAGAGGATGGGGGAAGATGAGGAAGCTGTTTTTTAAAAGCCTGAAGAAGAATATAGGAGATTTTAGGATCATCGTCTTCTGCGGGATTTTTGTTATATCGATCATATATATCACAACATTTATTTCGGACAGCCTGATCCAGATTACCACCGGGTCGAGGGGGAGCGCCACAAGTGTATATGCTAATCTCGGCGTATTTATACTGACCTACGTGATCCTGGGCGTTTTGATGGTGCTGATGACCATCGCGTATATCCGTAAGCGCTCTTATGAGTATGCCATGCTTGATATCCTGGGGATGAAAAGGAAGCACAAGTTTCGCTTCATCGGCGGTGAATACGCCAGCATCATCGTCTGTTCCATGGCGGGCGGGATCGCGGCGGGGCATCTGGCGAGCTTTCTTATGATGCCTGTCTTAAGGCTCCTGCTGCATGACAGTTCCCTTTCCATCAGCCGCAATCTGGTTCCGCTGTGGCTTACATCGATCGTAGGGCTGGTGATGTTCGGCCTGCTTTTTGCCGTCTGCGATGAGCTAATCTCCTGCCTGGGCATGGACGCGGTGCTGTCTATGGGGAAGAGAAGCGGGAAGAATTACCGGCCGTCTGCCGTACCCCTTATCATCGGGGGAGCGTTTGCAGTCCTGTCTTTTGCCTTCCTGTTCTCCTACTGGGGGAAGGTAAATAAAGCAATTCCGGCGGCACTGGTCAGTGCGGCGCTCGTCTGTCTTATGTCTGTCCTTGGCAGCAGATGGTTAAAACAGGTGCGTAAGAGCAGCGATTACCAGAAAAAGCTGCTGTGGATGGACCAGTGGTATCATCGCTTCTATTACAATATGAATCTTTCGGTAGTTATGGCCGCGCTGATTTTTATCAACCTGTTCAGCTTCGGGATCAAGCTCTGCGACCACGTGCCGGTCCTGCCAAAGACATCGTATCCCTGCGATATGGTGTGGATGGCCAATACAGAGGATGAGCCGTTCATCGACGGGCTTTCGGAAGAATACAAAGTGGAGATCACCAGGCAGCCATGTATCCGGGTGACAGCGCCGGATTTCGGGGAGCATATGGGGATCAGTGCATCGGATTATGAAAAATGGACGGGAGAGAAGCTTTCGCTTTCCGGAAAGCAGATCTGCGTCGTATACCAGAGGAACCGTGAGGAGAGAAACCTCTTGGGGATTGACTACGGCGCCGGGCGGCCGAGGCTTTATATCGGGTGCGCCAGGAGGAGTCTGTGGATCGACACGTCCTATGGCTATATTCCTGGGGAGGAGTTTAAGCGGGAGTACCAGGTTGTCGAGGAGACGGACCGGGTCATGACAGGCGTGTACAGGTCTCGGGGGATCGGAGAATGGCACGGTGATGTCTGGGAGCAGGTGATCGTATTTTCAGACGAATATTTCGCACAGGTAAAGGACGGGGCAGAAGGCGCTGACCTGGCGGTGATGTTTAACATGAAGGAAGGAACTTCGATGGAAGATTACCAAAGGCTCAGTGAAGAGGTGTATGCCTATGCGAAGGAGCATTCCCAGGTGAATTTCCTTGACTATCAGGGCGGCAATCTCATCTACGAAAAGACCGTAGAGATGGGGAAGAGCTGGCAGGTCCAGATCCTCCGGCTGTCATCGGCGGGAATCAATATCTTCATCCTTATGCTCTGTGTCATCTTTATCCTGTGGATCAAAGGGAAATGTGATTACGAGGATATGAAGTGGAAGTACCAGTTTTTCACCTTGTCGGGCATGGATGAGGCAAATCGCAGACTGTGTATAAAAAAGGAAATGCTTCTGGCGGCTTTTGCCGCGTTTGCCGGGAGCGTCCCGGCGGCGCTTATCTTTATCGCGGCGGATGTGTCGGAGAAGCACTTGGGGATGAAGTGGAATCTGCGGTATCTGGCGGAGATGCTCGGGATATCAGCGGTGACACTTTTGGTCTTGGCGGGCGCCGCGTATATATTTATGCTGCTGATGGTAAAACGGATTGAAGAGAGCGAAGTGTGAAGGAGGGCGGATGTATGGAAAAGAAGCGTGTGCAAAGGATCTTAGAGGTGAAGGATCTTGTCCGGAATTATTATACCGTCAATTCTGATGGGGAGACGGTGGCGTATCAGGTGCTGAAAGGGCTTTCGTTTTCCGTAAAACCGGGAGAATTCATCGGGATCATGGGAAGTTCCGGCTGCGGGAAGACGACGCTGTTAAAGACGCTTGGGATGATCAACAGGCCGGACGGCGGCCAGGTGCTTTATAAGGGTGTGCCGACGGGAAATTTTTACGGGGACAGTCTCGCCAGGGTGCGGCGGGAAGAGCTGGCTTTTGTTTTTCAGGAGTTTTACCTGATGGACAGTCTGACGGTGGAGGAGAATATCATGCTGCCGCTGACACTTGGTGAGAAGGATGCACAAAAAAGCCGGCGGATCGCACGGAAGGCGGCGGCCCGGTTCGGCATCCGCGAATTGCTGGATAAAAAACCCTACGAGTTGTCGGGCGGCGAGAAGCAGAGGACGGCAATCTGCCGCGCGATGGTGGCGGATCCGGAGCTTATCCTGGCCGACGAGCCGACGGGGAATCTGGACTCTAATTCTTCCAGGGTGGTGATCCAGTCTCTGGCGCATATCAACAAAGAGATGAAAAAAACAATCCTCTTAGTGACCCATGACCCGAAAGTGGCAAGCTACTGCGACAAGATCATACTGCTGAAGGACGGCCGGATCATGGATGTGCTGGAGCGGGATGCGCAGCAGAAGGTATTTTACCAACGGATACTGAAGAATATGGCGCGGATCTAGGCAAAAGTTTGCAAAAAGGTATTGACATATATCGATATTCGATGTATAATTATATTATCGAAATACGATATATGATATTTTACAATATATATCGAATAAAGTATATTTGCAAACGGGAGGTGGATGACGTGACGGTGAACAGGAATCTGGTATCGGGGAATACTTCCATGCTGCTTCTTCGGCTTTTGTCAGAAAAGGATATGTACGGCTACGAGATGATCGACACTTTGTCAAAGCGATCGAACAACATCTTCGAACTCAAGGTAGGATCGCTCTACCCGCTGCTGCACAGTCTGGTCAAGGAAGGATATCTGAAAAGCTTTGACGAACAGGCGAACGGGAAGCTTCGGAAGTATTACCAGATTACCGAAAGCGGAGAGAGATATCTTGGCAAACTCATCGAAGAATGGGTGGCCCATGCCGACGCGGTGGACATGATGATAGGAAGGAGGATGCGCAGTGAATGCTGATTTTTATCTGAAAGAACTGACAAAGCGTATCGAGGACTCCGGTGCGAGAAAGGAGATCATGCGGGAATATAAAGAGCACATCGAGGACTGCAAAGAGGCGCTGGCTGCCTCCGGTATGAGTGAAGAAGAAGCCGAGGAAGAAGCGGTAAGGCAGATGGGCGATCCGGCAGCGGCAGGCCGGGAGATGAACCGGATCTATCGGAGGATCATCGATGTCAGTATGCTGATATGGTTTCTGGCCAGCTCGACATTCGTACTGATCACCATGCAGGTATTCAGAGTGTTTTATGATGACCTGTACGGACTGATTCCGGAAGATGCGCCGGCGATAATATTTTGGGTAATGGGAGGAGTGCTGGTTTTATACGGACTGATCCTCAGCGCCTGGGAAAAGTGGCGTGATCTTGAACTGTTCTACGCGCACGCAAGGGACTGGGGCGGCGGCGTTGCCAACAGCGGCCTGATCCTGGCAATATCGGTGGCATTCCTGGCGGGAACTGACATGGCCCGGGGAGTAGGAGTGACGTTTGCGCTGGCAGTGGTGCAGACGTTTCTTAGAAGCTTTGTCATCCTGCTGAGCAACAGGCGTGAGACGAGGCTCTTATGGGAGATCGGAGTGGCAGACACGGTGGTCACTTATAAAGGTAAAGGAACATTTTGCGGTAAATGCATGAGGATTAAAACAAAGGAAGGAGAGATACAGCCGGGGGCACCGATCATGATCGTCTCCATCGAAGGGGCAAAACCGGTTGTAGTGCAAGTGTGATGATGAAAAATAATAAAGACGAACCCGCGGCCTGGCTGGCCGGCGGGTTCGTTCTCATTGTTGTTATAGCCGTCTCGGGGAATGAGACTGATCAACCTTTTACTCGTCGATATGCGGAATCTGGTACGGCAGATACATGTGGACGGATTCAATCCGGTTCTTATCCAGTGACTCGATCACCAGACGGATATTATCCTCCGTTACCAGTGAATCCCCGGTCTCCGGGAAACGGTCAAGACGCTCGATGATGAAGCCGCCCAGAGAATCGTAGTCCTCGGATTCCAATGACAGGCCGAGCCGGTCGTTTAAGTCGTCCAGATTCATGGAACCTTCAATTATATATTCGTTTTCGGAAATTTGCTGAATAAAATCTTCTTCATTCTCATCATACTCGTCATGGATCTCCCCGACGATTTCTTCCAGCAGGTCTTCAAGTGTAATAAGTCCGGCTGTTTCGCCATATTCATCTAATACGACGGCGATGTTGAAGGAAGCCTGGCGCATCTCCACAAGCAGCTCAGAAATATTCTTGTACTCGTAAGTAAAATATGCCTCCCTGAGAATATCTCTGATGTGGAACTCCTTCGTGTTATCGAACAGCAGCAGATCTTTCATATTGATCGTGCCGATGACATTATCCGTCGTCTCCTCGAAGACGGGAAGACGTGTGAACTTATCCTCGCGGAAGATCTCCAAAAGCTCCTCGTAGGTGCTCTCCACATCTGCGAACGTCACGTGGACACGCGGCACCATCACGTCCTTGGCCTTGGCGTCGCCTAAGTCAAACACGTTATAGATCATCTCTTTTTCGTCAGATTCGATCACACCGTCCTCGTGGCTGACATCCACGATCGTACGAAGCTCCGTCTCGGTCATGAGATTGTTCTTGGCGTTAGGGTCAACCCGCAGCAGTATCAGCACACCTTTTGCCAGCCCGTTGATCAGGAAGATGACCGGGGTGGCAATCTTGATGAAAATATTGATGATACCTGCATAGGCGAGAGATATCTTTTCGGCATGGAGTGTCGCCATAGTCTTCGGCGTGATCTCGCCGAATAAAAGAATGGCAACCGTTAAAGCTGCGTTGGCAACAGCAACCATCGAACCGCCCAGACTGTAGGCGAGGGTCGTCGTAAGCGACGCGGCTGAAAGGTTTACGATATTATTTCCTATCAGAATGGCGCTTAACATCTTACCGGAATCATCTGTGATCCTGAGCACAGTCTTGGCCCGCTTATTGCCTTCATCGGCAAGGCTTCGGATCCGGATCCTGTTTACGGTTGTCAATGCAGTCTCTGCCGATGAGAAAAATGCAGAAAGCATCAACAAAAGAATTAAAGTTATTAGTTGCGTGGCGTCACCTGAGTCCACTTGTAGATCAACTCCTTTTTCACATAGATTATATAGATTTTAATATAACGCATTTCCGGGGAATTTGCAAGTGTACGTTGAATTTGGGTAATAATTAGTGTATGATAAGGTTATTGTAAACAGAGCGGACAGTGATCTGACGGATATTGGAAATAAGCATGTTAAGGAGAGTATAGATTAGATTATGGATCAGAAGTTTTATGATGGATTAAAGATGATTTTGCCAAAGGACTGTGTGAAGCTTGATGAGCCGATGGAGAAGCATACCACGTTCAGGGTCGGTGGTCCGGCGGATTATTTTGTGACGCCTCGCTCCGGGGAGGAGCTTAAGGCGGTGGTGGCTTTATGCAGGGCGCAGGGAGTGCCCTGTTATATCGTCGGGAATGGGAGCAATCTTCTGGTGGCAGACGGCGGATACCGGGGAGCGGTGATCCAGATCTTCCAGTCCATGAATAAGATCAGCGTCAAAGGAGCGTGCATCACTGCCCAGGCGGGGGCGCTTTTGTCGGCGGTAGCAGCCAGGGCGCTTGAAAACAGCCTTACCGGTTTCGAGTTCGCGGCGGGCATACCGGGGACTTTAGGGGGCGCCTGCGTCATGAATGCGGGCGCATACGGCGGCGAGATGAAGGATGTCTTAACGCAGGTGACGGTGATGAGCCGGGAGGGAGAGATATTTACGATCCCGGCAAAGGAGCTTGCGATGGGCTACCGCACCAGCATTATCGCCAAAAAGGATTATATCGTGCTTGAGGCAGTAATCGGGCTGAAAAAGGGAGATGCGGCGCAGATACGGGCGAGGATGGAGGAACTTAAGGAGAAGCGTGTGACTAAGCAGCCGCTTGAATACCCAAGCGCAGGAAGCACGTTCAAGAGGCCGGAAGGGCATTTTGCGGGAAAGCTGATCCAGGACAGCGGGCTTCGGGGCTTTCGGGTGGGCGGCGCGCAGGTATCGGAAAAGCACTGCGGGTTTGTCATCAATAAGGACGGCGCGACGGCGGCGGATATCGCGGAGCTTATGCGCCGGGTCGCTGAAAAGGTGGAAAAAGACTCCGGAGTCGTGCTTGAGCCAGAGGTAAAAAGGTTAGGGGAGTTTTGAGCATGAGATTTGTTATCGTTACGGGGATGTCGGGAGCAGGAAAAAGCACTGCCCTTAAGATGTTGGAGGACATGGGATATTTCTGCGTGGATAATCTCCCGGTGCCGCTCATACCGAAGCTTGCGGAGCTTCTTGTAGTGCCCGGCTCGGAGATGAATAAGGCGGCTCTCGGCGTAGATATCCGGAGCGGAGAGAGCTTTACGCAGCTTGAGACGGTGCTTAAGGAGCTTGACGCGGCCGGTTTCCAGTACGAGATCTTATATCTGGAATCCAGCGATGATGTGCTCATCAAGCGGTATAAGGAGACGCGAAGGTTCCATCCGCTGTCCGGCAGCAGCGGGCGTGTGGACGATGGCATCTTAAGAGAGCGGAAAAAACTTGAACATTTGAAGAAAAAAGCGGACTATCTTGTTGATACCAGTCATATGCTAACAAGGGAGCTTAAGAAAGAGCTTTCGAAGATCTTCGTACAGAATAAGGAATACAAAAATCTCTATATCACGGTGCTGTCTTTCGGGTTCAAATATGGAATACCAAGCGATGCAGACCTTGTGTTTGATGTGCGTTTCCTGCCGAACCCATATTATATAGAAGAACTGCGTCCCTTAAGCGGCAATGATAAGCCGGTCAGGGATTATGTGATGGCTAATGATAAGGCAGGAGAGTTCCTTTCGAAGCTTCTTGACATGACAGAATTCCTGATCCCGAACTACATCGCAGAAGGGAAGACGCAGTTAGTGATCGGGATTGGCTGCACGGGCGGGAAGCACCGGTCGGTGACGCTCGCCAACGAGCTTTTTGAAGCTCTCGAGAAAGCGGAAAATTATGGAATCCGGATTGAACACAGGGATATTGGGAAAGATACTATAACGAAGGCAAGATAGGAGTCTGAAATGTCATTTTCGGGTGAGATAAAGGAAGAGCTGGCGCTTAAGTATGCGAAGGCAAGACATTGCGATCTGGCGGAGTTATCCGCGATATTCAGCGCGTGCGGGGAATTTACGGAGGACAGGCATGGAATATGCGCATTGAGATTTAAGACAGAAAATTTTCCAGTTGCAAGAAAATGCTTTACATTAATGAAAAAAACATTTAATATAAAGACTGATATTGTAATTCGCCGGAACTCCCAGAAGGGCAGCGTCAATTACCTGCTGTATGGGAAGGGCGAAGAACTGTTGGCTGTGAAGCACGCGATGGTACAGGCGGTATGCTGCAAGAGGGCTTATATCAGGGGGGCGTTCCTTGCGGCGGGGTCGGTGAGCGATCCGAAGAAGTCGTATCATTTCGAGATTGTATGCGGTTTGGCGGGACATGCAGAGTATCTCAGGCATATGCTTAAGTCCTTTGGCCTTGATGCCAAGATTGTGATCCGCAAGGGCAATTATATCGTGTATCTCAAGGAAGGGGCGCAGATTGTGGATGCGCTGAATGTGATGGAGGCTCCGGGCGCTTTGATGGAGCTGGAGAATGTCCGCATTGTGAAGGAGATGCGCAACAGCGTTAACCGCAAGGTGAATTGCGAGACAGCTAATATTAAGAAAATAGTTTCCGCAGCGGTGAGACAGAGAGAGGATATCGAATATATCCGCGATACGGTCGGATTTGACAGGCTGCCGGAAGGACTAAAGACAATCGCTCTTGCGCGTCTGGACTATCCGGATGCGCCGCTGAAAGAATTGGGAGCCGCTTTGGAGCCGCCCTTGGGGAAGTCCGGAGTGAACCATCGTCTTAGGAAACTGAGCGAGATAGCTGATAGGTTAAGAGAACATAAGGAGGCATGGCAATTATGATTAAAAAACCTGTTACGATCGAGGCCAATATGGACATGGAAGCGCGTCCGATTGCGCATCTTGTTCAGGAAGCAAGCCAGTATTCCAGCAAAGTATATATCGAGCTGGATGAGAAAAAGATCAATGCGAAAAGTATCATGGGTATGATGAGCCTGAAGCTGACCAAGGGAACGAATCTTGTAGTTGTGGCGGACGGCGAGGATGAGTCGAATGCAATTGAGGGTGTGGAGGCGTTTCTTGCCGTTGGGCATTAAGCACTACATACGTCTTGAGCATAGATAGGTATCAGGAAAGGGCATGTTGGATGCCCTTTTTTCTTCTAAAAAGAATTGCGGCTGATAAGGAGGCATAATGAGATGAAAAGGCTGTTGTTTATCTATAATCCCCGTGCAGGCAAGGAGTTGCTGAAGCCGGGCCTGTCAGATATTGTGGATATTTTTGTGAAGGCAGGGTATGAGGTTGTCATCTATCCGACCCAGTCTTACCGAGATGCATACCGGAAGGTGCAGGAGTGCAGCGTAAAGGAATATGATCTTGTAGTGTGCAGCGGTGGGGACGGCACGTTAGATGAGGTGGTGACAGGCATGATGATGCGCGATGACCGCCTGCCTATCGGCTATATCCCTACCGGGACGACGAATGATTTTGCCAATAGCCTGCACATTCCGAAGCAGCTTTTGAAGGCGGCGGATAATGCGGTGAATGGAAAGGTGTTTCCCTGTGACGTGGGCAGGTTCAATGATGACATCTTCGTGTATATCGCGGCTTTTGGGCTTTTTACGGACGTGTCCTACGAGACGAGGCAGGAGGCAAAGAATGTGCTGGGGCATCTGGCCTATGTCCTGGAGGGGACGAAACGGCTGTTTAATGTGCCGTCCTACCGGATCAAGTTCACCCATGACGGCGAGAGTATCGAGGATGAGTTCATCTTTGGGATGGTGACGAATTCCCGGTCTGTCGGCGGTTTCCGGAGCATGATCGGAAAGCAGGTTGTCTTCGACGATGGCCTGTTTGAGGTGACGCTGATCAAGACCCCGAAGAATCCGCTGGAGCTTCAGGAGATCGTGGCTGCGCTTCTTATCGAGCAGATAGATACAAAGTATATGTATACGTTTAAAAGCGGTGAGATCACCTTCGAATCGCTGGAGGAGATCCCGTGGACGTTAGACGGCGAATACGGCGGCTCTCACGACGAGGTCAGCATCCGCAATGAGAAGCAGCAGCTATCCATTATGGTGCCGGAAAAGTACGTGGCGTCACTGAGGGCGAAGGATGAATAAAATTTTTGAAAAAATTGTAAAAAGTGCTTGCTTTTTGGGGCGATATTTGCTATGATAAGCAAGTACGAGATATGGCTCCATGGTCAAGCGGTCAAGACGCTAGCCTCTCACGCTGGAATCAGGGGTTCGATTCCCCTTGG
>CANAPP010000031.1 GCA_947363565.1 uncultured Lachnospiraceae bacterium | reverse complement strand
ATAAAAATGGAGCCGTTGCTCCGGTAGATTATTCACCTACTTTTGCAACAGCCCCATAATATTTCTTCTCTGTTTTTAATAGGATACTACGGTAGTTCCCTTCGGGCATTTCTTATAGATAAAGTTGATATCCTCATCATAGAGACGTACACATCCCTTAGATCTTGGTCTTCCGATGGTAGCATCTGCATACCCGCCCTTGTAATTCTTGATCCGGGAGTGGAAAGAATTCTGGGACTGGAAGTGGACAATCGGTTTCTCGTAGGTTGTCTTGTAGAACCATCCCTTTTCCTTGTAGGTGATCTTATGTACTCCCTTCGGTGTCATATGAAGATGTGTGCCTGTCGCACAGCGGCAGTTACGGATCATCTTCCATTTCCCTTTGGAACCCTGATAGATAATTACTCTCTGTGTATACTGGCTGATCCAGATCAGGTACTTCGACGGACTCTTATAGCCCTTCTTGTTCACGAAATCTTCCTTCGCCTTTGTCGAATAATCCTTTGTCGTCCAGATACTTGCACGGAAAGTCAGTCTGTCCTTTGATAGCCAGTAAGTCTTTCCGTTTGACAGCTTGATCTGGTAACGGCCGTTACCGTAATCGATAGTCGTAACGCTTGTTCCTTTATTCAGGTATTTTACTCTCTTTGTGCCTTTCTTGGTAGCAAAAAGCGGAGCTCTCGACTTAACCGTTGCCTTATAGCCGATGGAACGCGGCTTATCCTCAGACGGTGTCTTTTTCACGCTGATAGTAAGTGTGTCAGAATAATCTCCTATACCGCCCTTATTCTCTGCAGCCACGCGATACTTATACTTCTTGCCTTCAGACAGCTTTTTATCGGTATAGGTCAGCTTTGTCAGGCCTTTCTTAAGCACTTCCCACTTCTTGTCAGAGCTGTTATATCTATATACAAGATAAGAGGTTGCACCTTTTACTTTTTCCCATGTCAGAATCGCGGACTTCTCTCCGTCAATACCGGTAAGATCTTCCACCTTACCCGGTTTCTCCACAAGGACAGCCTCTCCCGCCGCAGATTTATATACGATATCCTTCCCCTGGGCATCCTTAAATGTGCGGACAGCTACTACGCTGATCTTAGCTACTCCTGAAGCATCATCCAGCGTATAGGAAGTTCCCGCAACCTTTTCTGTCTTACTGCCGCAGGTAACGTCATAGCTTTCAGCTCCGGCCACCGCACCCCAGGTAAGCTTTACAGAATCCCCGTCCTGCGTCGCCTTCACAGCCGGTGCTGTCAGTAAAATAGCGGGAACCGTCAGGGTGTTGGGATTCTCCCCGGCATTATCTGTAACGGTAATATCATATTTTTTGCCCGCTGCAACTCTAACCTTCTCTTTTCCGCTGGTCAGCTCAGACTGGTTGAATACGTCTTTGCCTTCCTCATCTGTCACTTTAAGCGTATAGGTAGCTTCCGGCCTGACCGTCCAGGAAATCTCAAGCTCATCCTTGCTTCCCGCAACCGACTTCACCGTAAGGCCTTCAATCGCCTGAGGTCCGACCTCGTCAGGATTAGCCGCGCCTGCGTCCGGCTGTTCCGGTGTTGTGGGATTTGTCGGATTGGTTGTGGAATCTGTAGTAGCTCCGGTCTGGTTATCACCACTGCCTGTGTTATCTGTAGGCACACCCGTACTGTCGTTACTACTGCCTCCACCCTGGATATCTCCCGAGCCGTCATCTTGGCCATTGCCCGTTTCAGGCGTAGTCGCAGTATCACTTCCGGTTGTCGTACCAGAAGTTCCTCCTTCTGGAGTTTCACCTCCGCTTCCAGTATCTTCACTGCCTGTCTGTCCCGTTATCTGCTGATCTACCCCGGCAGCCGTCACTTCAAGGCCCACCAGATTGACAGTCAGCATCATGCTCAATGCGGCACAGATGGCTTTCAATCTTCTTCTCATATGCATTTCCCCTTTTCTCCTTCTTTCTAGTCTCATCTTATCTTAACAAAGGGCTGTAGTCTTGTCAACGCATGGAATTATTAAGTTTTATTAATTGATTATTAAGATTAGTGACAGCCTTTCTTTCTGCACCGGCTTTTTGCCGTAGGATCCGTCGGATCCCACCGGTGCCAGCTGGGAAGTTTTTCCGCCTTCGGTTTCCCGAGAGGACCGGGATTTGCGCTGTTATAGATGATCACCTTCGTCCCCCGCTTACAGTTGTCATAAATCCATTTTGCATCTCCGGCCCTCAGGCGGATACAGCCATGGGACGCCGTCCTGCCAAGCTTATTATAATTTGAAACGCTCAGAGACGAATTGGTCGTCCTTCCGTACATGACTGAATGGAACAGATACCCCTGCTTGATGCGGGTACACCACTGGCCGTAACAGTTTCCGTTGAGCCTGTGCCAGCGATACTTTGACGGCGTGCGCGCAGTCGTGATCGGCGTCGCATTCCCGGCGGAACACGGGAATGCCTTTACCGGAATGATATAACCCTTCCTGCCGTCCTTGGCATACACGGTCACACAGTTTTTTTTCTTGTTCACCTTAATGACATAGGACGGCTGCTTTCCGATCAGGCGGCTGACATCCTTCACCAGTTTCCCGTTCTTGTCATAATAAAGCTTGTATCCTTTGACATATTTCCACCCGCCCTTCGCCGGTTTGGCCGGTGTCCCTTCAGCCGCGTCAGCTGCGGACGCACAAAGCGGCAGGCTAAGCGCCAGCATAAATGACAGTAATATCCCCAATCCTCTTTTTCCCAGTAACTTCATCCTCAAACATCCCTCTCACTAGTGATTTGTATAGGTAAAATGCATGTAATCCTTGCTCGACTTCCAGTCGCCGCCCCAGAAGAAATCATGTTCTTTCCAGATCTTTACCACCTCCGGGGTCACGGAATACGGATCAACGCCGGGCCGGTATTGGCCCTCGGTCACGCCGATCATCGGATTGGACCCCCAGTTCAGATCCACAACACATCCGTAACTGTGGTGCGACCGGTTCTTTCCCGATGCCATGCTCCTCCAGTTGTAGGTATCCGTATCCTCTGCCCTGACCGGGAAACCGATCGCATACATATCCTGGAAAGCTCCCATAAATTCCCTGGTCAGATCTTTATGTACCCGAAGCTGCTTGGTACTTGGCACACCATTTTCATCCTTGATCGGCACGGTGATCGTCACGAGGTACTGCTCCATCTCTGCCTTCTTGGTCGGGATCCCCTTCGGGAACAGGAAATAAAGCCTCTGTCCGTCTGTAAATGTCTCTGCCTTCGCCGCGGAAAACGCCCCATAATTCACCTTTCCGCCGGATTTGCAATATGCACGGACTTTAAAATAATATTTGACGCCCATCTTAAGCTTTTTCGCCGTGTAGGAAACCTTCCCGCCGGTTACCTTTCCGGCTAGAGTATATGTCCCGTTCTTCGTCTCACACTTATAGACCTCATACCCGTCGGCTCCGGTCACTTTTCCCCAGCTCAGCTTCGCCGTCGTCTCAGAAGCACACTTCGCGGAACTGATCTTCACCGCCGTCAGCTGTCTCTTTCCGCTGACAACCTCAGACCATACACTGTATTCTTTTTTTGTCTTTTTCTTTACCTTGACATTCTTGTAGGCGCGCGCCTTATAATAATAAGTCTTCCCGAACTTTACGCCCGTGTCGGTAAAGCTTGTCTGGGATGCGGATTTGCATGTCTTTACCTTTTTGAAACCGCTGCCCGGCGATGTGCTGCGGTAGATCACATAGCCTGCCGCATCTTTCACCTTCTGCCATTTCAGCTTGATATGAGAATAGCTGGCAGTTACTTTCAGCGCAGGCGTGCCGAACCTGATGGTAAATTTTACCGACCGCTGTCCTTTGAAATTCCCGATACCTTCAATCTTCAGATCAGCCGTGCCCATCTTGGTATTATTCGCATAAGTAAGCCGGTAATCCTTTTTGGCGGCAAGCTTTTTCCCTTCATATTTAAGTTCTACATCCGGCTTAACCTGTTTGCCTGTATAGTCGACCGATTTCGGAGCCTTAAGCTCGCATTTGCCGATATCCGCCGGCACAATCTGGAACTTCACTGTCCTGACGCCTGTACAGATATCATTAGAATAGACATCTTCTGTCTGCGGATCAGAATCCTTGTCCCGGGAATCACTCTTTGTCTGCAGATCATCGGCATCCCCCTGGGGATCATCATCCGGTTCGTTCCCGGGTTCATCTTTTCCAGGCTCATCCTGCCCCGGCTCGTCTTTTCCCGTCACAATGATGGAAGCATCGCCGGCATCAATGTTATTTTCATACCTGACCGTATAATTCTCCTTGCCGATCACTTTTTCAGACAGGCCGTCTCCCGCCGGATATTCCCCGGAAAGCACCACCTCTATCTCCGGCTCTATCGCAGAACCGGTATAGATATACTCTGCCTGCGCCTCCTTTAATCTCACGCTGATCTGCCCGGAGCTTAGATCATAGTTGGAAAGAGCGGTGATGTCTCTGCCATCCGACGCTTCTTCTGCCCTGCCCTGTCCAGGAAGGACTGCATCCGTGCCGTCTGCTCCATCTGACGGTATCCTGTCTGTGCTGTCAGCTTTTTTGCCGTCTGTATTTTCACTCTCCGGCGTCCTATCCTCTGCCTGATCCTCCGTCTCTTTATCCAAAACATCCACTGACCGGACCCGTTCCATCTCTCCCAACGCATCCGCATCCTGCGTGCGTACCTCACTACTCCCATCCGTATCCGCGGCCGCGGCCGGCATAGAGGTGAAAACCAGCAGCAGGCTCATCAGTATAACTCCTGCTTTTCTTCTCTTTATCTGCATGGTAATCCTTTTCCTTCCGTATACTTCTCTACTTCTTTTTTCTGCGCCTGTCTCCCTGAAGCAAGATCCGGTTGATCGCTTTGTCCGAAGCATGTCCGTCAAAATCAGAGAAATTCTCCTCCACGAACCGGTAGACTTTCTCAATCTCATAGTCCTTATTCTTAAGGGCGTCCATCAGTTCGTCAAAGGTATCGCACACCTTACCCGGCGCACATTCCTTAACACTTCTGTGGACACCTCTGGAAAGCTCATAAAGTTCCCTGTCCGGCGTGTAGAATAGGATTGGCTTCCTCATCAGAGAATACTCAAAATAATTGGACGAATAATCCGTGATCAGTATATCCGTCACATAATACAGATCATTAATATTCGGATATGAGGCAAAATCAATGATCCGATCCTGATATTCTTCCGGTATCTCGATAGGCTCCCTGACTACGAAGGGATGCATCTTTACAAGGAAGATATACTCATCTTCGCAGAACTCATAGATCTTCTTAAGGTCAAGCCAGGAATAATTGTAGTGGGCGGATTTCTGTCCGCCTCCCCGGAATGTGGGGGCAAACAGGATAAGCTTTTTCCCCTTCAGCGCCGGATATTCCTGGTAGAACTCTTTACGGAAATCACTGATCGTCCGCTCATCTAAGAATCCGTCAAGCCTCGGCATGCCTACCGGGAGGAAGGCTTCCTCCTCGATGCCGAACACCTCAGCGTATACTTTCACAAGCTCCTTTGACCCTACCAGCACATAGTCATATTTCTTATGGCAGGAGCCTGACGGGAACGGCGTGCCGCGCTTTCCAAACCGGCTGTATCCCACAGACTTAAAGCCGACGCCGGCGTGCCATACCTGGATGAGCTTCGTCTCCTTCCTCAGATTCAGGAAACCGAACACCGGGACATAGTCATCCACAAAGATGTAATCCTGCTGCGCGATCTTAAATATCAGCTTCGCCCAGCTAAAGGCGCTCATATGGCTTCCCACCGCCCTGCGGAAGGAATAGCTGATCTTAAACCTCTTATCCAGTCCCCGCTCATGTATGCGTTCGTCGATAAACTTAAGGTTCCCCCAGAGATAGTCCTTCGTCTCACTCATAAGCAGCACGTTTTTCCCCCGCTTCGGGAAAACATGGGACCAGAACTGGTAAAAGGCCCGCATCAGAACGATAGCCGTATACATATACGTCCGCTTGAATTTTCCCTTTACCGTCAGCGCCTCCTGGATATACCGGCGTTTCTTCCAGTGATCATTCTTGATCATAAAATAGGTATTGATATAAAACCAGAGATATTTTTCTTCCTCCATCAGTGAGCTGAAGGATACATTGTACGCGTACTTACCTCCTCCGTAGCGGAAGATGCGGGAATACTCGTCGAAATGGTAGGCTACCTGGTGGGAGGCATAGCAGACAAATTCCCCTTCCTTCGCCGCAGCCATGATCCTCCAGCGCCCGTTGTCCAAAAACTGGCGTTTTTTCATCGCCGCGATATTCCCCGTAATCCGGTATACGCCGTCCGAGATCTTATCGCTTTTCACCCAGAAAGCGTCCTTGATCTTCATCCCGATAATGCTCTCGCCGTCTTCATCACGGAAAATTTTCCCCAGACTCTCTAACCGGAATTTTACTTTTCCTTTATAATTCGTCTTGATCTCAAGGGAAAGGAAAATTCTTTCCCACTCTATCTTTGTAACCTCAAAGATAATTTCTGCGTTTCCCATCATTTGTCCCCTTTTATCTTCTTTATTTTACGGACTACCTTTGTTTTCAGCTTTTCTTCCCACACACCTTCCAAGACAACAGTCGTAACCCTGTTTGCCGGAAGGTAAGGAATCCTTGTCCCATCCTTAAGCAGGTATTTCTCTCCATCCTGGGCTTTTTTATACTCCGCCTGGGCTTTAAGCGTCTTATCTGCCAGATACCAGTACCACCGATCATCATCCTTAATCCGCATCTGCCAACCGAGGAACTCATATCCCGGATGGGAAAACCGGTTCTTGATCAGTCTTGCCTGCCCGTCATTAACGACAGGCTTATCTAACCGGTACTCGACAGAACCCGTCTTTAACACCTTGATCTCTCCTTTTGACCCGTCGTATTTATACGTCAGCTCGTCAGATTTAAGGCCGCCGTTATAGATCACCGTATACTCTGCCTGTCCCTCTTTCCATAAAGCTTCCGCGACCATAAGGGAAATCCCTGTCACCGGAAGGTAAGGGATGTGGTCACGTTCGGAAAATCTTTTGATCGCCGGATGTTTTTCTTTATCATATTCTTCTTTCAGCATGAACGTTCCGTCTTCCAGATACCAGAACCACCGGTTGTCGATCCTGAACCGGAATCTCCAGCCGTCCGGCAGATAACCCTTTCTGCTGAACTCATTTTTCCTGAAGCGCGAAAGCCCGTCGTTCATCACACGTTCCTTCGGCCAGAACTCCCAGGAACCAGTGAGCAGCTCTTTCACTTCCCCCTTGGAATCCTCGTAAGTCCCCCGCCCGAGATCCGGGAAAATGCCGCTGTTTACATATACTTTATACTGGAGCCTTCTCTTCCACCATTCATAATCACGGGGCGGACGCTCACCCGTCTCCATGCGGCGGATCGCCGACAGGATGAATTCCGCTGACTCCTTCCTTTTCTGCTCCATTAGCGGCCTTACCTTCGTATAATCAATATCCGGCAGAGGCACCGTCAGGATATCACTCGCCCCGTTGATCCTGCGCTCGCTAAGTCCAAACATCTCAAGGACATGGGTCACCTTATCCCCATGGCGGTATCCGGCATAGAACTGCTTTTCAAAGAGGATACTGAAACAGCAGGCATGGAACGAATTCGTAAAGACACAATCGGCATATTTGATGTAACCCAGCCATTCCTCGATACCCATATCATAGTTGTATATCCGCTCAATGCCTTCATACTCCGAAAGGCGCCCGTCTTTTAACGGCCGGTCCGTAATCTCCACGATCTTAAGATTGTGCGCCCGCGCATATTTGACGGCCTGATCTATCGTATCCTTCGCCTTTTCCATAACGTAATATAAAAACAGATAGTGTTCCTCTTCCGGCTTTACTAAGATCCTGTCATAAAATTCTTTTTCATGGAGAAGGACCGGGTCTATGACCATCGTCACTTCATTGTCTATATTTTCCTCAAGATAATCCCTAAGGCTCTCTTCCCGCACGGAGATCGCGTCAATATCCTGTACATAATGAAGGAAGGTCTTTTCATCCTCCTCTGTCCTGCTGTGGTAAACTCCGCGGCTTGCCGCGTAAGAAATCTTCCACTTGTTCTCCATGGCTTTGCTGGCAAGGAAAAAGCCCCGGTCAAAGCCTATATTCGGCTCCTGCTTCCACAGGACATCCGTACAGCAGATATAGCAGTCAAATCCTGGATCTTTGATCTCCAGAAGATCACTGTCGTAGCACTCCTCCGTTTTTACGTAATTTTTCTCGATAAAATTCTGGAACTTATCATAACGCCTCTCGCGCTCCTCATATAAGTCCTTCCACGCTTCCCGAAGATGCGTGATCCGTTCCCACTCCTCAGGTTCCGTTATGCTTTTCCCCCGCGCCGCAAAATCCGCGCACATCTTCTCATAGTAATCATAAGGATGCCGCAGGTCAAAGTTATTAAAATATATCGGCTTATAGCTGATCACCGTACTTTCAATCCCGTTTTTCAGCAAAAACTGCTGGAAAGCATAGTTGTGCAACGGACAGGCGAAATTCAGCCCTTTTGAGTACATATTAATCGATATAATCCCAATCTTCATTTTTTCCTCCATCAATTCGCTATGTCAAGCTATTTTGAATATAAATTATGCTCCGGCAAATGTAACTCTTCTTTGATCTTCGTCGTCGATATCCCGTCCGTCCTGTCCAGATATACGACCTCGCAGATATCTCTCAGATTCTCGAATTTCTCATGGCCGACCCAGTCGCTTCCCATCACGACTGTATCCACATGATAGTTCAGCACATCGTCTCTCTTCTGGTCCCAGTCATCCTCCGGGATCACCAGATCCACATAGCGGACCGCCTCCAGCATCTCTTTTCGCGTCTCATAATTGTGGTAGGCTTTCTTCCCCTTAATCTCGTTGAACCGCTCAGTGGAGATGGCAACGATCAGATAATCTCCCAGCGCCTTCGCCCGCTTCAGCAGGCGGATATGCCCGTAGTGGAGCAGATCGTACGTCCCGTAAGTCAATATCCTTTTCATCTTTTTGCACCCTTCCTATTCTTCCATGAATTTCAGTATACGCTCTGTCGCATGGCCGTCACAGCAGCACATGAACCGGTTCTTAAAGTCGGCGACCTCCTGCCGGTCAAATCTCTCATCTACGTGCTTAATATAATCGATCATCTCTTCGTTCGTCCGGCACAGCGGCCCCGGCGTGATCTCGTCAAAGTCATAATAAAGTCCCCGCTCATCGATATACTCTTCAAGGTCGTAGACATAAAAGAGCATCGGACGCTCAAACAGCGCGTACTCAAACACAAGAGACGAATAGTCAGAAATACAGATATCCGCCACCGTCATCAGGTCATTGATGGACATCCCCTTCCCTCTTGTCATATCGTAAGCGAAGGTATCCCGGTAAGGCTCCGGGATCTCTGGCACCTCTATCGCTGTCTGGTGATGCTTAAAGATCAGGATATACTCATCCCCAAGTTCCTCATAAAACTTCTTTACATCCAGCTCATCCGGCGATATCCGCTTCCTGCCCACGCCCCGGTAAGTCGGCGCGTAAAGAATGACCTTTTTCCCCCTGGCCGCCGGGATTGTCTCATACAGTGTCTGGTAGCAGTTCCTTACATATTCTTCATCGAAGAATTCATCCGTCCGGCTCACACCGACAGGCTGTATGATCCCTTCCTCCCTGCTGATCCCCATAAACTCCTCAAATACCCAGGAAAGCTCCGGGCTTGCAATGGTAACGATGGAATAATTGTTGTATTCCGGATACTCCTCATGATCCTCCTGGGTCTTGAAATTCTTCTTTCCGCTGGTGCTAAGGCCAATCTTTTTAAATACCCCGCAGCCGTGCCAGAGTTGGATGACCTTCGTCTCCTCCCTGATATCAAGATACCCGAAAAGGCTGTCTGACTCATGGACGAACACCGCTTTCGCCGTTCCCATCTCGGCCATAAGTTTTTCCGTATTCTTCCAATACTCCGATACATCCACCTCACCCCGGTGGAGCTCCCTTAAGATAACCTTATACTCGCCGTCTTCCTTAAGCTTATTGTATATATACTTGCAGCTTTGGTTCAGGCCGCTTCTGGGCTGCATGAACAGGGCAACCTTCTCAATATGGAAGCTCTTGAAATCATCGTACACCATAGGGAGGATCTCCTTGATATACACCCGCTTCATCCCGCTGCGGTATCCTTTGACTTTCATCTTGTCAAGCTTTCGAAGCACTGCCCTTACCTCGTCATCTTCTTTGGCTCCCGCACCCTTGATCATCAGTGCGGCTGTCTCCTTCGAGGATGTCTTTTTTGCAAGTTCTGAAAGCATCTGCCGCAAAAGCACTGCAACCTTGTGGTCCGTGAGCCTCTCCTGCTTCCTCTTTCTGGAGATATTGTAAGTCTCTTTTATCCCTACTTCCTTCACATTATTAAGAATTGCCTGTACGTCCATCTTTCTCAACCTTCTTTCTGTCTGAAACTATTCTCCTACCCGAACAGCCGGTCGATCAGCCCGACCTTCCGGTTTTTGATTATCCTCTCTTTAAACTTCTCCTCCCGCTCTGCCTTCTTCTCCGCCTTGGTCAGCGTATGGCAGTACTCGATATACTCGGCGTAGTGATCGCACACTTCCTCGATCGCCCCGTACTCCTTCATCTTGCCGCCCTCAAGCCACATTGCCGTGTCGCAGAACTCACGCACCTGGGGAAGGGAATGGGAGATAAAGATGATCGTCTTGCCCTCTTCCTTAAGCTCATTCATCCGTCCCAGACATTTCTGGGCAAAGCCTTTGTCACCTACAGACAGCGCCTCGTCGATGATGAGGATGTCCGGATCCAGGCAAAGATTGATGGAAAAGCCCAGGCGCGATTTCATACCGCTTGAATACTTCTTCACCGGCTGGTAAAGGAAATCCCCAATCTCGGCAAACTCGATCACCCCGTCGGTGATCTCTTTGACCTTCTTCTTGGTAAGCCCTAAAAGCGCACCCTTAAGCTCGATATTCTCAAGGCCGGTAAGTTCCTTGTTTAACCCGGTGTTAATGGCCACCAGAGCCTGCTCGCCGTTGACAAAGATCTCCCCCTCATCCGGGGAGGCGATTCCCGAAAGAACCAATGCCATCGTGGATTTCCCGGAGCCGTTGGTCCCCAGGATACCAAGGACCTGCCCCTTTTTCACCTCGAAGGATATGTCTTTTAAGGCGTAAAAATATTGGGTCTTCTGATCCTTTTTCACATCCTTGTCCTTACGCTTCAGCTTGTAGATCTTTGATACATTTTTAAATTGAATTGCTGTTTCTCTTTCCATCTGATTTCCTCTTATATCATATCGATAAATCTTGTTTTAAACTTATACATCATGTAGCTCCCGAAGAAGAACAGCGCAAACGTAATTCCCCAGAACCACAGCATAGACCAGCTATATGCCGCAAACCCCCGGTGGTAGAAAAAGCAGTCCCTGTACCCCTGCACAAGATAATAGATCGGATTGCACATAATGATCTTTGAAACCCTCCCCTCGCCAATCCTTTCGATGTTCCACAGAATCGGCGTCAGATAGAGAAGCAGCCGCATGCAGGCCAAAATCAGCTTCCGTGTATCCCTGGCCAGCATATTAAGTACAGATGTCGTCAGCGACAGGGACACCGCAAAGATGATCGTGCAGAACAGATAATAGATCAGTCCCAGCCAGTACACATCCGGATAATATCCCTGCAGCGCAAAGATGACCACCATGATGACAAACAGACAGCAGTGGTCAAACAGCTTCTCTAAGACTACCGTCATCGGCAGGATACTGACCGGGAATTTCATCTTCGTGATAACATTTACCTTACGGTAAACCGAATTACACCCGTCAGTAATACACGGGCTTACAAAAAACCACACGACCATTCCTCCCAGCATCCACACCAGATACGGGATTCCGTCAACGTCTTTCCGGTTAAACACATACCCGAACACAAACCAGTACGTCATCACCTGGATGGCCGGATTCGCAAAATTCCAAAATACGCCCAGCTTGCTCTCACGCATATCCGCCAGCAGCTCATACTTTGAAATCGACACAATTCGATGAAAGTTCTGGTAATTTTCACTCAGAACATACTTTGCACTCGTAAACACTTTAGTTTCCTCCTTGTAGCGGCGCTATTTTCTCAGCCTGCTTGGTACTTCTCTCGTGCCGAACCCGAAGATCTGCTCTGTCTCCCTGTACTGTATCATGGCACGGAACGTATAAAGATCCTCCGGTGTCGTAACTTTGATATTGCCCCTTGGGCCTTCCACTAAAGTGACTTCCTTCCCAAGCTTTTTCATCATGGAGCAGGTATCCACGATGCCCTCATACCCCGGGTTATCCTTCCGCATCAGGGCATGGGCTTCCAAAACATCCCCGAGCCTGAAACACTGGGGCGCCTGTGCCGTGTAAAAGTCAGCCCTGGACGGTATCTCATCGATACTTTTCCCGTCCCGGCAGATCACCGGCGTCTCGTAAAGCGGCGTGCAGGTGATGGCCGTCCCATTCTTCCTGACGCAGGATAAGTCCTCGTCGATCAGCTCCTTTGTGATACACGGACGCACCCCGTCATGGATCAGCACCACCGCATCCGGCGTATTGTGCTCCCTCGCCGCCTGGAGGGCATTGTAGATGGAATCAAGCCCGGTGACGCCGCCGGGCACAATTCTTTCTACTTTGGAGATCATGTGGCGCTGTACCAGCTTCGACAACTTCCGGATATACTCTTCCTTACAGGATACATAGATCTCGTCAATATCCGGGTGCTCCTCAAAAATATCAAGCGTATGGATAATGATCGGCTTCCCGTTTACCTCAATAAACTGCTTCGGGAGCCCGGAACCCATCCGCGCCCCGACACCTCCCGCAAAAATAATCGCAACATTCTTACTCATGTCTTTCTTCCTCTTCTATCTCTAAAAACTCTAACGTCCGCTTAAAGCCTTCCTTTACCGGATACTTCGGGCTCCACCCGATCTTCCGGAGCTTTTCGCTGCTCAATATCCCAAGAGTATAAGGCGCTGTTCCCTTCGTGCCGCCCTCCGGGATGTCAAACACAAGCTTAAGCTCTCGCTCCGGATAGATATCCACCATAATCTCTGCAAGCTGGCGGATCGATACCTTGCCGTCCTCGTTGCCGATATTGTACACCATATCCTCAGAGCCTAATAAGATCCGGTAAAGCCCCGACACCGCGTCTGCGATGTAGGTGTAGGTACGCACTGCCGTCCCTTCGCTCTTTAACACGATATCTTCATTATGGAATACATTTTTCAGGAAATCCGCCTGCACCCGCCCGTCATAAATGGACATGCCCGGGCCATAGGTATGGGCAAGCCTGGCGATCTTCGCATTCAGCCCATACTCCTCGCGGTAGCAGACACACATCGTCTCCGCTGCCTTCTTCCCTTCGGAATAGCAGGAACGGGGATTGAGCTGATCCACAAACCCGTAGGTATCCTCATAGAAAAATTCCTGTCCTTCCTCGGGCTGGCCGTAAATCTCCCTGGAAGAAATGAACAGATACCCTTCCGCCCCTTTCTCCTTCGCAAGCTTAAGCGTGTTATATGTCCCAAGGGTGTTGGCCGCGATCGTCTCCACCGGCTTATCCTGCATGATCAGCGGACTGGCCGGGCTGGCCGCATGGATCACATAGTGTACATCCCCGGGAAGTGCGATGGCCTCTGTCACGTCATGGGATATGATCTCTACATCGTCCCGCCCCCTTATCTCCTCCGGAAGCTTCGATGCATTCCTTAACATGGCAAGCACACGTATCCCGTAACCGTACTTTTCGTTAAGCATAGTCAGCACATTCAGCATATACGTGCCGATCATGCCGCTGGCCCCGGTGATGAGCACCGTCCGCCCATTTAATTTCCCCCAGGGGATATCCTCCTCAATGATCGCTTCCAAGTCCTCTCGAAATACTCTGTTCATGGTTCTCCTCCATATTCTTAATTCTTCTATATCCTTACTCCTTCATCAGGGTAAACACAAAGTCTACGATATCTTTTGTGGCGTGTCTGACCGGAGATACATATTTGTCCGCAAAAGCTTTCAGCGCCTCCATATCATACTCCTTTGATTCAATAGCCGCAATTATCGCTTTAGCATCCCCGGATACTGGCCCTGGAACCTCACGCTCATAATCCAGTGCAAGCCCCCGCCCATCGGTGTAAAGCTCCATATCAAAATTGTAGAAATAAAGGGGGATCCCCCGCACTGCCGCCTCATACACGATACAGGAATAGTCGCTGACCACATAGTCCGCGGCGAACAGCATCTCGAAGCTTGAAAAGCCGTCCGCGTAAAGGGCCGGGCCGTCCGCCCTGGCTTTCGACAGCGGATGGAGCTTCACCACAAAATTATATTTTTCTTTGTCCACCGCCTGGGTAAGCGCCTTAAGCGCCCGCACAAACTCCTCTTCCTCCTTGCGGAAGGTCGGGCAGTAGAGGATGACCGGCTTATCCTTAAGGGCCGGGTATGCCTCGTAGATCCTGTCCTTCACTTTCCGGGCATACTTCTCGCTGTGGAGAAGGTCAAGCCTCGGCAGCGGCATCGTCAGGATCTTCTTCTCATCGCAGTTAAAGCCTTTGGCCAGGTGATCTTTGTAGCTGTCTGCGCTGGCGAAAATATAGTCATAATTCCTGTGCATCTTCATCGCATAGGCAAGCTCGCTTCTGCTGCCCTCCTTCGTATCCAGCGCCGTATAGCCGAACTTTTTCATGGTTCCCATGGAATGCCACATCTGGATGACCTTAAGCTCCTTTTTATGGTCCAGTATGCTGACCACCATACAGTAAGTATCCAGGATGACCACCTGCGAAGTAGCGATATGGTACATCTGAGTAAACATATGGAACCCGTACTTTACCTTATCTTTGATGCTTGAATTAACCCCTCCGTCTAAAGTATGGCACAAAAACACGACTTTCACACTTTTATCCCGCAGGTTTATTCCTTTTTTGATCATGCGGAACTCATCGGAAGGCGTGTTATCCTGGCGGCTCAACATCGTCACCTTCCGCTGCGAAGGCAGAAGCTTGAATACGGCATACACTGCATTCAGCCCAAAAATCCCTGTCTTTATCACTGCAAGTTTAATTTTTGTTATCATGATTCTTCTCATCCCACTTTACAAATTTATACGGGCAATGCTTATTCTTCCCGTCAAACGCCTCCGTGCTGTCTTTCTTTAACAGCACGATCACCGTCTGGAAAATGATCTGGATATCCTTGAGGATACTGAACTGCTCGATATACATCATATCCATGACAAGCTTGTCCTTCGGCGTCGTATTATACTTCCCGGTAATCTGCGCATAGCCGGTGAGCCCGGCCTTCACCCTGAGCCGGTACTTGAACTCCGGCAGTTCCTCCGTGTATTCCTCCACGTTCTTAAGCATCTCCGGGCGCGGCCCGACGAAAGTCATATCCCCCTTAAGCACATTGAGGAGCTGGGGCAGCTCATCAATCCTCGTCCGCCGGAGAAACTTTCCTACCTTTGTGATCCGGTCGTCATCCTTGGTGACGGAATGGTTGGCATTGTTCGGCTTCATGGTCCGAAGCTTATATACCTCGAACTGCTTGCCGTGGATCGTTGCCCGCTTCTGCTTAAACAATACCGGCCCGCCGTCCTCAAGCTTGACGGCGGCCATGGCGCACAGCCAGAAGGGCGCGGACAGGATGCCGAGCACCAAGGAAAAACTGATGTCCATGAGACGCTTGATGATGCGCTGCTCCATCGTCAGCGACTTTACGTTGCGGTTGAACAGGTAGACGTCGTCAAGGACATACTGCTTGGCGCCAAGCTCCATGATGTCCTCAATCTCCGGATTAAAATAGACATTGACCTTATAACGGTAGCACAGGCGCATGATATCCGTGCGCGCCTCCACCGGAACGTCGTAGACAAACACTGTCTGCGCCGCCTTAATCTGCTTTTTCAGCCGGTCGCTGCGGTAATCAAGGACCGAGGAGACCTGATACTGCTTTTTAAACCGCTGCATGGCAAACACGATCTCATCCAGGCTCCTCTGGGAAGACGTGATGACACAGCACTTCTCCGGCTCATGGATGAGGAAAAAAAGCCAGTTCCCGAAATAGGCAAAAAAGATAATGATCCCAGTCTGTACAAGAAATGCAATCCCAAGAAGCCCCAGGCTCAAAAAACGGAAGCCGTAGATATTCGGCTGGTTGGTCCTCATGATCATCACCTGCATATACGTGATGATATCCGTGCACGCCACTGCCAGCGCCAGGGAATAGATGATAGGCTTGCTCTTTCTCCTGCCCACGTCATATCTTCCGTAAACCGACAGGAACAAAAGCCCAACCACGGCAAATGTAGATACCGTGATACCTAACATTCGCGACAGTCTGGTAAGACCGATATTATCCTTTCCCATGATGTGCAGGAAAGCGTACATTAACAGGATATAGAACACAAATTTTATCGACAGCCACATGGTTGTCTCAAACTTATACAGATGCTTTTTCATAGCGCCTCCGGGACATACTTATAGTTATAGCTTACAATATTATAAACGAATATCCCCCTTATTTCAAGCAATAAGAGGGATACTGTCGATTTTCTATCTGTTTTACCGCTGATTTTCCTTAAAATCCGACATTTATCTGCGTTTTCCTTGTACTCCTGAATCTGAGCAGGTGCTTTTATCCGCACCCTTTACGGCTCTTGCCGTGTAAGAATAGGTTTTGCCTTTTTCCGCGGTTTTATCTGTATAAGTTAATTTGCCGCTCTTTACCGACGCGATCTTTTTGTACTTTCCGCCCTTCTCCCTGCGGAGAACCTCGTATGCGGCCGCGCCTTTTACCTTCTTCCATTTTACCTTGATCCCGGATGCTGTACCGGAAGCGGACACCATAACCGGTGTAGTGAGCCTTCGGACGGTAAGCCCTGCCTTATCGTGGCTGCTTGTCCTGCCATCCTTATATGCCTTAATGGTATAGGTGTAGGATTTTCCCGCCTGGACAGTCTTGTCCGTATATTTCACCGTCTCGGCTGAAGTGAGGTTTTTCAGCTTTTTATAGCTTCCTCCCGATGTCTTCCGGTACACGTAGTAGCCCTTGGCTCCGGATACCTTTTTCCACTTTACGGTTATCCCGGACTTGCTGTTGGCTGCCGATACAAGCTTCGGTTTCGAAAGCCCGGCAGACGTCCCGCTCACAGAAATGCCCACGGCATCCATCCGTTTTCCGGAGCCTGAAAATGCATAGATATCGCATTTTCCTGCCTTAACGCCGGTAACCTTCCCGGTGCTGCTCACTGTGGCAACTGCCGGATTGCCCGACTCATAGTAGATTTTCTCTGCGCTGCCTGCTCCCGACACACTGAGCTGCTTTTCCCCGCCTTCCTTCAGCGTGCTGTCCGTATCCATCTTAATATATCTGGAAGGGATATACCCTGTCTTCCCGCCGTAAGTCACCCTGAACCAGTACGGATACTTCTCCTGACTTGTGACAGAAACACTCATCTGCGTGTACTCCGCTCCGGAAACTGTAACTTTCTTTCCCTCAGGAATGGTCATGACCGAAGAACCTGAGGCTGACGGGACGTTCCGCATCACGGAAGACGCTGTCGTCTTTCCTGTCTTTACTGATTTTTTGATCGCAACCTTACTGGACGGTGACGGCATATTTTTATACACCGGAAGATAAAAAACAAAAGCATCGTTCAAAATCCCCATCTTGCTGTAGGAATTATAGGTTGACTTCGCCTCCGATGCCGCCGCCGTAAGATTCTGCATATACTGATGCTGGTAATAGGGGGACGAGATAGTGTTGAACCGCTGGAAATACACCGTGTTCTGTCCTCTGGAAATGTAGGATTTCACGATATACTCCGCACCCCCGTCGATGGCAAGCACCGGAGAAGTCCACGGTCTTTTGTAGCTCTTTAGCTTATCCGCCCCTCCCTTGGCAAAGGTAAGCCCGTTTGCGATGGCCGAGCCAGTCGTCGAATACGCCCCGATATTGTAGTAGTTATAGTAACCTCTGTAAGATTTGCCCCCGTAGGAATAATTGCCGCTGATGCTTCCATTAGAGAGCTTCGCGCCGGTCTCCTGGCGGATCTTGGCCGCAAGGAACAACGGGCTTATCTTGTTCTTTGCTCCTGCCGCAAAGATTGCCTCCTCGTAAGTCATATCAAGCGTCGTCTTCTTGCCGTTCGTCTTTATATAAGTAATCTTCTTATCCCCGTAAAGATCCGTCCCGCTAAGGACGTTTCGCACGCCCTGCAGGGTGTGGTAACCCGGATCGTAGTTCAAAGCCTCAAACATAAAAATATAATTATCCGTCAGGAAATTCCTTGGGTCTGCATAATACGCCACCGCCGGCCTGCTCGCGGAAACCCACGCAGAACCGTCCTTGGCAATATATGTGCCCTTGGCGGCATTGTAATCGGTCTTCGCCTTGCTGAGCAAAAGCCCGTCCGAAGTCTTTGGAAGAAGGCTCCGGTTCGTCCCTTTAGCAGAGCCGGAAACACTTTCCGCCGCCACGACATCATTCCAGTCAAGATCCCGGTTCACTGCCACGAAGATCCAGTTAGGATGCTTTTCGTGGAGCTGCTTGAGATAAGTCTGATAAGACGCAGGGAATTTCGCAAGCTCTGAACTGTAGCTTCCCACTGCCTGCGCCCTCATCTGCCTAAGCCACATGCTGTACTCGTCAAGGATGGACCGGGTTCTCTCATCCGGTTTAGCATCCCCGCTAAGAATCGTCTCATCCTCAGACAGCGCTTCACTTTCCTCCCTTTCACTATCCGCCAAAGCGTCACTCTCTTCCGACGATCCACTCCCCGCCAAAGCTTCGCCAGCCAGATCATTGTCACCCTCCGGCACTTTGCTGCCGTATCGTCCGTTATCATTCTCCGGCGCGGCCTCCCCGGACAGTTCTTTGCTTCCCTCCGGCTCTGTCACACCGGGCGCTCCGTCTGCTTTCAGGCTTTCCTGGCTGCCTGTGCCGGGCAGTGCTTTTTCCTCCGCGGCACTGACGGGCAGTGTACTGACCATACTTCCCACCAGAACTGCCGCCAGAACCTTCTTAACCTTTTGTAATCTCATGATTCATCTCCCCTGATCGTACTGTTTTTTCTATCTGCCAAACAGCTTTTCCGGATAGATCCCCCTGTCCACAAGGTCTTTGACTGCTTTTACAACCGCCTCCTTATCTTCTTTATAAGTAACCCCGAACCATCTGTCATGGGAAGGGAGTACCTTAACCTTCGCCTTCTTATTCTGGACCATGCCGCCGATGATCTGCGGCAGGAGGTATTCTTTTTTCAGCTCCTTCGCATCAAGCCCGGAAAGGAATTCATAAAAGCCGTCTTCCAACTCAGAAAGAAACTCTGCCGGAAGCCCCCACATATTCATCGACACCGTGGAGTCGAGGGAAAGCTCCAGGCTCTCGCCGCCCCGGCAGGCTTTTGCGCATCCTTCGCTTCTGACAATATCATAGGTTTCTTCAATATCCGTAAGCATACCATTCTCATCCACGCTGCAGATTCCCCTGGTCACAGCGCCGTTGCTGCTCAACGTGTTCTTCAGCACAAACCCTGCCATACAGATATGAAGAATACTGGAACCGACATCCTCTGCCCCCATCCTCTGTCCTTTTGAAAGATGATCATAGATTACCCGGAACGCTTCCTTTCCGTAATAATCATCAGCATTGATCACAAGAAACGGCTCCTTTACAACCCCTTTGCAGCTAAGGATCGCCTGGCCGGTCCCCCAGGGCTTCACCCTGTCCGGCCACTTCCCCTTGAAAACTTCCGGAACATCCTCAAGCTCCTGATAAGTATAGGATACATCCACGATCTTCTCGATACGGTTCCCGATGATCTCCTTAAACTCCTTCTCAAGGCTCTTTCGGATCACGAATACTACTTTATTGAACCCGGCTTCCAGGGCATCATGGATAGAATAATCCATAATGATCTCCCCGTTTGGCCCTACCGGCGTTAACTGCTTGATCCCTCCGCCGAACCTGCTTCCGATTCCCGCTGCCATAATGACTAATGCTGCATTTTTCATCTCTTTATCCCTCCGCCTGTGTCAGCCGTATCCGGCTCCCCTTAAGTAAAATGTCCTGCCCGGCGGCAGATATTTGTTCGGAAAGGCATACCAGATGTCTGACATCATTCTACTTTATCTTAATTTTTTTGTCTACAAGATTATTTTTCCAACATCTATTCTCCAAGTGTAAGCTTCATCTTCTTCTTTATCTTCTCCACGGAACTTTCATCGGGCACAGACACGTACAGCGGCCCGCCCTGGTAAGAATAGCAATACTGCTTCCCGCTTCCGTCTCCTTCGGCAGCAACGGACTCAATCTCCCAGCCCTTCATCTGGCTCACCTGCATCCGGATCAGCGACTTGATCTGCGCTTCCGACAGGTTCGTGTCCGCATTGCCTGCCACGCTTCCGATCATCTCATTGGCATGAAAGATGATCATAGGCGAAACTGTCTTTTTGATCAGGGCGGACAAAAGCGCCTGCTGGTTCTTCCCCCGCTGGTTGTCCCCGTCAGCCAACGCCTTTCTCTCTCTGACGAAAGCCAACGCCTGCTTTCCGTTGAAATGGTTCATGCCCTCCTTCACTTCCACAATCTCGCCCGCAGCTTTGCTGGTCGTAAATGAAAGTTCAGACTCCACGTCAATACCGCCCATCACATCTACAATCTCCTCAACGGATGTAAAGTTCACCCGGATATAGAACGGTATCTCTGTGCCGTAAAGCTCCTCAAGGGTCGCCATGGAAGTATCCACGCCGTAATTACCGGCGTGGGTGAGCTTGTCCCGCTCCTCCCCGGACACTCCCGGAATCCTCACGTAATAGTCCCGCGGCGTTGTCGTCAGCAGTATCTTGTGGGTTCCCGGATTGACCGACGCGATCAGGTTCACATCGCTACGGCTCTCCTGGTTGATATCTCCGTATACGTCTATGCCGCTGATATATACGTTAAAAGGCCGGCTTGTCACCGGCAGCGCATGCTCCGTTCCATATCCGCCGCGCTCGTCGCCGATCGCTATCTTATCCAACGCATCATTCACCTTAAATCCATAAAATCCCACCAGGATCAAAAGCACGCTGGTGACAAGCGACAGTAATTTTCCTGAGCTTCGCCGGTTCCTGCTCTTTGCCGCACGCTTCTGCATACTCCTTACAATCAGGAGCAGGAATATCAGCAGGACGCCCGCCCCGGCCATGTATGCTCCCGGCAAGATTCCCAGGATTGCCATAGACGCAAGAAAAAATACGGTAGCTGCCGCCTGCACAAGCCACAAAAGGCTGTCAAACGCCCCCGTTCTTCCCCTGCCGGCCTTCTGCCTCCTTTTTTTCTTTCTGCGCCTCCCCCTTTCCGGCCTTCTCTCTTCGTACTGATGTGATTTGATATATTTTAACTGGTCACGATACTCCATAGTATACTCCCGTCTTCCCCATTATCAGAATAGCAAAGAAGGCCCATGTTTTCACACAAGCCATCTCCTTGTCTTTTCCCCTATTCACCGAGTCCGCTCTCCACCGCCTCTACCATAGCTTTCAGGGCACCTTCTTCATCCTCGCCCTCACAGACAAGAGTGATCTGGTCTCCCTTTTTAATACATGCTCCCAGCACGCTGAGGACACTCTTCGCATTCGCTGTCATGTCGTCATATTCAAAGGATACCTTACTCACAAATTGATTCGCTATATTGCAGAATATCCCTGCCGGTCTCAGGTGAAGTCCGGTCGGATTATAAATCGTCACTTTTTTTCTGACCATATCTTTCCTCTCTCTGTCCTATTCTTTCATACTCAAAACAACTCTCACCTTTACCTCTTTCTCCAGGAAGCATCCCTCCGGAAGCTTTACGGCTACAGGCACGTCAAAGGTTCCGTCCGTCGTGTAATTCTTAAGGTCAATGCTGATCGCCTGCTCAAGGGAAAGGCTGTCAAGCGCCTCCTTCGGCCCGCGCACCTGAAGCTCCAGCGCGTCCGCTGTCGCATAACTCATCGTAAGCTCTTCCGACAGATTATTGATCATAATGGAGCCTACGGTGATGTCGTAAGATTTCGTCCCGTCCTTTTCCACAGAGATCGTCACCACCACCGAGCCGGCGTTTTCATCTGCCAGCCGGATATTGTCCGGCAGATACTCTGACACGTCGATGACTTTTTCTGTCTTCTCCATGACATCCGTCACTGCCAGCGCCGATGCCGGCACACGAAGAGAGGTTATACTGCCCATGTCCTCCCGCTCTCCGGAAATCTGTACCGTCTGCGGCTCGTACGTAATCCCTGTAAACTCATATCCTCTCGCCGTCTCTATCCAGGAAGTATCAAATTCCAGCGGGATACTCTTCGTGTTCAGGATCTGCACACTGACACCCACGCCTTCTGTTCCCAGGTTGTTGGAAAGAAGGTTCTGGTCGATGACATTATTATTCGAATCATACAAAACAAGCTCTGAATCAAGGATAGCATCCTTAGAAAGCCCGGATACGCTCACAGAGGCCTCCACCCTGCTGATCTCCGCAATGACAGACTTCGGCCCGCGGATAGATACCTTCTCCGGCATTGCCTGTATATCTCCCAGCACAAATCCGTCACGCACTGTCCCCGTAGTCGTCGGAACAATCGGGAAGCGCTTCGTCTCCTCATCCTCCAGCTTGATCTGGAGATTGCGCGGGTTGGCCTGGGCGTTGTCATACCGTTCCTCAAAGCCGCTGATCGTAATATCTATAGGGATCTGCGTATCCAGCGTAAGCTCCTTGATATCCGCCACCGCGATGATATCCTTCTCTTTGATCTTATTGAGCGTCTTTCTCTTGGCCGTGACCGTCACATCCACGGCCTGCGTATTATCCACGATCTGGTAGGTCTGCGGCTGCTGAGCTTTTGCAAGGACCTCCTCGTTTATCACCGAGACCGGGATGTCTGAAAATGTCTTATGTGTTACCGGGTCGTCGATATTAACCACCATTATCCACAGCATAAAAGCTACAAAAAAGGCTAATATCTTAAGACCAATATTATTCATCAGTCTTTTTTCCATGTTTAAGCCTTCCTTTCCAAAATGCTGTCAGTTTCTTTGGCTCCGTCTTCCTGTTCCGGATACCCTGCAGATGGCTCCTAAGCTCATCCCTTGTAATATCGCGGTCCAAAAATCCGCCGCTGGCTGCAGACACTGCCCCCGTCTCTTCGGATACAACGATGATCAGCGCATCGCTTACCTCGCTCATCCCTACTGCCGCCCTGTGCCTGGTTCCTAACTCCTTGCTAAGTCCCATATTATCCGACAGCGGGAGATAGCAGGTCGCGGACACGATCCTATCGCCCCGGATAATGATGGCTCCGTCATGCAGCGGAGTATTGTGCTCAAAAATATTGATCAGCACCTGCATGGATACGAGACAGTCCATATAGATTCCTGTACTCTCATACTCAGTCAGATGGATCGCCCGCTCCACAACGATCAGTGCCCCCGTCTTCACACGGCCCATGCTGAAACAGGCATCAATGATGCCCTCCATCGTCTCTTCGCTGAACTTTTCACGCTCCCGGTATGCTTCAAAAGGAACAACTGAGGAAAAGAACTGCTTCTCTCCCAGCTTTTCAAGCGCCCTCCTAAGCTCCGGCTGGAAGACGACCACCGCCGCTGTCGCCATGACCGCAACCGCATTCTTCGCTACATACAGAATCGTATTCATCTGAAAAATCATAGCAAGCAGAATGAAACCGGCGAGCACTAATATCCCTTTCAGAAGCATCCACGCCTTTGTATTCTTAATCCATATGATCACCTGATAGATCAGAAATGTCAGGATCAGGACTTCCACAACATCTGTCAGATGTATCTCAGGGAAATAAACACCTGACACATATTTTTCCAATATCTGTGAAATCCTCTGTTCCATTCTCTCACCTCCTTTTCATGAAATCAACTATGTAAAACCTAATGAAGCTTTGATGTCCCCCTGCCATGCTCCGAGCTGCCTCTTGCCGCTGGCCGCACGCCTCCTCTGTCCGGATGCGCTGCTCCTTCGCGCCTTCTGTTCCTTACGGACTCCGTATCCATAATCTCCGTCTCACGCCGGCCGCTGATCCTCTTCACCGTCTTTTCCGGCTTCGCAACAGACAGCTTCGGCACTGCCTTAACATAATAATAATATTCATCGTCCTCATACTGCAGGTTCTCACTTTTCGTATAATCAACTGCAAAAAACATCAGCTCCAGCACAAGCCCGACGACAACTGCCGCCACGCTTCCTGCCGCCAGGGATGTGTAGGACGTATGGACACCAAAGACGATGTCCCCCACGATATTGACCACCGCATTGATCACCGCTCCTGCCACGGCGGCCACCTTCCAGGCATGGTTCACCGACTGCCTTCTGATCGTATAAGCCACCAGGAACGCGATCAGGAACGCTGCGATGATGATCCACATCTCCTTATTCTGGAATACCTGTTTTAAATACTCCGAACTCTGGCTCATGATCCCGGAAAGCCCTTTTCCCGAAAGCCCCGGCGCCGCCTTCTTTACATACTCCATCATAAAATAGACGATCGTCCCGCACATAACCGCCACCATGCACACCGGCGTCGATACAAGCGCATACGCTAACGGCACCGCAAACGGGATTTTAAACGCAAAAGCCGCCGGCATGAGCAGAACCACAACCGCCATCTTCGGCGTCAGCCGGAAATAAAAAATATACATTACCAGAAACACAACCGCCGTGACCGCAAGAACCGCTATCGACACCGCATACATATGCGCCAGGATAAGCGCAGTCGCCGCGATCACCGTCATCACTGCCGGGAAAAACGTACAGATCACAGACAAAGCCAGCGTCACCACCGGCGAAGCTGCCGCCTTCATAAAGCCGACATTATTATTGATCAGGTAAAACACCAGAAGCGCCAGGATAAACTGCACCCCTTTGTCAAAAACAACCGAATGCCTGGCATAAATCTCCTGAAGTTTTCCTTTCATTACAAATATTCCGTCCATCTTACTTTTTCTCCCTTTCATACCACTTAAGAAGCCTCGTCAGATCATGATTGTACTTTTTCACCCTCATCCTCGCCTCCTTATGCTTTTGATTAAATATATGGCTGGAAATCACCGCGTAGATGACGACCACGCCGAAGTATCCCACCACAAAGATCATCAGCATCATCAGCATCAGGCTGTTGGACATACTGTCCATCAATGCGTCAAAACCGGCAAGCACAAGCAGTACCGTCACACACATATAGCCGATCGTCACCCATATAAATGAGCTGAAGACATGCATGCCCGCATAATCCTTCCGATAATATTCACTTATCTTAAAATCTTCTTTGCCCTGTGTCTGTTCATACAGCGCAAGCTTTGTCATCAGCTTAACCTTGCGTTCATCTAACATCGTCCACCTCTAACTTATACTTCCTTGTATTTAACTATCATTTTCAGTATAACAAATATCAGTATCCTTGTCCAATACTTATCGCCAAATAGAATACTTTTTCTGCCCCAAAAAGTTTAAGCGTCCTCGCCGCCTCATCTATTGTGCTCCCTGTCGTGTAAATATCGTCGATCAGCAGCACTCTTTTTCCCGCCAGTCTCTCCCTTCCCTCTTCCCGGACAGAAAAAGCCGCTCTGATATTCTTTTTGCGCTCCGCCGGGTTAAGGCTTTTCTGGGGAGCCGTCCCCCGCACCCTTTTCAGCAAATGGACGTCCACGGCAATCCCGGTAAGCTCCGCAAGCGCTCCCGCAACGATCGCCGCCTGGTTATACCCCCTTTTCCGGCGCTTTGACGAATGGAGCGGTATCGGCAGGATAATCTGGGGCTTCCATCGGAGAAGTTCCGCACGAAAATGCTTCGCCATCTCTTCGGCATAATATCTTCCGAAAACCCGCTGATTGTGGAATTTAAACTGGTAAACCGACAGGTTCACCGGCTCCTGATGAAGCCAGAGCGCAGCTCCCTGCGCAAAATAATGCTCCGTATGCGCGCAGTCATGGCAGTATTCCTGCTCTTCGCTCCGGACAGGCTTGCCGCACTTCATGCACCTCGGCTCCCTGACCCAAAGGCGCTCAAGCTTTTTCCCGCAGCTTTCACAGATTCCCCGCCGGGAAGCTTTCCCGCAGAACGGGCAGATTTCCGGCCAGAATAATTCCAGTATAAAATTTCTTTTCAATACATTTCACAGATCCGTTCGGCAAGGCTTGTATTCCTCGCCTGTTCATCCGCATTTCTCACCATATCCTGAAATACGGCATCACTCCCCACAAGTGTTACGCATCTTCTCGCCCTAGTCACGGCAGTATAAAGAAGATTCCTGTTATAAAGCTGCCTCGGCCCTTTAAGCAGCGGGATCACCACTGCCGGATATTCACTCCCCTGGGCCTTATGTATAGTTATGGCGTAAGCAAGCTCCAGTTCCTCTAAGAGATTGTACGGATACTTCACCAACCTCTTCTCGTCGTACTCCACCGTCACCGTCTCTTCATAAATATTGATCTGCCTGATGATGCCCATATCCCCGTTGAAAATTCCCAGTCCCTTGTCCACTGTCATACCGTAGCGTGTCTTGATCTCCCACTCAAGCTGATAATTATTTTTGATCTGCATAACCTTATCGCCTTCACGGAAAATGCGCTCCCCGGCCTCCTTTTCCTGCTTTGACTTATCCGGCGGGTTCAAATATTCCTGGAGTATCCGGTTCAGGCGCTCCACACCCAAAAGCCCCTTTCTCATCGGGGTAAGTACCTGGATATCATAGCTTCCTGCGTCCACATACTTCGGCAGCTTCTTCTGGATCAGCGTAAGCAGCACACTGATGATCACATCCGGCTCCTGGCGCTTCAGGAAGAAAAAATCCCGGCTCTGATTATCCAGCACAACCTCCTCGCCACGGTTTATCTTATGGGCATTCACGACAATATCGCTCTCTCCCGCCTGCCGGAAAATCTTCGTCAACATGACCACCGGAAAACATCCGGAACGGATAATATCCTTCAAAACGCTCCCCGGCCCTACACTTGGAAGCTGGTTCACATCTCCCACCAGAATAAGCCGCATCCCCGGTACGACCGCGCTGAGCAGTGCATGCATCAGCGGAAGATCCACCATCGACATCTCATCAATAATGATGACATCCGCCTCCAGCGGATTCTCGGCATCCCGCTGAAAGCCGGCACTTCCCTCCTCCTCGGGATTGCCGTTCACCTCTAACAGCCGGTGTATTGTCTGAGCCTCATAGCCCGTAGCCTCCGTCATCCGCTTCGCCGCCCGGCCGGTCGGTGCCGCCAGAAGGATATCCATCCCTTCCCCTTCGAAGAAATGGATCATGGCATTGATCGTCGTCGTTTTCCCCGTCCCCGGCCCTCCGGTCACGATAGTAATACCGTTGCCCGCTGCCTCCATAACTGCCGTCCGCTGCAAAGAATCCAGCGCAAGCCCGGTATTTTCTTCAATTGCACGCAGGCGGACCGCCGCCGCATCCTTCGCCGTCTGTGCGTGTACATTCAGATCATGAAGCATCTTCGCCGTGTTAAGCTCCAGATAATAATAACGTGATGCATAAATCCGAAGCTCTGATCCATCACCATGACCTGAAATCCCGTCTCTCCTTGCGCAGGATTCCTTTTTCAACACGATCCGCTTTTCCATGGCAAGATCCTGCAGATACCTTTCCATATCCGTAATCTCCACACCAAGAAGCAGGCTGGCCCGGCGCAGAAGAACTTCCTGCCGCATATAGACATGTCCTTCCCCCACATTCTGCAGGAGAGTATAGAAAATGCCGCTGCGGATACGACAGTCCGAATCCGTATGGATACCGACCTTCGCTGCAATCTCATCAGCAGTCTTAAACCCGATTCCCGATACATGATCTGCAAGCTGATAGGGATCCTCCTCGATCACACGGTAGACGCTCTGCCCGTAATGCTGATAGATCCGTACCGCCAGGGTGATGGAAATCCCATATTTCTGCAGATAGAGCATCGCCTGCCGCATATCCCTCTTCTCCTCCACCTGGAGGGAAATCTCCCTGGCCTTCCGCTCACTGATCCCCTTAATCTCTGCCAGGCGTTCCGGCTCTTCCTCGATGATCCGAAAGGTATCCTCCTTAAACTTCTTCACGATCTTTCCTGCCAGGGATACACCCACGCCTTTAACCGCGCCGGAGCCGAGATACCGCTCGATTGACACCAGATCCTCCGGCTCGCACACTCTCGCCGTCTCCACCTGTAGCTGCGTTCCATACAGTCTATGGGTCGTATATTCACCGGTCAGTTCCAAAAGCCCGCCTTCTTCTATATAATGAAGCTTTCCCACACAGGTGAGGTCGCCGTCATCATTATTCAGATTAAATACTGTATACCCATTTTCCTCATTACGGTATACAATATGCTCCACATATCCCTTTATCGTCTCCATGTACCTTTATCTTACTCCTTGTACAGACTTGTAAGCTCTACGAACTGTCCGGTACCGACGGCCACTACCTGGGTAGGATCGTCCGCCGTCATGGTATTGATCCCCGTGCGCTCCTCGATCATCTCCTCTAAGCCGCGAAGCAGCGCGCCTCCCCCGGTCAGCATGATCCCGCGGTCCAAAATATCTGCGGAAAGCTCCGGCGGTGTCCGCTCCAATACGCTGATCACCGCCTCCACGATCTGTCCCGCCGTCTCCCTGAGCGCTTCTTCCGTCTCAGCCGAAGTCACCATAACCGTCTTTGGAAGCCCGGTCAGAAGATTTCTTCCCCGTACCTCCATGGCATCATTCTCCATCATCTGGTACGTGGTTCCGATCTGGATCTTAATATCCTCCGCCGTCCGGTCACCGATCAGAAGATTATGCTTTTTGCGCATAAAACGGACAATCGCCTCGTCAAAATCATCCCCCGCCACCTTGAGCGAAGTATTAACCACCGTACCGCCAAGCGAGATCACCGCCACGTCCGTTGTGCCGCCGCCGATATCCACGATCATATTGCCGCAGGGCTTAGAGATATCAATACCTGCGCCGATAGCTGCCGCCACCGGCTCCTCGATAAGGTTCACGTCCCTTGCCCCTGCCGCAAAAGTCGCCTCTTCAACCGCCTTCTTCTCAACCTCAGTCACACCGCTGGGCACGCAGATGCTGATGCAGGGCTTCCGGAATGTCCGGCGCCCCATCGCCTTCTGCACAAAATACTTGATCATCTTCTCTGTCACCGTATAATCGGATATCACGCCTTTACGCAGGGGACGGATCGCAATGACATTGCCCGGCGTACGTCCGAGCATCAGTCTTGCCTCCTCGCCGATGGCCTTGATCGTATTCGTATCACGGTCAAATGCCACTACAGAGGGTTCCTTCAGTATTACGCCCTTGCCTTTAATATATACAAGAACGCTGGCTGTTCCCAAATCAATTCCAATATCTACTGACATTCCAAAGCCCCTTTCAACTTGCTTGCTCTCAACCGTTTTCATGCCCCGGCAGATATACCCTCTGGGTATTATATCCCGTATTCCGACAGATGAAAACCCCTATTTTCTTAAATCTTTGTTAATCATCCGGCTGATATATTTCCCGGTATAGGAACGCGGATTCTTCGCAATCTCCTCCGGCGTCCCCTCTGCAATGACCGTTCCGCCCTTGTCCCCGCCTTCCGGTCCCATGTCGATGATATAATCTGCCGTCTTGATCACATCCAGGTTATGCTCAATCACAATGACCGTATTGCCGTCCGCTGACAGCCGTCTCAGTATCTCCGTCAGCTTGTGCACATCCGCAAAATGAAGTCCTGTTGTCGGCTCATCCAGAATATAGATCGTCTTCCCGGTGCTGCGCTTACTAAGCTCCGCCGCCAGCTTGATCCTCTGGGCCTCACCACCGGAAAGCTGCGTGGACGGCTGCCCCAGCCGGATATAGGAAAGCCCCACGTCATAAAGAGTCTCCATCTTCCGCCGGATGCTGGGCACATGTTCAAAGAAATGCATCGCTTCCTCCACGGTCATATCGAGCACGTCGTAAATATTCTTCCCCTTATACTTTACTTCCAGCGTCTCCCGGTTATACCGCTTTCCATGGCACACCTCGCAGGGAACGTACACATCCGGCAGAAAATGCATCTCTATCTTTAATATCCCGTCTCCGGCGCAGGCCTCGCAGCGCCCGCCTTTCACGTTAAAGCTGAACCTTCCTTTTTTATAGCCTCTCGCCTTGGCATCCGCTGTCGCCGCGAACAGATCCCTGATCAGGTCGAACACACCTGTGTAAGTGGCAGGGTTAGAGCGGGGCGTCCTGCCGATGGGCGACTGGTCGATGGCAATAACCTTGTCAAGCTGCTCTATTCCTTCGATATCTTTATGCTTCCCTGGAATAGTCCTCGCCCGGTTCAGATCCCTGGCCAGATGCTTATATAGTATCTCATTGATCAGAGAGCTTTTCCCCGATCCGGACACACCGGTAATGCAGGTCATGATCCCAAGCGGAACATCTACGTCAATATTCTTCAGATTATTTTCCCTGGCACCGAGGATCTTAAGCCACCCGGACGGCTGCGCCCTCTTTTCCGGCACCGGAATACTTTCCCTACCACTTAAGTATGCACCGGTAATAGATTTCTTATTCTTAATGATCTCCTGGGCAGTGCCGACCGCGACGATCTCCCCGCCGTGCTCCCCCGCTCCCGGCCCGACATCCACGATGTAATCTGCTTCCCGCATCGTATCCTCATCATGCTCGACGACAATCACGGAATTACCCAGATCCCGCAGATGCTTCAATGTATTAAGCAGCTTATCATTATCCCGCTGGTGAAGACCGATGCTCGGCTCGTCAAGGATGTACGCCACGCCCACAAGTCCCGAGCCGATCTGCGTGGCGAGACGGATCCTTTGGGCCTCGCCGCCGGAAAGCGAACCTGTAGCGCGGGAAAGCGTCAGATAATCAAGGCCGACGTCCAAAAGAAATCTGGTTCGCGCCTGTATCTCCTTTAAAATCTGTCCGCCGATCATCATCTGCTGGCTGCTAAGCGTCAGTCCCTCCAAAAACTGCTGCAGCTTTTCTACAGATAAAGTCGTCACTTCATAGATATTCTTTTCCCCAAGAGTGACTGCCAGCGCCGCCGGCTTAAGCCGCTGACCCTTGCACTCCCGGCAGGGAGTGATCTGCATGAACTCCTCGTACTCCGCCCGCATGGTCTCCGAGGATGTCTCCCGGTAACGGCGCTCCACATTCCTGATCAGCCCTTCAAAAGCCACATCATAGACACCTTCTCCCCGCTGTCCCCGGTAATGTACCTTCACCTCTTTCCCTTCCGTCCCGTAGATCAAAATATCATGGATCTTCTTCGGATAATCCTTAAACGGCGTATCCAGCGAGAAATCATACGCCTGGCTGAGGGCATCCAATATGGCGTAGGTAAAGCTCTTCTTGTCCGTACAGGACTGCCATCCCATCACGGCGATCGCTCCTTCGGCAATGCTCATCCGCTTATCCGGGATCATCAAGTCTTCGTCGAACTCCATCTTATAACCCAGCCCCGAGCACACTGGGCATGCCCCGAACGGATTGTTAAAGGAAAAGCTCCTCGGCTCAATCTCATCCACGCTGATCCCGCAGTCCGGGCATGAAAAACTCTGGCTGAAATTGATCGGCTCCCCGTCAATGACATCCACGATCATCAGCCCTTCCGCAAGACGGAGCACATTCTCAATAGAATCCACCAGACGCTTTTCTATTCCCGCTTTAATGACCAGACGGTCCACGATGATCTCAATATTATGCTTAATATTTTTATCCAGCGCAATCTCCTCGGAAAGCTCGTACAAATTCCCGTCGATGCGCACACGGACATAGCCGCTTTTTTTCGCTCTGTCCAAAAGCTTCGCGTGTGTCCCCTTCCTGCCCCGCACAACAGGCGCAAGAAGCTGGATCTTCGTGCGCTCCGGCAGTTCCATGATCTGATCCGCCATCTGGTCCACGGTCTGTTTTTTAATCTCCTTGCCGCATTTCGGACAGTGAGGGATCCCAATCCTCGCATAGAGCAGACGGAAATAATCATAAATCTCTGTCACCGTCCCCACCGTAGAACGGGGATTGCGGTTCGTAGACTTCTGGTCTATGGAAATGGCCGGCGAAAGCCCTTCAATACTCTCTACATCGGGCTTTTCCATCTGTCCCAAAAACATCCGGGCATAGGAAGACAATGACTCCATATATCTTCTCTGCCCTTCGGCATAAATCGTATCAAAGGCAAGAGAAGATTTCCCCGAGCCGCTTAAGCCGGTCAGCACTACTAACTCATTTCTTGGAATCTTGAGATCAACATTTTTCAGATTATGCTCATTCGCCCCGCGAATCGTAATAAATTGTCTGTTATCTTTACTTTTTGACATACGTTTTATCCTCTCTTACTTATCTGAAAGCTTTTCCAGTCTTTCTATATTCCCGAGAGCAGCAGGCCAGGCAGACAGGCTTGCATGTGCATTTGACCAAGTATCCTTATCCTGCCCTCTTACTCATGCAGCAGCTTCTTTAACTCCACCAGCTTGTCCCGAAGTTCTGCCGCCGCTTCAAAGTTAAGCTCTGCCGCCGCTTTCTTCATCTGTTTTGTAATATCTTTGATCAGCTTCTCTAACTCTGTGCGGCTCATGGACTCTGGATCTTTCTCAAGCCGCAGCTCCTGGGCGGCAACCTTCCTGGATATACTGATCAGGTCACGCACGCTTTTTCTGATCGACTGCGGTGTGATCCCGTGGTCTTCATTGTATTTCTCCTGGATTGCCCGTCTCCGGTCAGTCTCGCCAATAGCCTTTCGCATGGAATCGGTTATGGTATCCGCGTACATGATTACATGGCCTTCCACATTTCTCGCCGCCCGTCCGATTGTCTGGATCAGCGAAGTCTCCGAGCGCAGGAACCCTTCCTTATCGGCATCAAGGATCGCGATTAGCGTAATCTCCGGAATATCAAGCCCTTCCCGGAGAAGGTTGATACCCACCAGCACGTCAAATACATCTAACCGCATATCCCGGATGATCTCGGCACGCTCAAGGGTATCGATATCTGAGTGAAGGTACTTGACACGTATCCCAAGCTCCCTCATATAATCTGTCAGATCCTCTGCCATATGCTTGGTGAGCGTGGTGATAAGAATCTTATTCTTCTTTTTGATCTCTTTATTTACCTCGGATACCAGATCGTCAATCTGTCCCTCCACCGGGCGCACCTCCACCGGCGGATCCAAAAGCCCGGTAGGCCTGATCACCTGCTCTGCCCTGAGAAGCTCATGATCTCTCTCATAAGGCCCCGGCGTCGCCGACACAAAAAGCACCTGATTAATCTTGCTCTCAAATTCCTCAAAGCTCAAGGGCCGGTTATCCTTTGCAGAGGGCAGCCGGAACCCATACTCCACAAGCGTAGATTTCCTGGACTGGTCGCCGTGATACATACCACCCACCTGCGGAACCGTGATGTGCGACTCATCGATCATCAGGATAAAGTCATCCGGGAAATAATCAATCAGCGTGTGGGGCGGTTGTCCCGCCGCAAGCCCCGTCAGGTGCCTGGAATAATTCTCAATCCCTGAGCAGAACCCCGTCTCTCTCATCATCTCGATATCAAAATTCGTCCGCTCGGAAATCCTCTGCGCCTCCAAAAGCTTTCCCTCGCCCTTAAAATATTTGACCTGAGCCTCAAGCTCCGTCTCAATCTCCCGGATTGCCCGCTCCATGCTCTCCTTTGAGACAACATAATGGGATGCCGGGAATATGGCTATATGATTCAGCTCATTTTTAATCTCCCCGGTCAACACATCCACTTCTGTAATTCTTTCCACCTCGTCACCGAAAAATTCAACTCGGTACGCCGTCTCCTCGTGCAATGCCGGAATCACTTCAAGCACATCCCCATTCACCCGGAAAGTCCCTCGCTTGAAATCCATCTCATTACGGTCATACTGAATCTCGATCAGCTTCTTCACTACTTCATCCCTGTCCTTAATCATCCCTGGCCGCAGGGAAACCACCATTTCTTGGTAATCGATGGGCGAGCCAAGTCCATAGATGCAGGACACGCTGGCAATGATGACCACATCCCGCCGCTCCGAGAGAGCCGCCGTCGCCGAATGGCGGAGCTTGTCTATTTCATCATTGATAGACGAGTCCTTAGCGATGTAGGTGTCAGAGGAGGGAACGTAGGCCTCGGGCTGGTAGTAATCATAGTAGGACACAAAATACTCCACTGCATTCTCCGGGAAATATTCACGGAATTCTCCATACAGCTGCGCTGCCAGCGTTTTATTATGCGCTATGATAAGGGTCGGCTTATTCAATTCCTGTATCACATTCGCCATCGTAAAAGTCTTCCCGGACCCCGTAACCCCTAGTAAAGTCTGGCATTGGTTACCTTCCCTGAATCCCTTTACCAATGCGGCAATTGCCTCCGGCTGGTCTCCGGTAGGCTTGTATTCCGAGACTAATTTAAACTTTTTTTGCTCTGTTCCCACAGACATACCTCCTTACTATCATGCCTATTGGCCCATAAATTCGTGTAATTTCTCCTGAAAATTCGTGTAATGGAAACTTCCCGGCGGGCGAAAAGGCCAATTACACGAATAAAGTCACTAAAACTGATTTTTCTAACTACGCAATACAAAGCAATCTATATGAGTACTACGTACCACAGAATAGCATAATTCTTTACCTTGGAAAAGTCCTATCCTTAATTTTGTCATGAACATTTGTTCTGATTTATTGTAGCAGAAACACACTCTAAATGCAATAGAAACTCTCAGTCTGTCTTAAGAAATTTCTTTGCCCTTCTTTTAAGGCACAAAAAGAGGGATAGTTCCTGGCTACCCCTCTCCTGCAAACCAATCATTTATGTCTGTTAATTCTATTACATGATGCTGGGGTCAAAAGCCCAACTACCGAACCTTGAAAATTTAATATTTTACA
>CANAPP010000030.1 GCA_947363565.1 uncultured Lachnospiraceae bacterium | reverse complement strand
AGAGTAAATTCCACTGGAGAATAAGGGAGTGGAATTTAAAATTTCATTTTAGGTAAATGGATATTTTGAATAAATAAGTTGTAATGTGCCCGGATTTTTAGTACAATGTGTATATGAGATTTTTCTAAAGAACAAGGAGGCAGCTAAATATGAAAGTTTATAGAACGGACGAAATCAGAAATGTAGTTCTCTTAGGGCACGGCGGATGCGGAAAGACAAGTCTTGCAGAAGCTATGGCCTATGTATCCGGCGCAGTGAACCGGATGGGCAAAGTTACGGACGGCAATACCATCAGTGACTTTGACAAGGAAGAACAGAAGCGTGAGTTTTCGATCAGTACATCATTGATTCCGATTGAGTGGGAGAAGGCTAAGATCAATGTGCTGGATACTCCGGGATATTTCGATTTTGTCGGAGAAGTCGAAGAGGCAGTCAGTGCTGCGGATGCTGCGGTAATCGTTGTATCAGGTAAGGCAGGCGTAGAAGTCGGGACAGAGAAGGCGTGGGAATTGTGTGATAAATATAGCCTGCCCCGTATGATCTATGTGACAGAGATGGACGTGGATGATGCCAGCTTCCGTCAGGTAGTCGAGGATCTGACAGAGAAGTACGGAAAAGTGATCGCACCTCATTTTTCACCGATCCGTGAGGACGAGAAGCTGATTGGATATGTGAATATTATTAAGAATGCCGGAAGACGCTACACCGATATCGGAAAGAGGGAAGAGTGCGAGATTCCGGACTATTGTAAGGAATATGTAGAAAGCTACCGCGAGAAGCTTCTTGAGGCGGTTGCGGAGACCAGCGAGGAGTTCATGGAGCGTTATTTCGCAGGCGAGGAGTTCTCTGTGGAGGAGATCCGTGCGGCGATGCGTACAGAGGTTATGGACGGAAGCATCGTTCCGGTTGCTATGGGATCGAACATCCAGGCACAGGGCGTTGCGAACCTGTTATCTGACATCGTAAGATTTTTCCCGAGTCCTGACTGGAGAGAGTGCGCAGGGGTGAACCTTAAGACGAATGAGATCTACGAGGCGAACTATGACTTTGCGAAGGCAAAATCGGCTTATGTGTTCAAGACGATGGTAGATCCGTTCATCGGTAAATATTCTTTCGTGAAGGTATGTTCCGGCGTACTTAAAGGCGAGGATGTCCTTTACAATGCATCTTCCGAGTCTGACGAGAAGCTTGGAAAGATCTACACGATGATCGGAAATAAGCCGGTAGAGGTAAGCGAGCTGTTTGCCGGCGATATCGGAGCAATTGCAAAGCTTGGCAATACAAAGACGGGTGATACGCTTTCCGCTAAGACAATGCCGCTTCTGTTCGGAAAGACAGAGTATTCCAAGCCTTATACTTATATGAAATATGTGACTGCCAACAAGGGCGATGAGGATAAAGTATCCCAGGCGCTCCAGAAGATGATGGCAGAAGACATTACCTTAAAGGCAGTTAATGACAGCGAGAACCGTCAGACTCTTCTCTACGGCATGGGAGACCAGCACTTGGAGATTGCAGTGAGCAAGCTTGCAGAGCGGTATAAATGTGCGGTTACTTTAGAGACACCAAAGGTAGCTTTCCGTGAGACCATCCGTAAGAATTCTGATGTGGACACGAAATATAAGAAGCAGTCCGGCGGTCACGGCCAGTATGGTCATGTTAAGATGAAATTTGCCTCCTCCGGAGATTTAGAGACACCATATGTATTTGAAGAGACAGTTGTAGGCGGAGCGGTTCCGAAGAACTACTTCCCGGCAGTTGAAAAAGGACTTCAGGAGTCCGTGATCAAGGGTCCTTTGGCGGGATATCCGGTTGTGGGCGTAAAGGCTACGTTGTATGACGGATCTTACCATCCGGTAGATTCTTCTGAGATGGCGTTTAAGACGGCGACCATCCAGGCGTTCAAGAAGGGATTCATGGAGGCTGGCCCGGTTCTTCTTGAGCCTATTGCTTCGATTAAGGTAACGGTTCCGGACGACTATACCGGTGATGTTATGGGCGACTTGAATAAGCGCCGCGGACGTGTGCTTGGCATGAATCCGATAAACGGCGGTTATCAGGTGATCGAGGCTGATATTCCGATGACCGGACTCTTTGGATACTGTACGACACTCCGTTCTATGACCGGCGGACGGGGAGTTTATGAGTATGAATTTGCCCGTTATGAGCAAGCTCCGTCAGACGTCCAGGAGGCAGAGATCGCCAAGAGAGCAGCGGAAGAATAAAAGATTAATAAAGATAAGAAAAGAAAAGCCCGAGAGGGCTTTTCTTATTTTTATAAAGGTGCTATACTCTACTATGTTTAATTAAAACTATAACGATTAAAGAGGAACGAAGATGAAGATTGTAATTATTGGTGACGGTAAGGTAGGACATAAGCTTGCAATACAGTTGTCAGAAGAAAATTATGATATCACTCTGATTGACCAGAATGAAGGAAAGCTTAAGGATGCATTGAATAAGATGGATATCTTTTGTATTCCGGGGAACGGCGCGGATGCGGAGATCATGAAGCAGGCGGATGTGCCTCACGCGGATCTTGTGATTGCCTGTGCTTCGGCAGATGAGATGAACATGTTAAGCTGCCTTCTGGCGAGAAGGCTTGGAGCAAAGCATACGATCGCCCGGGTGAGGAATCCCATTTATTATCGCCAGATTGGGATGCTTAAGGAAGATCTCCATCTGTCTATGGCAGTAAATCCGGAGCTTGCGGCATCCAATGAGATCTTGCGGGTACTGTTGTTCCCGGAGGCCAGCAAAGTGGAGACATTCATGAAGGGGCGGGTAGAGCTGGTGGAGTATGCAGTCAGCGAAAACCAGCCGTTGACAGATATCTCCCTTGCAGAGGTTTATCGCAAATTTCAGATCAAGATACTGGTATGTGCGGTAAAGCGCGGAAAAGATGTCTATATTCCGGACGGTAATTTTGTGGTGCGAGCAGGAGATCGCCTGCATATTGCGGCGGCGCATCAGGATCTGCGGACGTTTTTCAAATCGATCGGACGCAAGAATGCGAAGGTGAAGAAGGTGCTGATCTGCGGAGGAGGCCATGTCTGCTTTTATCTTGCTTCACAGCTTTTGCAGGTAGGCATGAAAGTGAAGATCATCGAGCGCAGTGAGCAGCGGTGTGAAGAATTGTGTGAACTGCTTCCGAAAGCTACCATTATTAATGGCAACGCGGCAGACCAGGATCTTTTGATGGAAGAGCGGATTACGGATACAGACGCGTTTGTGGCGCTGACGGGAATGGATGAAGAGAATATTATCATGTCTTTTTTTGCAAAGACAGTCGGTGTACCAAAGATCATTGCCAAGGTAAATGACGACACCAGGGCGCAGATGGTGGAAGGCCTGGGAATTGACAGTATCGTCTCGGCGAAGAGTGCCACGGCGGATGCGATCATGGGTTATGTAAGAGCGCGGAATAATTCCTACAGCAGTGCCAATGTGGAGACCATGTACCGGCTCGTGCAGGGCAAGGTGGAGGCATTAGAGTTCATCATTAAGAAGGAATGTGCGTATACGAATGTGCCGTTAAAAGATCTTTCCATCAAAAAGAATAATCTGATTGCCTGTATCGGCCGGAAAAGGAAAGTTATCGTTCCGAACGGGGATGACCACTTAGAGGTGGGTGACAGTGTGATGGTAGTGACAAAAGATCATATTGTCAGCAATTTCAGCGATATTTTAGGTTAGGAGCCTTGCTAAGATGAACATAAAGATGATACGGTATATATTAGGGAAAATGCTGGGAGTGGAGGCGCTGCTTTTACTTATCCCGGCGTTTGTGGGTGCGCTTTATGGGGAACATGAGGGGATTGCTTTCCTTATCCCGTCAGCGATACTGCTTTTTGTGTACCTGTTAACAGGAATAAAGAAGCCGGAAAAGACAAAGATCTATCAGAAGGAGGGGCTGGTCATCGTGGCGCTGGCGTGGATCCTGTGGTCAGTGTTCGGGGCGCTTCCCTTTACCATCTCCGGAGAGATACCGCTTTATATTGACGCATTATTTGAGACGATCTCCGGGTTTACGACGACAGGTTCTTCTATCCTTCCCGATGTTGAGACGCTCTCGCAGTGTATGCATTTCTGGAGAAGCTTTACCCACTGGGTAGGCGGTATGGGAGTGCTGGTGTTTGTGCTGGTGCTTACCAGCCTTGAAAAGAGCAGCACGATGTACTTGATGATGGCGGAGGTGCCGGGGCCGGAGAAAGAAAAGCTGGTTCCTAAGATGACATCCACGGCTCGGATCCTTTACGGTATCTATTTTGGGATGACGGCGCTGGAGGTGGTGCTTTTGCTCCTTGGCGGCATGAATGTGTTTGACAGTCTGGTACACGCTTTCGGAACGGCGGGAACCGGCGGTTTTTCTAACTATGCGGAGAGTGTGGGGCATTTTGGGAGTGCTTATATCGACGGAGTGATCACGGTCTTTATGATCTTGTTCGGAATCAACTTTAATCTGTTTTTCCTGCTGATCCTGCGGGATTTTAAGCCTGTATGGAAGAATGAGGAGTTGAGGGCATATTTACTGATCATTGCCATATCCACGGCGTTTATCACAATGAACTTAAGCGGAAGTTATCCCAGTATCCTTACCGCTTTCCGCTATGCGGTATTCCAGGTGGGGTCAGTGATCACCACTACCGGGTTTGCCACCACAGATTTTGCACTGTGGCCTATGTTTTCCCAGTGTATCCTGCTGATGCTGATGATCTGCGGGGCGTGTGCGTCCTCCACCGGAGGCGGGATTAAAGTGGCCAGAGTGCTGATCGTATTGAAAAGCATCAAACGTGAGATTAAGCAGATGAAGCACCCGAAATCCGTAAGTATTATCCGGGTCAATGGTAAGAAGATGAATACGGACGTGGTGCGCAAGGTCTGCTCGTACCTGATGGCATATATGGCGATACTGATCGGATCTATTTTACTTGTATCGATTGACAACAAAGATTTTGCAACGACGTTCAGCTCCGTGATGGCGACGCTTAATAATATCGGGCCGGGAATCGCAGATGTGGGTCCGGCCGGGAATTTTTCCCAGTTTTCCGTATTTTCAAAGCTTGTGTTCTGCTTTGACATGCTGGCGGGAAGGCTGGAGATCTTCCCATTCCTGATGCTGTTTGCTGTTCCGGTGTGGAGAAAACAATTTTAGACAGGAGGTAGTTATGAGAGCAAAATGGAAGGTGTTGGCAGCGTTTTTGGCTGTCATCGTAGTTGGGATCTATTATTATATTTCACTGCCCGCGATCAATATCCATTCTTCAGATACATGGTTTTTTATCTTTGTTATCCTGATCATTGGGGCATTGGCATGTATGGGGCGCAGGAAGATGCGCTCACTGCGTGAGGCGAAGGAGAATAAGGGGCTTCGGGCGATCGGTATGCTTATCGCAGTGCTTGGGATCATCTATCTTGCCGGGACACTTTTATCTTCTCCGATCATTAATGCGAAAAAGTACCAGCAGTTGATGAGGGTGAAGGAAGGCGAGTTTACGGAGGATGTCGAGGAGCTATCCTTTGACAAGATCCCTCTTCTTGACCGGGATACAGCAGTGATCTTAGGAGACCGGAAGATGGGAAGTATGGTAGATATGGTGTCACAGTTTGAGGTGGATGATATCTATACCCAGATCAATTATAAGGATAATCCGGTGAGAGTGTCGCCGCTTCGGTACGCCAGCCTGATCAAGTGGTTTACAAACCAGTCAGAGGGTATACCGGCTTATATACGGATCAATATGGCTACCCAGACGACGGAGCTTGTAAAGCTTGAAGAAGGGATGAAGTATACGACAAGTGAATATTTTAACCGGAATATCTACCGGCATCTCAGATTTGCGCATCCGACATATATCTACGGGGGCTTAAGCTTTGAGATTGACGACAGCGGAGTTCCTTACTGGGTGGCTCCGGTGAAGAAATATAATATCGGGCTTTTCGGCGGGGAGACGGTGGGAAAGGTCGTTCTTTGCAATGCCATCACCGGTGAGACGAAGACTTATAAGATTGAGAATGCGCCGTCCTGGATTGACCGTGCCTATGCGGCAGACCTGCTTGTGGAGTTGTTTGACTATTACGGAACGTTAAAGCATGGCTTTATCAACAGTGTATTGAGCCAGAAAGATTGCCTGGAGACGACGGACGGTTATAATTATCTTGCTTTAGATGATGATGTATGGATGTACACCGGTGTTACGTCGGTAAACGGCGACCAGTCCAATGTAGGGTTTATGCTGTCTAACCAGCGGACGATGGAGACGAAATACTATAAAGTGGAAGGGGCGACGGAAGCCTCGGCCATGTCGTCGGCGGAAGGACAGGTGCAGAACTTAAAGTATACGGCTACCTTCCCGCTTCTTCTCAATATCTCTGACGAGCCGACGTATTTTATCGCTCTTAAGGATGATGCCGGACTTGTGAAAAAATATGCGATGGTGAATGTACAGAAATATCAGATTGTTGCGATTGGGGACAGTGTCAGTCAGTGCGAGGAGAACTATCTGGAGCTTTTGTTCAGCAATGGAGTAAAGGAAGTAGAAAAAGATACAAGAGAGATCAAGACAGTTACCGGAAAGATTACGAAGATCGCCCAGGCGGTCATTGACGGGACATCTCACTACTATATCATGGTGGAAGGGTCTGATGATATCTTTGATGCGTCGGTGGTTGACTTTATCGATGTGGTAAGGTGTGAGGCCGGGCAGGAGATTACGATGGAATATAAGGAAGATGAGAAGGCCAATACCGTTATGTCCCTTGAGATTTCCGGGAAGGGCGTGCCTGTACCGGCGGGCGGTAACAGCCAGGATAAAGAGGAGTAGCTATGGGATTAAGTATACTTCTTGCAGAACAGATCATATCGCTGTTTCTTTTCGTGGCGGCGGGATATGCAAGTGTCAAAGCAGGGCTGTTTAAGAGTGAGGACAGTAAGGTCATCTCCAATATGGTCGTCTATATCTGTTCGCCCTGCATGGTCATCTACTCTTTTCAGATCGAGCTTACAAAGGATAAAGTACAGGGGCTTTTGCTTGCTCTGGCGGCCGCTGTGCTGGTACATATTCTGATGATCATCTGGACCGCCCTTTTTCGCAGGCCGCTTAACTTAAACAGTATCGAGCAGGCTTCGTTGATCTACACCAATGCGGGGAATCTGATCATCCCGCTGGTAGCTGCAGTTATGGGGATAGAATGGGTGTTTTATACAAATGCTTACAATATCGTCCAGACGATACTGCTGTGGACACACGCCAGCCGGACGATCGGGCAGCAGGCGGAAGATTGGAACTATAAAAAGGTATTGCTGAACCCGAATATTATGGCGATGATAACCGGCGCTTTCTTTTTCGCGGCAAGAATCCATATCCCGGAGGTGATTGGCACCTGCCTGGAAGGATTTGGGAGTATGATCGGGACGGCGGGGATGTTTGTCATCGGCATGGTCATCGGAAATATGGATCTTAAGTGGGTATTCAGCCGCAAGCGCCCGTATTTTGTCTGTTTTATCAGGCTTCTTGTGTATCCGGCGGTGACGGCAGTTATCTTTTCAATGATTGCGAAGATGGGAGTACACGCAGACGCGAAAGGAATCCTGCTTGTAGTATTTTTAGCCACGTCAGCTCCGGCGGCGGCTATGGTGACGCAGCTTGCGCAGATCTATGACAGGGACGCTAAGTACGCAAGTGTCATCAATGTGATGTCCATTATCTTTTGTATCGTTACAATGCCGCTGATGGTAATGCTTTATGATACGTTGGCGTAATATTTTGCAGAAAAAAGGAATCCGAAGCATCCCTGCCCTGGATTCCTTTTTGTCGTTTTGATGGTAAAGCTTTAGTTCAGATATTCACAGATTTCAGGATTAACATCTGCCAAATCCGCTTTTGCAGCGCTGATGCTCACATAGAATTCGATGCCGCATTCTTTGGAGATACGGTTCAGCCTGTCGATGAACGCAGGAACATTCTCAAGGGAAATATCCGCATGCTTTAAGATGCCGTCGATGAATACACATTCGATGTCGTGATTGGAACTATACATCCCATATAAAAATCCAATGTATCCGTCAATATTCCTGATCGCCGGGTAATCATCCATACAGATCGTACGGATATTGAATGCAACACTGGCAGTATCGCGGTGTGTCTTTTTGATCAGAACCACGTTGCCGTTGCACTCCTTTGATTTCTTGTTAGCCTGTTCAATCATTTGCTGCGTTTTTCCGCTGCCTTTCGGACCTGTCAATAAATATACCATAGCAAACTCTCCTTTATGTATCATATTCTACTGAAAATCCAGTAACTTTACTTATATTCATTATACACTAAAGCGGGGTATGGAACAACCGTAAAAAATAATTTCTTCAGGGTTGACTTATTTTAACATATTACCTATAATATTTATCGTATATTGAAAAGACGATGAAGAGGATTAGTAAGAGAGGGATGTCTTCAGAGAACTGCCGGACGGTGCAAGGCAGCAGGCGGAAATCTCCCAACTCGCCTCGGAGTTCCCGTGCTGAACAAAGCTTTGGCTGCCGTGTAAAACGCATGGCCAGGTCGGCTGTCTGTAGGTGCGGGCGGGCATTTCCCGTTACAGAAACAATGAGTGCATGAGGCGTAAAGCCGCATGAAGAAGAGTGGTACCACGGAAGTTAAGCCTTTTCGTCTCTTGGAGATGAGAAGGCTTTTATCAGGTTCGGAAGGAGAGAAATAAAGCGATGTCAAGGATACCTTACAATCATAAGGCGATTGAGAAGAAATGGCGTGAGAACTGGGAAAAAAACCCGGTGAATGTAACTGAGAATGAGGATGGGAGCAAGAGGGAGAAGTATTATTGCCTCGATATGTTCCCTTATCCGTCAGGAAACGGCCTTCATGTAGGCCATTGGAGAGGATATGTCATCTCCGACGTGTGGAGCAGATATAAGCTGCAGCAGGGCTATTATATCATCCACCCCATGGGATGGGATGCTTTCGGCCTCCCGGCGGAGAACTATGCCATCAAGATGGGCGTTCACCCGGCGATTTCCACGGCGGAGAATGTAAAGAATATCAAGCACCAGATCAATGAGATTGCGGCGCTTTACGACTGGGACAGGGAAGTGAATACGACAGACCCGGCATTTTACAAGTGGACCCAGTGGATTTTCGTAAAGATGTTCAAGGAAGGGCTTGCCTACGAGAAGGAGTTCCCCATTAACTGGTGTCCGTCCTGTAAGACGGGACTTGCCAATGAAGAGGTCGTAAACGGGAAATGTGAGCGCTGCGGCGCGGAGGTGACGAAGAAGAACCTCCGTCAGTGGATGCTCAAGATTACCGCATATGCAGAGCGTCTTTTAAGTGACCTTGATAAGCTTGACTGGCCGGAGAAGGTTAAGAAGATGCAGACCGACTGGATCGGGAAATCTTACGGCGCTGAGGTTGATTTCCCGGTTGACGGGCGGGATGAGAAGATTACCGTGTACACGACGCGCCCGGACACCCTTTACGGGGCGACCTTTATGGTGCTTGCGCCGGAACATGACTTGGCGGCGTCCCTTGCTACAGATGAGACGAGGGAGGCAGTGGAGAAGTATATCTACGACGCATCCATGAAGTCTAACGTAGACCGTATGCAGGATAAGGAAAAGACCGGCGTGTTTACGGGCAGCTATGCGATTAATCCGTTAAACGGCGAGAAGACGCCGATCTGGCTGTCGGATTATGTCCTTGCGGACTACGGTACGGGAGCGATCATGTGCGTGCCTGCCCATGATGAGCGTGACTTTGAGTTTGCGACTAAATTTAACATCCCGATCGTGCAGGTTATCGCAAAGGACGGGGTGGAGATTGAGAATATGACGGAAGCCTACACCGAGGCAAGCGGAACGATGATCAATTCCGGCAAATGGAACGGCATGGAGTCCGCGGTCCTGAAAAAAGAGGCTCCCCACATGATTGAAGAGTGGGGGATGGGGCGCGCTACGGTGAATTACAAGCTGCGCGACTGGGTGTTCTCCCGCCAGCGCTACTGGGGCGAGCCAATCCCAATCGTACACTGTCCGGAGTGCGGCAATGTGCCGGTGCCGGAAGAAGACCTGCCGCTGCGCCTGCCGGAGGTAGAATCCTATGAGCCTACGGGAACCGGGGAATCTCCGCTTGCGGCAATTGACGAGTGGGTGAACTGCAAATGCCCGAAATGCGGGGCGGCTGCAAAGCGTGAGACGAACACGATGCCGCAGTGGGCGGGTTCCTCCTGGTATTTCCTGCGCTATGTGGATAATCATAATGATAAAGAGCTTGTATCAAAGGAAAAGGCAGATGCCATGCTGCCGGTAGATATGTATATCGGAGGCGTAGAGCATGCAGTGCTGCATCTTCTCTACTCCAGGTTCTATACGAAGTTTTTGTGCGATATCGGAGCCATTGACTTTGACGAGCCGTTCCAGAAACTGTTTAATCAGGGAATGATCACTGGGAAGAACGGGATCAAGATGAGCAAGTCCAAGGGAAATGTAGTATCGCCGGACGACCTGGTGAGAGATTACGGCTGTGATTCCCTCCGGATGTATGAGCTGTTCGTAGGGCCGCCGGAATTAGACGCTGAGTGGGATGACCGGGGAATTGACGGTGTAAACCGTTTCCTTAAGCGTCTGTGGAACCTCGTCATGGACAGCAAAGAGGCGAATGTTGATGCTACGAAAGAGATGCTCAAGGAGCGCCACAGGCTGATTAAAGATATCACCGTGCGTCTGGAGAGCTTTAGCTTGAATACCGCGATATCAGGATTTATGGAGCACAATAATAACCTGATTGAGATTGCTAAGAAAGCAGGTGGAGTGGATATCGAGACACTGTCAGCGATGGCAGTCCTGCTCTCGCCGTTCGCGCCCCATATGGCGGAAGAGATCTGGGAGCAGCTTGGGCATGAGGGCAGCGTATTTAAAGCCGGATGGCCGGTTTACGACGAGGAGGCCATGAAGGACGATGAGATCGAGGTTCCGGTGCAGATCAACGGGAAGACGAGAGCGGTCATCTCGATTTCGGCGGACAGCACGAAAGAGGAGGCAATCGCTGCCGGGAAAGAGGCGGTGGCGGATAAGCTTACCGGGACGGTCGTGAAAGAGATCTATGTGCCGAAGAAGATTATCAATATTGTGCAGAAATAAGTTAAGAGCAGTTCGGCAGGATTATGCAGATTTCATTAATACCATGCAGGTTGGCGCAGATAATTGCGGAAGTATTATCTGCGCCATTGTAAGAAGGAAGTAGACGCAAAAATGACGGTGAAGAAAAGAAAAAGCATCAGAAGGAATACTCTCCGCATTACGGCACTTGGTTTTCTTAGTGTCATTTTTTTAGGTGCAGTGCTTTTGTGGCTACCGGTGAGCAATATAAAGCCAATTGCATTTAAGGATGCGCTGTTTACCGCAGTGTCGGCGGTGTGCGTGACGGGGCTTTTGACCATCGTGCCGGCCAGCCAGTTTACGGTGTTCGGGAAAGTGGTGCTGCTCCTTCTCGTCCAGATCGGCGGCCTTGGAGTGATCGCCTGCGCGGCACTGTTTTTCTTTCTGCTGAGAAAGCGGATGGAACTTAAGGAACGTATCATGCTGCAGGAGGCTTACGGTGCGCAGCGGCTTGGGGGTATCGTCGGCCTTGTGCGCAAGGTGATCATAGGAACTCTTATGGTGGAGGGCGGCGGAGCGTTTCTCTATGCCTTCCGGTTCGTGCCGGAGTACGGCATCCTTCGGGGAATCTGCTACGCTGTTTTTCATGCGGTGTCTGCGTTTTGCAACGCGGGGATTGATATACTGGGGGATAAAAGCTTAGCGGGCTATGCGGGGAATCTGCTGGTCAATATGACCACAATACTGCTGATCATCTTAAGTGGTATCGGTTTTACCGTGTGGTTTGATGTGATTGGCAGCGTGAGGGAGACTGTCCGTGACCGATTGCCGGGAGGATGGCAGTTTAAGCGGCTTAAGCTTCATTCAAAGCTTGCGATCGTCACAACCGTGATTTTGATCGGTGCGGGGACATTGTTTGTCTTTTGCTCTGAGTATAACAATCCGGAGACGATCGGAGGGATGAATGCAGGGCAGAAGCTGATGGCATCGCTGTTTCAGTCGGTGACGACGAGGACCGCCGGCTTTTATACCTTCCCCCAGGGAGCGATGTACGAGGAATCGAAGCTTTTCTGCGCTATATTGATGTTTATCGGCGGCTCTCCGGGAGGAACGGCGGGCGGCGTGAAAACGACCACTTTTGCCATGCTGTTTCTCGCCTGCGTGACCTTTGTACGGGGAGGAAATGATACGGAGTGCATGGGGCGCAAGATCTCAGTGGCGAATTTCCGTACAGGATTCTGCGTGGTGATGGTAGCGTTTGCCGTATTTATCACCGGGACGATCGCGGTTCTTGTCATAGAGCCAGACAGCGTGGCCTTGATTGATGTTCTTTATGAGACGGTTTCGGCTGTAGGGACAGTGGGACTTACGGCAGACCTGACGCCGAAGCTTCGCCCGGCAAGCCAGGCGGTCCTGATGATCCTGATGTATATGGGAAGGCTGGGGCCGCTGACGTTGGTCCTCACCTTTGCGGGGAAGACCCATCCGTGGGACAGAGTGAGGAGTCTTCCCAAGGAGCAGATCATGGTCGGGTGACATTCTTTGTACGGGCTGGAAATAATTTGGACAAAAAAGCGGGAGGATTGGCAATGAGAAAGCAGTTTATTGTGTTGGGGCTTGGAAGCTTCGGGGCGAGCGTAGCGGTGACGCTTCAGCGGCTGGGCTGTGATGTCGTGGCGGTGGATCAGGATATGGAGCGGATCGAGGACGTGGCGGATAAGGTGACTTATGCCATGCAGGCGGATATCGGCGATCCGGAGCTATTTGAAACGCTTGGCTCAAAGAATTTTGACGGGATTGTCATCGCTTCGTCGGAGAATCTGGAGGGAAGTATCATGGCTGTGCTGGCGGCGAAAGAAGCGGGCATCCCCTATATTCTCTGCAAGGCGCACAATAAAAGGTACGCGGATGTGCTCAGAAAGGTAGGGGCGGATGCCGTTGTGTTCCCGGAAAAAGAGATGGGCAGGCGGATTGCGAAGAACCTGGTGTCAGCCAACCTTGCAGACTGGATCGAGCTGTCGCCGGATTACAGTATGGTTGAGGCAGTGATACCGAAGAAATGGATCGGAAAGACGCTCAAAGAGCTTAACGTGAGGAAGACTTACGGGGTGAACGTAGTCGGGATCAGGGAAGGCGGGCGTGTGGAGATCACGCCCAATCCGGATACGCCTCTTGGGCCGGATACGATCCTGATGCTTGTTGGGGCGGATGAGGCGCTTAAGCGGATATAGTAGAAAAAGGAGAGCATGATGGAGATGGAACAATTTTTTGCATTAAGGACGGATGAAGTCACGTCTCTTGAGCGGGAGAATCAGCAGACAGTAAGGCGACTTGCAGGGGAATGCATGGTGCTTTTGGAAAATGATGGTGCACTTCCCCTCGGAAGTACTGAGCGGAAGGTGGCGCTGTACGGAAACGGGGCAAGGCACACCGTAAAGGGCGGCACCGGTTCCGGGGATGTGAACACGCGGGAGAATATCCCTGTAGAGCAGGGACTTTTGGCTGCCGGCTTTGAGATTCTTGGCGGAGAATGGCTGGATCAGTTTGACGCGGAGCTTTTCCGGGCAGAGAAAGCGTATATGGAGAGTGTGGAGCGGGAGATGGAGGAAAGAGGTGTGCCGGTGCACATGGTTCTCTTTGAGCGCCCTTTTGAAGAGCCGCAGGCGCCGCGGATCGGGAAGAAAGAAGATGCGCAGACAGCAGTCTATGTGCTTTCAAGAAATTCCGGGGAGGGGAAGGACAGAGAATGCCGGAAAGGCGATTATCTGCTGACGGACAGGGAGCTTGAGAATATCCGGTTTCTGGCGGAAAATTATGAAAAGACTATCCTGCTGCTGAATATCGGCGGGGTGATCGACACTACGGCGATAAAGGAGATCCCCGGGCTTAATGCCGTCGTCCTCATGGGGCAGCTCGGCAATATCGGAGGGCTCGTGGTAGGAGATGTGCTGACGGGAAAGACATACCCTTCGGGAAGGCTCACCGATACATGGGCGAAGGATTACGGTGATTATCCGTCCGCAAAAGATTTCAGCCACAACAACGGCAATGTGGATGACGAGTATTACACAGAGGATATCTTTGTGGGATACCGGTATTTTGACACGCGTAAGATCGAGCCGTCCTACTGCTTTGGTTACGGGAAGAGCTATACGGAGTTTGCGATAAAGACGGAGAAATTTTGTGCGCAGGATATGTCCCTGGAGATAGCGGTGACCAATACAGGTAGCAAATTTCCTGGCAGGCAGGTCGTCCAGGTTTATTATTCCGCGCCGGAGGGTGAGCTTTTGAAACCTTACCAGGAGCTGGCGGCGTTTAAAAAGACCAGGCTTTTAAAGCCGGGTGAGACAGAAAGGCTTACGATAAGTTTTGCGCGTACCGATATGGCGTCCTACAGCACAAAAGACGTGGCTTGGGTGTTAGAGCCAGGCGAGTATGTGATTCGTGTCGGAGCGGATTCGGCCCACACGGAGACAGCGGGAACTGTGCGGATCGAGGAGAAGACCATCACAAGCCAGCTTGACAACCGCCTGGTAAAAGCGCCGGGCGGAAGCTGCGAAGAGCGAGCCGGAATCAGTGAAGCACCGGCCGGAAAATATAAAGAGCGTCCGGTCCTTGTGGACAGGAATCCGGGGAAATGCCTGACCCTTGCGGATGTAAAGGAAGGGCGTGCTGCTTTAGAGGAGCTTGCGGCGCAGCTTACGGTAGAAGAGATGGCAGATCTTTGCGTCGGTATCGAGAGACGGACAGACAATGGAACCCAGGTGGTGGGAAATGCCGCGACCTTAGTGCCGGGAGCGGCGGGGCAGACAAGCTCCCATCTTTTTAAAGAACGGGGAATCTTCCCGCTAATTTTAGCGGACGGGCCGGCAGGGTTGAGGCTCCAGCCTCATTTCAAGGCAACGAAGGAGGGGAAGGTGCTGCCCGGCGGCGAGATTTTCGGCATGAACCGTATGCCGTTTCCGGAAGATACCCCGGCGGATGCAGTGGATTATTACCAGTTCTGTACGGCAATCCCTATTGCGACAACGCTGGCGCAGTCCTGGGATACGGCGTTCCTTGAGCGGATGGGGGAAATTGTCGGCAGGGAGATGAAAAAGTACCACATCCACCTGTGGCTTGCCCCAGGGATGAACATCCACCGGAATCCTTTGTGCGGAAGAAATTTTGAATATTACTCGGAGGACCCGCTGATTTCCGGGAAATGTGCGGCGGCGGCGACAAAGGGCGTGCAGAGCCTTGGCGGACAGGGAACGACCATCAAGCATTTTGCCGCCAATAACCAGGAGGATAACCGGATGTTCACCAACGCCCACATCAGCGAGCGGGCTCTCCGGGAAATCTACCTGAAAGGCTTTGAGATTGCAGTAAAGGAATCACACCCGTATTCCATTATGACTTCCTACAATCTGATCAACGGGATCCATGCGGCGAACCATTATGATCTTCTGCAGGCAGTTGCCAGGGATGAATGGGGCTTTGACGGCGTCATCATGACCGACTGGTGTACGACTCAGGACACAAGCTATATGGGGCTTACTTCCGACAAATACCCCTGGTCATCAAGCGAATGGTGCATCAAGGCGGGGAATGACCTGCAGATGCCGGGGTGCGCGGAAAATGTGGCGGATATCGTAAACGGGGTGAAGAGCGGGGAGATCATCAGTCTCGGAGATCTTCAGTTCTGTACCTGCAATCTGCTTAAGGTGATGGTCAGGTGCATGGAGTAAGAGGTGTCTTCTGCTAAGAAAGCAGACGGCATATACCTATCAGTTTTTGGGGCAGGCATATTTCCCGGGAAGGTTCCCGGCAGTGTTCTGCAAAAGTAAAGTAATGTCAGTGGCAGAAATCGAGGAGGTAAACTATGGAGATGAAAAAAGTTACAGACGATGCATTTTCCACATATGGAAAGGTTCTTGAGGGCTATGACTTTTCCGGGCTTTTGGAGGTGATGAAGGACACGCCCCTCCCGGAAGACGAGGTCATCTATGTGCCGGGGCTTGAATGTCTCGAGGCGGAGCCTGCGGCAGAGGTACTTAAGAAAAATGCTTACGGCGGCCTGCCCATCCAGGTGGGATATTGCAACGGACACAACCTTAAGTTAAATGCACTGGAGTACCACCGCTCGTCGGAGGTGGACATTGCCGCCAGCGACCTGATCCTTCTTCTTGGACGGCAGCAGGACATCCGGGAGGATTATACCTATGATACGGAAGATGTGGAGAGCTTTTTTGTTCCGGCTGGAACGGCGGTGGAGCTATATGCCACCACCCTGCACTATGCGCCGTGCCAGGCATCGGCGGAAGGCTTCCGTTGCGTCATCGTGCTGCCGGAGGGGACGAACCATGCGCTTGATTTCTCCCCTGCACCAAAGGGAGAGGGAAAGCTTATGGCTGCGAAAAATAAATGGCTTATCGCCCATGAGGATGCGAAGATAGACGGTGCGTTCTGCGGGCTTAAGGGAGAGAATATTTCGCTGGAGTGATTAGAGATCAGAGGGTGTTTTGCAGCACCCTCTTTTTGAACGCGGCGGGAACTCAGATAAGTTCACAGTCCCAGATTTCCTGATACATCTTTCGGCTTTCATCCCACTCGTTAAAAAATTCACTTTTCGTCTGGTGAAAGCCGAATTTCCCATAGAGATGCCGCGCCGGCTTCAGGATGTCGAGGGTGGAGAGGGTGAGATGGACATAGCCTTTTTCTCGGCAAAAGTCCATGGCCGTTCTAAGGAGCATGTTTCCAAGCCCCAGCCCCTGTAAGCTTAAATCCACGCCGAACCACCGAAGCTTTGCGCTGCTTTCGCCCTTTTTGATCACAGCGATATCCCCGACGATCCTCTCGTCAAGCTCGGCAACCCACATCTGGCTTCCGTCTGGATCGTCGTAAAGTTCAGCCATCCCGCGAAGCATTTCCTTTTCATAATATCCGTTAAAATGAAACTGCTCTTCGTAGAGCCTGTACTGAAAGTAGCAGACAAGGCTCGGGTCTCCCGGCCGGTATGTACGGATGGTGATTTCATTGTCCATCGTGTAGTTCCTCCTCACGTAACGTCTTTTCGATAAATGTCATGGCATTGCAGAGTTTTTCGCAGGTTTCGGTGTCTAAAGAGCCAAGTTTCCCGATGATCTGCCTGTCGCCGCATGAATCGATCTCCTTGGCCTCTTTTTCCCCGGCTCCGGTAAGGTAAAGCCGTTTTAAACCCTTGCTGCCCGGAATAAGTTCTCTTGAGATAAATCCCTGTTTTTCGAATCTGCTAAGGATCCTGCTGACATAGCTTTTGTCCATGCGCAGATGTCTGCAGATGTCCGTAGCGGTTATGCCGGGGCAGAGGTAGATTTCAAACAGCACCCGCGATTCGGGCCACGAAAAATCAGTGCCCAGATAGCCTTTGTTCATTACATCCAGCCATGCGGTGTAGTACCGGTTGAAACGGCGGATGTTTTTGACCGTATTGTTATTCAAGGTGATGCCTCCTTTGGTAATGGTTGTCGAAAAAAATAAGTTGACTTTATCAACTCATAAAAAAGAATAGCATAAAGAGTTGATAAAGTCAACTTTAAAATAATGAAGATTCTGCCTCAGGAATTTGTTCCAGATTTTAGAGATAAAATTCTTTCAAACGCTCAACCCGCGATGACATATTCACCATCAGCAGATCCGCCACAGTCAGTGCAGCCATACTTTCCACCACAACAACAGCCCGCGGGACGATCACCGGGTCATGGCGTCCGGTGATGGCGAGAGTGGTGTCTTTGCTGTCCTTTGTCACTGTCTTTTCTTCCCTCGCGATGGAGGGCGTAGGCTTTATGGCCGCGCGGATGATGAGCGTGCTTCCGTCGCTGATGCCCCCGAGTGTCCCGCCGGAGTGGTTTGTCCGTTTTAAGATATGGTGATCTTCCGCGTAAAACGCATCATTGTTCGCGCTGCCTAAAGCGCCTGCGGCGAGAAATCCATCGCCGATCTCTACCCCCTTTACCGCGCCGATGGACATGATGCCGGCGGCGAGGGCGGCATCAAGTTTCTGAAAGACCGGCTCTCCGATGCCGGCGGGCACTCCGGTGATCCGGCACTCGATGACGCCGCCGCAGGAGTCCTTATTTTTCATGCATTCCTCCAGGAAAGCAGAAGCTTTTTTTGCGTAAATGTCACTTGGCATGTACAGCTTATTTTCCGTGATGCGGGAAAAATCATATTCCTCCTCGGGAATTGTGACAGCTCCGATCGAGCGGGTAAAGGCGGTAAGCCGGATACCAAGCTCATAAAGAAGCTTTGCGGCAACAGCTCCGGCGGCCACCCGGCCGATCGTCTCCCGCCCGGAGGAGCGTCCCCCGCCCCGGTAGTCGCGGAAGCCGTATTTGGCGTCGAAGGTATAGTCGGCGTGCCCCGGCCGGTAGCAGTCTTTGATCCTGCCGTAATCTTTTGAACGGTGATCCTGATTTTTCACCATGACAGAAATCGGCGTGCCGGTCGTCCTCCCTTCAAACACGCCGGAGAGGATCTCGGCACGGTCCGATTCCTGCCTTGCGGTGGTGAATCGGCTCTGCCCCGGCCTCCTGCGGTCTAAATATATCTGGATATCTTCCTCAGAAAGGGGAAGGCCTGCCGGACAGCCGTCGATGACCACACCGATCGCGGCGCCGTGGGATTCTCCCCATGTTGTGATCTTAAATAAAGTTCCGTATGTTGAACCAGCCATAATTGTAATCTCTCCTTTTTCACGAAATTTAAAATAATGATAACACTATATCCGCAGAAAAGGGAACATTTTTTTACTGGTTTTCTTATAAAATGATAGTAATATTTACCCGCGGGTGCTATAATATACTTAATGATGAATATGCTGCAGACAGCAGGAGAAAGGATGTGGGAGAGCATGAACAAAGTAGAGGAGATCATCGCGACGACCAGATTAAATGAGTTATTGAATAAAAAGGAAGAAGAAAAGCAGGCAAAGACCGTGTTATGGGTGCTTGCGATCATCGGCGCTATAGCGGCTGTAGCTGCAATCGCTTATGGAGTATATTGTTTCTTTACACCGGATTATCTGGAAGACTTTGAAGAGGACTTCGAGGATGATTTTGACGACGACTTTTTTAACGACGAGGATCAGGTGTAACGGCTATCGTTTTTTACCGTGCAAAAAAAGCAGGCTTAACGCCTGCTTTTATCATGGAGATAAGGAGTTTTTGATATGGATGGACAATGCTATGCATTACTGATCGACGCGGACAATGTGTCGGCAAGGTATATCAAGCCTATATTGACAGAGCTATCGAAATATGGCAATATAACCTACAAAAGAATATACGGGGACTGGACGAATACCCAGCATTCCAGTTGGAAGGACGAGCTTTTGAAGAATTCCATCATGCCGATCCAGCAGTTCAGCTATACCCAGGGGAAGAATGCCACAGACTCGGCGATGATCATTGACGCCATGGATATTTTGTACGCCCACGATGTGGACGGGTTCTGTATCGTGTCCAGCGACAGTGATTTTACGAGGCTGGTCAGCAGGCTCAGGGAGAGCGGGAAGACGGTCATCGGCATGGGCGAGAACAAGACGCCGGAACCGTTCCGCAAGGCGTGTGACAAGTTCACCATTCTGGAGAATCTGCTCAGCGAACAGACCATAGGAGCCACCGCAGGAGAATCCCAGTCGCTTGGCAGGGAACGCATCGAGGATGAGGTCGTGCAGATGATCTTGGAGAACCAGGATGACAACCGCCAGACTGGGCTTGGAGAGGTGGGGAGCCGCCTGGTGAGCCTTCACCCGGATTTTGACGTGCGAAGCTACGGCTATAATATGCTGTCTAAGTTCCTGGAGGAATTTAGAAGGATCGAACTGGTGAAAAAGGGGAATTTTGTGTCAGTCACCCTGAAGGAAGACAGGGGGCGCAAAAAAGATATCGACAGATACGTCATCTCACTGGTGAAGGATTCAGGGAGAAACGGCATCGAGCTTAGCGTACTCGGCAATAAAGTTTATGAGAAATACAAGGATTTTAAGATAGGAAGCTATGGATATTCCCAGTTTAACCAGTATGTGAAAAGTATCCTTCACATGCAGATTGAAAAGGACGGCACGATCCTTAAGGCAAAATATGTGGAATAAAAGGCATGGGGCGTCAGGATGTTTTGTGCAGTGAAAGCATTTCAGAAATCAGATATTGATCGTATAAAAAGAGAGACAGAGAGGAAGGGTTTATGAAAAAGGGGCAGATATATGAGGGAGTGATCGGGGCAGTTGATTTCCCGAATAAAGGGAGGATCTATCTGGAGGACGAACGTGCGGCGGTTACGGTGAAAAATGGCCTGCCGGGCCAAAAGGTCCGTTTCTCGGTCAATAAGCTGCGCCAGGGAAGGGCGGAAGGGAGGATCCTTGAGGTACTTGAAAAGGCACCTGAAGAAATTGAGCCTTCCTGTCCTCATTTCGGGCAGTGCGGCGGATGCACTTACCAGAACCTCCCTTATAATATACAGACAGCCCTTAAGGAATCCCAGATCAGGAAGATGATGGATGCGGCGGTTAATGGGCTTTACGTCTGGGAGGGCGTGAAGGAAAGCCCGGTGCGGGAGGCTTACCGCAATAAGATGGAATTCTCCTTTGGGGATGAGTATAAGGACGGGCCTCTTGCCCTTGGTATGCATAAAAAGGGAAGCTTCCATGATATTGTCAGTGTGACAGACTGTAAGATCGTGGACGGGGATTTTCGTAAAATCCTTGCCTGTACGCTGGACTTTGCGGGGAAAACGGGGCTTGCGTATTACCATCGGATGAGGCATACCGGATATTTCCGGCACCTGCTGGTGAGAAAGGCCGTGAATACGGGGGAGATCCTTATCGACCTGGTGACCACAGGCCAGATGGAGTGCGCCCTGGGATCGTGGGCAGAAGCCCTTCTGGCCCTGCCCTTGGATGGGAAGATCGCGGGAATCCTCCATACAAAAAATGACGGGGTAGCGGATATCGTCAGGGATGAAGGGACGGAGATACTCTGGGGGACGGACTGCTTTTATGAGGAGCTTTTAGGGCTGCGGTTTAAGATCACGCCCTTTTCCTTTTTCCAGACTAATTCTCTTGGCGCGGAGGTCCTCTACGAGACGGTGCGGGAATACATCGGAGAGACGAAGGATAAGGTGATCTTCGATCTGTATAGCGGAACCGGGACTATCGCTCAGATCCTTGCGCCGGTGGCGCACAGGGTCGTTGGGGTGGAGATTGTCGGGGAGGCCGTTGAGGCGGCGAAGGAGAACGCGAAGCTTAACGGCCTTGATAACTGTACGTTCCTGGCAGGGGATGTGCTGAAGGTGATCGACAGTCTAGGTGAGCTTCCGGATCTTATCGTGCTGGATCCGCCGAGAGACGGTGTGAACCCCAAAGCTCTTGAGAAGATCATCAGCTTTGGCGTGGAGAGGATGGTGTATATCGCTTGCAAGCCCACCAGCCTTGCCAGGGATCTTGAACTGCTTCAGGGACGGGGATACCGGGTGGAAAAGATTGCGTGTATTGATTTATTTCCTGGCACATATCATATAGAAACAATTGCTCTTTTAAGTGCCGCCAGATGAATGGTTTGACTTGATTTTATTGCTGGGCTGTTTTAAAATATTATTTACGGGGAATAAAGAAATCCTCAGGATCGAACAGGAGGCAGCTATATGCAGAAACGTATTATGGTAGTGGATGATGACACGATGAATTTGATGAGAACGAAGATGATCCTGGAGAAGCAGTACGAAGTGGTTCTTGCGGAGTCTGGTGAGAGGGCGCTTTATCTACTCAGAAATGAAAAGATAGATCTGGTTCTTCTCGATATTGCGATGCCGGAGATGAACGGGATTGAGACTTTCGAGCGGATGAAGGAATATCCGGTTCAGGTGCCGGTAATCTTCCTGACGGCATCCGGGCATGAGGATGACGTCATGAGTGCCATCAGGCTGGGAGCAGTCAATTACTTAAAGAAGCCGTTCCAGCCGAAGGAGCTTCTGAAACGTGTTGCAAAGGAGTTTGAGGAATAATGAGAGAAGAGAGGCAGACAGGGAAATATCTGCTTTTAGCCAGCATTGCCAGTGTGTTTAGTGCAATGCTGGCTTTGATTACGTTGATCATGTCCTGGGAGATGTGGATGATACCACTGATTGCGTTCGGTGCGTTCGGGGTCTGGTGTCTGCACATCGGAAGGATCGGCTCGGAGGCGCTTTATGAAAATTTATGTGCCGGAGTGATGCTGGTTGAATTTTTCTTTTTCGGGGCTCATGCAGACATTCTTTTTGATATGCCTGCGGTGGCCTGCATCATGGTTCTTGTTTTTTCTATGCTGGACAGGAAAAGCCTTGTTTATCTGACGGCGGTTATATATGTCATACAGTTGATCTATCATTTCCTTGCGTTACATATCTATATTTACGGATTGGGGCTTCGGGACGGCGTACGGTTCATGCTCGGCATTTTTGTGACGGCAGGGGCGACAGCAATTGCAAGATATCGGATCAACCGGAGACTGGAAGCGCGGAAAAGATACAAACGGGTAGCAGAACAGTTGGAGACGGTAGGACGGCAGAATGCCGATTTCTTGTCGAATGTCTCCCATGAGTTGCGCACGCCGATCAATATGGTGATCGGAATCAGTGAGGTCGCCTTGGAAAAAGCGACCGACCCGGAAGTAAAGACGGATATACAGTCGATACAGATGGCGGGAAAGCGGCTGTCCGGCCAGATTAACAATATCCTTGATTATACGGAGATTGTGGAGGGTACACTGACCCCGGCGAAGGAAGAATATATGATCACTTCGGTGCTCAATGATGTGATCACCATGACTGCCGTGCAGAGCAGCCGGCAGAAGCTTGAGATGGTATTTGATATGGATCTTAAGATGCCGTCGGTGCTTGTTGGGGATGCGGAAAAGATTTCCCATGTGCTTAAGATCCTCCTTGAGAATTCCATCAAATTCACGGAGGAGGGCGGCATCAATGTTTGTCTTGAGTTCCGGCGGGAAAGCTATGGGATCAATCTGCTTATCGATATCCATGATACCGGTATCGGGATGTCACAAGAGCAGTTGACGAAAATATACGATGAATTTTATCAGGCGGATACAGGAAGCAGCCGGCTATCCGGCGGGCTTGGCCTTGGGATCCCTATTGCCAGGGGGCTTCTGCATGCTATGGACGGGTTTATCTACTTTGAAAGCAAAGAACACCAGGGGCTGCATGCCCATATAACCATTCCCCAGAGAGTGGCTGACGATACGCCGTGCATGGCGCTTAACAATCCGGAGAAGCTTTGTATTGCATGCTATTTCCGGCCGGACAGATACAGCAGCGATGAGATCAGGAGATATTATGACCGGATGATCCTCCATCTTGTGGAAGGGCTTGGCATAGAAGGGTATCAGGCCCACAATTTTGAAGGGCTTTTGAAGCTGCAGCGGACACATAAGCTGACCCATGTATTTATCACACAGTCCGAGTATGAGGAGAGCCGCGGGTATTATGAAGAGCTGGCGGAGACGCTCCATGTGGCAGTGATCGCAGAAAGAGAGTATGTCCTGAGCAGAGACAGCAGGCTTTTGATGATCCGGAAGCCGTTTTTTGCTCTGTCTGTGGTGAACCTGTTAAACGGCGAGGTGAAGGAGAACGGATTTGAAGAGGCGCAGAATGCGGGGCGCAGGCCGTTTTCCTGTGTAGGGGTGAAGGCTTTGGCAGTGGATGACGAGGAGATGAACCTTGTGGTGGCAAAAGGAGTTCTTGGAAGCTACGGGATAGAGGTGGATACGTGCCTTAGCGGAAAAGAGGCGGTGGAGCTGTGCAGAAGGACATTCTATGACATCGTTTTCCTCGATCATATGATGCCGGGTTATGACGGTGTGGAGACGCTTAGGCGCATTCGGGAGATCAACTATGGCATGTATCAGGACCTGCCGGTGATCGCCCTGACTGCCAATACGATAAGCGGTGCCAGGGAGATGTTCCGGAATGAAGGATTTACGGAGTTTATCCCGAAGCCCATTGAGCGTGCGGTTTTAGAGCGGGTACTCAGGAGGGTGCTGCCGAAGAGCAGTATACAGTACGGCGCCGAGCCTGTGGCCGAGGATCGTACCCCGCAGGAAGAGGAGGTGCCGTTCAATCCTTTTGATGTCCTTTCGGAAGTCGGCATCAACGCGCAGATTGGACTTGATTACTGCTGTGGGGACGAGAGTTTTTATATTGAGATGCTGCGGATGTTCCACGGACAGAGCAAGGATAAGAGGGCGGAGATCGCCTCTCTTTATGAAGCGGAAAACTGGCCGGATTATGCGGTGAAGGTTCATGCTTTAAAGAGCACTTCGCTGACGATCGGCGCAGAAGAGCTTTCCGAGCAGGCAAAGGCTTTGGAGCAGGCGGGAAAGAAGGAGGATATCCCATATATCCAGAAGAATCATCAGAAGCTTTTGGAGATGTATGACAATGTCTGCAGAAGCATTGCCGGATTTTAGGATTTTCTACGGCTGGAGAGGAGGAGACATTGCGTGATAAAAAAACTGTATGATTTTTTCTTTAACCATAGAGTAAGCCTGCGGGAGCGCATGTTCCGCATAACCACAGGCGGCTGTATGATTGCGGCGACGTTTGTGCTGCCCATGGGAAAAAGCGTGACAAATTGGATAATACTGGTGTTAAGCCTTATATTCATGGCGGTGGTCGTAAAGGTCAGTATCGAGAAGGATCGGATCAATCGGGGAGCTACGGTGATCGCACTGCTTATCCTGGTACTCTTTCCGTTTAGTTTTTTTACCGCAGGAGGGTTTTACAGCGGTGTGCCGGAATGGCTGGTGATCTATTTTATCTATATCAGTGTTACCCTGGCGGGAAGGCGTAAGATCGTGTTTTATGTGTTATGTGTTGCAGAGACGGAAATTTGCTATTATATCGCCTTCCGTTTCCCGGAGTATGTTGCCAATAACACCCAGGAACGGTCATTTTTTGACTCTGCCTATTCCATTGTCCTGGTGGGGCTTTTGACCAGTATCCTGCTTGTGTTTCTGAATAAGCTTTACGAGGAGGAGAATGAGCTTTCCAGGCGGCAGAAGAAAGAGATTGAGGAGCTAAACAAGGCGGAGAATCATTTTTTTTCCAGTATGAGCCATGAGATCCGCACGCCCATCAATACGATCATCGGGTTAAATGAGATTATCCTGCGGGGAGACATCTCGGAGGATGTGGCGGAGAATGCCAGGAACATCCAGGGTGCCAGTAAGATGCTCCTGACGCTGATCAATGATATCCTGGATCTGTCCAAGATCAAATCCGGGAAGATGGAGATTGTGAATGTCTCCTATGAGACGGGAGCGTTATTTTCGGAGATCGTCAATATGATCTGGATCAAAGCCCGGGAGAAGGGGCTGGAGTTTAAGCTCCAGGTGGATCCTTCAATTCCGAGCATGCTCTGCGGCGATGAGATCCGCATCAAGCAGGTGCTTATTAATCTACTCAACAATGCGGTGAAATACACGGGCGAGGGTTCGGTGACGCTCTCTGTCCGATGTGAGCGGCTTAACCTTAACCGGGTGCGTGTCTGGTATATGGTAGAGGATACGGGACAGGGAGTGAAAAAGGAGAATATTCCCTATATCTTTAATGCCTTCAGGCGGGTGGATGAGGAGAAAAACCGCCATATCGAGGGTACCGGGCTGGGCCTTAACATCGTTCAGCAGTTGGTGAAGCTGATGGGCGGGGAGATCAGTGTCAACAGTGTATATACCAGAGGCTCCAAGTTCATTGTTATGCTGGAGCAGGACATCATCGATGAAAGCGAGCTGGGGACATTTACCTTAACCTCCCGCAGAAAATCCCGCGAAGGAGAGCATTACAAGCAAAGCTTTGAGGCGCGGGATGCCCACATCCTTGTAGTAGATGACAATGAGATGAATCTGGTGGTAGTCAGAAAGCTTCTGTCAGCCACAAAAATCCAGATCGATACCGCGCTCAGCGCCGCGGAATGCCTGAAGATGACGCAGATGCAGCACTATGACTGTATCTTGATGGATCATCTTATGCCGGAGATGGACGGAATCCAGTGCTTTCATGAGATACAGACGCAGGCTGCTGGGCTGTGCCAGGGTGTGCCGGTCATCGCGCTGACGGCCAACGCGGGAAGCGACAACCAGCTTCTCTACCGCAAGGAAGGGTTCGCCGGGTATCTGGCAAAGCCGGTCAGTGGTGCGCTGCTTGAGGCGGCTGTGCTGAGTATTCTTCCCAAGGAGCTGGTGAATCTTAGCGAAGAGACAGAGCAGGCTGAGATCGGGAAGGATGTCCTGATCTTTGAACAGGCGAAGAGGATTCCCCTTTTGGTCACTACGGACAGTGTGTGTGATCTCCCAGAGTCCCTAAAGAAGGAGTTTAGTATCGCGGTATGCCCTTATTATGTCTGCACGGATAAGGGGCGGTTTCTGGATGAGCTGGAGATAAAGGCAGATGAATTACTGTATCATATGGGAGCGGGGCAAAGCGGTGCCTCCCAGCCTCCGGAGACGGAGGATTATGAGCGGTTTTTCGCGGATAAACTTACCGAAGCCCAGAATGTGCTGCATATTACGATGGCGAAAAATGTCAGCAAAGGGTATGTGCATGCGCTTGAGGCGGCCAAGTCCTTTGAAAATGTAACCGTGATCGACTCCGGGCATCTTTCCAGCAGCCTGGGGATGATGGTGCTCTATGCTGCCTATATGGCGGAACACCATGCCTCGAAGGAGGAAATCGTAAGTACCATGAAAATGCTCAGGAACTATATTTCTTCGGCCTTTATCATCGACAGCACGCACATGATGTGCCAGGCAGGCAGGATCTCGAAACGGATACAGATCCTGTGCGACGCTTTGCTGCTGCATCCGGTTATTGTACTGCGCAAGAGCAGGATGGTAGTCGGGAGCGTAGAGATGGGCGATTTTGCCCGTGTCACGAAAAGATATGTACGCAAGGTATTGCGGGATGTAAAGAATATCGACCGGCGGATCTTATTTATCACTTATGCCGGGATGGATAAGAGGAAGCTTGAGTATATTCAGTATCTTGTCCGGCAGTACTGTCCCTTTGAGCGTGTCTATCTGCAGAAGGCTTCGTCAGCCATCGCAAGCAACTGCGGGCCGGATTCTTTTGGGCTGCTGTTCATGAAGAAGAATGAGGCAGTGATTTCCTACTCCCGGTCTTTATCTGGGAAAAACAGTTCTTGACATAAATTTTTTATTCAATTATGCTCTCTTTATCCGCCGGTGGGACTTCACTTTAAGGAAAAGGAGAGCATTTATGTACCATTTAAGATTTCAGGAAGCCCGCTATGATCCGGGAAGGCGCCAGAGGGTTACTCGGCAGAAACAGCGATTTTCTCACCGGGATTGAGAAACAGACGATGCAGCAGGCGTTTGTACAGCGGAGACTTAAGGAGAAGGTAGTTTTGGAGGAAGGCGCCAAGAAGGGAGATATCCCGTGACGCGCTTTCCTTTGCAACGGACGTGCTGAAAGGGGAGTACGGCTTTATCTGCCAGTACGACCGGCGGACTGACAAGGATACGGTGTGGTCGGTGGTCTATGATGTAAAGGAAAGGAAGATCTATCGGTGCGAGGGGAATCCGTCCAGGAGAAAATTTGCAGAGGACGGCAGGTTTTGACCATGTCTGTTAGAATACTTATAGAAAAAATGTCCGCGAAAAGTTGCGGGCGGGGAGGAATGGTGCAGGATATGGCAGTGAAGGAAGAGCGTCTGATCGCGGAAATCCATGGCGGCGACATCTACCGCAGCAAAAGCGTGGTGACGGATTTTTCGGTAAATGTGAATCCGTTAGGTGCACCGCCTGAGGTGACGGTGGCAGTCAGGGCGGCGGCAGGAGAGATCTGCCGGTATCCGGATATGCACTGCGGACGGCTGACGGAGGCTGTCGGCGAGTTTGAGCGTGTGCCGGCGGAGTATATTATCTGCGGAAATGGGGCGGCGGAGCTTATCTTTGCCGCGGTGCTTGCCGTGAAGCCCAAAAAGGCGCTGGTCCTCTCTCCCACATTTTCCGAATATGAACGGGCGCTGCGGGCGGTGGGTGCGAAGGTCAATTATTATGAATTAAACGAAACGGAAAACTTTCGGGTGACGGAGGATTTCCTTGATGCAGTCACGCCGAAGACGGATATGGTGTTCCTGTGCAATCCCAATAATCCGACAGGCCAGAGTATCCCGAAGGGCCTGGTAGAGTGGGTCGCGGAAACGTGCAGCAGGCAGGGAAGTTTCCTGGTGATCGATGAGTGTTTTGTGGATTTTCTGGAGGATCCGGAAAAGGCGCAGATGAAAGACAGACTTGACGATTTCCCGGGTATGCTCATCGTCAAGGCGCTCACGAAGCTTTTCGCCATGCCGGGGCTCAGGCTTGGATATGGTATGTGCAGCGACCGGAAGTTCCTTGGCCGGATGCGGGATACGCTGCAGTCCTGGAATGTATCCGTGCCGGCCCAGGCGGGCGGCGTGGCGGCTCTTGAAAACTGCGGCGCCTATCTGGCGGAGACAAAAAGGGTAATCCGAAGGGAGCGGGAGTACCTTGCCGGGCAGCTTAAGGAGCTTGGGTATAAGGTCTACGGTTCGGAGGCGAATTATATCTTCTTCAGGGATTTTCGGGCGAAGGAGAGGGATCTTTTTGCCATGGCGCTTTCTGCCGGCTTTTTGCTCAGGGACTGTTCATCTTACCGGGGGCTTTGCCGGGGATATTACCGGATCGCGGTGCGTATGAGGGAGGAAAATGAAAGGATGGTTGCATGGCTAAGACAATTATGATCCAGGGCACGATGTCGGGGGCAGGGAAAAGCTTTCTCTGCGCGGGACTGTGCCGGATATTCAGACAGGACGGGTACCGCGTAGCGCCCTTTAAATCACAGAATATGGCGCTTAATTCCTTTATCACCAGGGACGGCCTGGAGATGGGCAGAGCACAGGCGGTCCAGGCGGAGGCGGCCGGGATTGAGCCTGCGGCGGAGATGAACCCGGTGCTGCTTAAGCCGGTCAATGATACCGGCTCCCAGGTGATCGTAAACGGCGAAGTCCTGGGAAATATGAGCGCGCGGGAATATTTTGCATACAAAAAAAAGCTAGTGCCGGATATCCTGTGGGCATTCAAAAAGCTTGACAAGGCGTATGATATCATCGTCATCGAGGGAGCGGGAAGCCCTGCGGAGATCAACCTTAAGGCGGAGGATATCGTCAATATGGGGCTGGCGGAGCTCGTGGACGCCCCGGTTCTCCTTGCGGGGGACATTGATAGGGGCGGCGTGTTCGCGCAGCTCCTTGGGACACTCATGCTTCTTGAGGAAAAAGAGCGGACGCGGGTTAAGGGGCTGGTCATCAATAAATTCCGGGGGGATAAGACAATCCTTGATACAGGAATCCGGATGTTGGAAGAGAGAGGACGCATCCCGGTGGTGGGTGTCGCACCCTTCCTTTCGGTGGAGATTGAGGAGGAGGACAGCCTGACCGAGCGGTTTTTCGGAAAAGGGAGGGACCGGGCACAGATAGAGATCGCGGTCATCCTGACCCCAAGGATATCGAACTACACGGACGTTATGCCGTTTGAAAACCGTAAGGAAGTATCCCTGAGATATGTCCGGAGAGCACCGGATCTTGGGAATCCGGATATGATCATCTTACCGGGGACGAAAAATACGATGGGCGACCTGCTCTGGATGCGCCAGAACGGGCTTGAAGCGGCGGTTTTGAAGGCGGCGGGAAAGGGAACGGTCATCTTTGGTATCTGCGGCGGTTATCAGATGCTCGGTGAGGCGCTGCATGATCCTTTAAATCTAGAAGCCGGGGGGAGCATGCGGGGAATGGGGCTTCTTGCGGCAAAGACTGTGTTTGCCGGACAGAAGGTAAGGACGCGGGTTGCCGGGACATTTACAAAAGTACAGGGCGTACTGGGGAAGCTACAGGGAATCTCCTTTGAAGGGTACGAAATCCACATGGGGGAGACAAAAGTCTCAGGCGGTGGCCTGGAGTATGACAGCCCGGGAAGGGGCGTCAGTGCGGCAGAGGATGAAAAGAAAGTCGGCGATGCGGCTGCGGGAATGCCAAAACCAGCCGGTACAGTCACAGAGATGTCGGAAATTACTGATACGGTCACAGGAAAAAAAAGCTGCGACGGCATGTCGGCAGGAAATGTCTACGGAACTTATGTACACGGCATATTTGACAAAGACGAGGTGGCATCCGGGATTATCCGGAGCTTGGCAGAAAAGAAAGGGCTTCAGCTTAATCAGGAGGATGGTATGGATTTCAGGCAGTTTAAGGAGACACAGTATGATCTTTTGGCGGCAGGTTTAAGAGAGCATCTGGACATACCGGCGATATACCGGATCATGGGGATGCCGTAGGATATGCATTCGCCCTGGCATGGGTATTTTGCCGGGCAGAAGAACTTCGAGATGTTTTTTCAGATACAGGAAAGGAAAACGGTCATGGAAACAGAGATAGAAAACGTGCTTCCGGCACAGATAGAAAGCAGAAGCTTTGCAATCATCACGCAGGAGCTAAAGGAGCGGGGGATAGAGCTTCCAAAGGAGCAGGCGCCGATCATCAAACGCTGCATCCACACCAGCGCTGATTTTGACTATGCAAGGAATCTGGTCTTTTCGGAAAATGCTGTGGAAAAGGCGCTTTCTGCATTTCGCGGCGGGGCCTATATCGTGACGGACACGCAGATGGCCTGCGCCGGGATCAACAAGAAACGGCTGGCAGAGTACGGCGGCGGGGTCTATTGCTTTATGTCTGATGAAGATGTAGCGGTGCGGGCGGCGAAAGAGAACAGGACGCGGGCGGCAGTGAGCATGGAGAAAGCCTGCGCATTGAAAAAGGATCTGGTCTTTGCCATTGGAAATGCGCCCACGGCGCTTATCCGTCTGTGTGAGCTTATCCGGGAAGGGCGGATAACGCCGAAACTGATTATCGGGGCACCGGTGGGATTTGTCAATGTGGTGCAGGCAAAAGAAATGGTTCTGACACTTAAGGATGTACCGTATATTGTAGCACAGGGAAGAAAAGGCGGGAGTAATATAGCGGCATGTATCTGCAACGCATTGATCTATCAGCAGTAAAAAAAGACGGTTATTGGGATGAGGCGGCGCTTGACTGCTGCAGGAGGGAGATTGAAGAGCGCCTTATGGAACAAAAGCAGATTCCCTGGCAGCAGGAAGCCAAGCAGATAGGCTCTGCCCTTTATCGGAAGATGTTCGCGGCAAGCGGCTATAATGCGCTGACAAAAACAATGCTTCCCATCCGACAGATGGGCGGGGTGATCGATGGGCACGGGATGCTTAAGCTTACCCATCTGCGGTGTGAGACAGACCCGGTAAGCGGCAGGATCACAGGAATGACAGCGGGAGACGGTTACTGGTTTGCTGATGACATGGAACCAGACAGCCCGTTTTTGGAGGAATACGCCCGTACAGTGATCGAAGCTTACGGAAAATGCGGCCTTAATAACCCCTATGTCCATCAGTTCAGGATGTATATCGATTTTCACAATATCCAGTATATCCGGACACATGTTAGAGGCGGCACTGATTTCCAGAAGCTTAAGGCTTACGCGAAAAAGACCGGGCGGCGGTTGGACTACAGCTCAAGCTCGCGGCTTCACAACCGGAAGCTTAAGAAGGATCTCGGCAGGCTGACCAGACAGACAAATGATAAGGTGAAAGCGGAAAACGGCTTGTCGGAATTTATCATACGGATGCGCCCGGATAAGTACGGCCCGGCGGAGCAGTTTGTGACCCAGTGGGATTACCTGCGGGCGGACAAAACGACCGGTTTTATTGACAGTGATCCGGCGGCATATACCATGGAGGAGTATAAACCGATCATCGAGACGGAATCATTTAATTATTGTAAAAACGACCGGGCCGTCGTAGATGGGATGAGAGGGCTTCACACTCTGCTCGATGTAAACCCTGCCAACGGAAAGACCGGGTACGAAAATGATCTGAAAAAAGAAGGAAAAAAATACTGGGCGGCAGATAAGGTGTATCGGGAAGAATTTACCGGGAAAAACCAGATTGTGCAAAAGCTTTGGAATTTTCTGCCGCGGAAATATCACTGAGACTGGTATATTGTTTTTGCGTTTTGAAAATCATGTGCCGGACTAAGCAGGCACATTTCTCTGAAACGGATAAATAAAGCTTCATATATCTGCGAATCGATGGTTTATCGCCCGGACGTTATATCTTATCATTATCTTAAAAGTAAAAGGAGTGAACGGGTAATGACGTATGATTTACAAAAAGAAAAAAGAGAAGCCGTTGATGCCGGCTATCGGGCGTTAAGAAGCCTCCAGGCGGCGCAGGACAATCTGGACAGCGCGAAGAACTGGGGATTATGGGATATGTTTGGCGGCGGGGTTATCTCTACCATGCTGAAGCAATCCAAAATGGACAGCGCAAAGCAAAATATGGAGCGGGCGAAATACGATCTTCACAGGTTCAGTCAGGAATTGAGAGACGTAAGCATATCTTATGAACTGGATATCGAGACCGGCGATTTTCTTTCTTTTGCAGACTGGTTTTTTGACGGATTTTTTGTGGACTGGATGATCCAGGATCGGATCAATAAAGCAAGAGAACAGGTGTCAGAAGCAATCCGCCAGGTGGAAGATGTTTTAAGGAAACTGAATGATCATTAGCCGGTTAATATCAGTAAAACGGCGGGCAGCGGTTTTGGTGAAAAATTAAAATCACTGCCCGCAGATTTTATCTTAATTTATCTTTTTCAGCATTAAGAAGCTCAATGTTAATATTATTTTCACTGGCAGTTTTATCTACCCACAGGTTCAGGGAATCAATCGCGAGAGACACATCGTCCAGCTTTTTGCTGATAAATGCAAAATCCCTGATTTCGTCGTCAGTGATCTTCCCGTCCCGTGCGATCTGGATGAGACGGCTGGTCAGAGGATTGATCTCATTCAGGCTGGCTATGGTCTCCAAAATGATGTTGGACAATTCTGATATTTCAACCTCAGGGACGTAGCGGTCGCCGATGGAACATTTGTGGGAACAGTAGTAATTGCACAGATCGGGCCTTTTGTAGCAATCCGCCATTTGGATAATGTCATAAGGCGTAGGTTCCTGCAGTTCGTATTCGATCTTTTCAATTCTTGACGCAGATACGCCGGACATCTTTTCACTGGCTTTTTCGCGTGTCAGTCCCTGCGCTTCACGGCATAGCTGATAAATGTTCTTATTCTGTCTCGTAGATTGTTTTCCCATGATGATCGTCTCCCTTATATCCCGGAATTTGAGAAATACGCAAAGGCAATTCACTTTATTCAATGTGTATTTATTATCTGATATTCATTATAATAGAATCATAATAAAACGGCAAGGGTAAGTCGGAGGAAATGGGGTGACAGGATGGATACAGAAAAGAGGATCCGGCTGATCCGGATACTTGGGAAGATAGAGAGCAATCCGGAGTTCAGTGAAAAACTGGGAATCAGAGACAAGTCAGAGTTCAAAACCGGAAAGCCAGAGGGAGGAAGAAAAGGAAAATGTTATCGCTGATATTTTTTGTATGTATGATATGGGTGTTTGGAAAATTATTCGTCTTGGGATTTAGAGCAGCCTGGGGAATATCGAGATTTCTGCTGACAATTATATTGCTGCCGGTCGTGTTGATCGGGATGGTGCTTGGCGGGCTGATCTACATAGCATTTCCGATATTGATCGTGGTTGGGATCGTATCGGGGCTTGCTTCTGACTGAATGATAACAGGGCGCTGTTGTGCGGAAAATATCCGTGGAACAGTGCCCTGTTGCTGTCAGAATAAGATTTCTGACAAATGTTTCGGAAATTGTGATTATTTTCACATAATTGATATTTCAGGGATTATCGCATTTAGTTTATTGCGTGTTAAATAAATTTATTGACAAGTAAAAAGTAAAGTGGTACATTAATAAATATAAATGGGGTATATATAAAAATCTATTTTATCGGATTGATAAAGAAGGAACTGTTATAAAAGTAGCTATTGGATGATTGGGAAAGCAGTTTGGATTTAAAAGATTCAGAGTGCGAATATTATGAACAATAATATATAGATCAAAATGAAGATAAGGAGGGGACAGACTATGAGCTGGACAAAAGAAGTGTTTGGGGTAGAAAAACCAATTATCGCATTACTGCATTTGAATGCATTTCCTGGTGATCCTATGTTTAAAAAAGGTGATTCTATGGGGAAAGCAGTAGAATGCGCGAGGGCAGACTTAAAAGCGCTGCAGGACGGTGGAGTGGACGGAGTTCTTTTTTCAAATGAATTCAGTCTTCCATATCAAAGAAAGATTGACTATATCGGCCCTGCTGCCATGGCACGTATTATCGGAGAACTTATGCCGGAGATTAAGGTACCGTATGGAGTGGACTGCGAGTCGGATGCTATTGCGACTATTGATCTTGCAGCCGCAGTAGAGGCAAAATTTGTACGCGGCACCTTTGCAGGTGTATATGCAGGTGATATGGGGCTGATGCAGCCGGATATTGCGGCTGTTACTAGAAGAAAAAAGGCGCTGGGGTTAGAAGATCTTAAGATGTTATATTTCCTAAACAACGAGGCAGATGAGTATATTGTGGAACGCGATCTTTTATCTATTGCCAAATCAACTATTTTTAACTGTAATCCAGATGCGTTTTGCGTTATGGGTCAATATGCGGGAGAAGAGGCAAATTCAGACTGGATTGCGGATGTAAGGCGTCAGATAGATATACCTGTATTTTGCGGCACCGGTTGTAATGTAAAGAATATCAAAGATAAATTATTTATATCTGATGGTGCTTGTGTAGGAACCACATTTAAGAAAGATGGAGATTTTAAGGAGCATATAGACGGGAAAAGGGTTGCAGATTTTATGGAACAAGTGAGAGCGTACAGAGAAGGCAAATAAGCGGAATGGAGAAAGTGATGAAAAAATATTTTATGGGGATTGACGTGGGGACTACAGAAAGCAAAGGGGTTTTGACAGATGAGATGTGCAGGGTGATTGCTTCAGCCGCTACAGAGCATGATCTGGAAAATCCAAAACCTAATTATTTTGAGCATGATGCAGAGAAAGTGTGGTGGGGGGATTTTTGCAAATTGTCACATTTACTGCTCAAGGAGAGCGGAGTTTCGTCGGAAGATATTGCCGGAATTGGTGTCAGCGCCTTAAGTGCAGATGTTGTTCCTGTAGATGAGAACTGCGTGCCCCTTCGAAAGGCCATTCTTTATGGAATTGATGCCAGAGCTAAGAAAGAAATAGAAGAGATTACAGCATATTATGGAGAGAAGCGCCTAAAGGAGTTGCTGAATGGCAGAGAACTGTGTTCCTCTGATTGCATGCCAAAGATTTTATGGATTAAAAATAATGAACCGGATATTTATAAAAAGACATATAAGTTTTTGACAGCATCTTCCTATCTGACAGCAAAATTAACGGGGAAATATGTAATTGACCGATATTTAGCCATATCATCTTTTGCTCCTTGTTACGGCAAAAGCTTAACGGTTGATAAAGAACTTACAGAAGAATTATATTGCAGATGGGATCAGTTGGCGGAAGGAAGAGAAACACAGGATGTGGTAGGAACAGTGACCGCAGAAGCGGCGGCAGAGACTGGGTTATCAGAAGGTACGCCGGTTGTTGCAGGAACAGATGATTCGGGCGCGGAGGCTATTAGTACGGGTGTATTATCTCCCGGAGATACGATGGTGCAGCTGGGATCCACCTGCTATATTATCTGCTGTTCGGACAGGATGATTCCGGATGAGCGCATCTGGACTGAGGATTATCTGGTTCCCGGGACATATTGTCTGGATGGAGGTACGAATACAGCGGGATCTTTGACCAAATGGGTGAGGGATATTTATTATCCCGACTATGTAGAGGAGGAAAGAAATGGGGGTGAAAATGCATACAGCAGGATGTCAGAAAGTGTTAATTATATTAAGGCAGGTTCTGACGGAGTGATTGTGCTTCCTTATTTTGCAGGAGAGCGGACTCCAATTAACGATGACCAGGCCAAAGGGGTGGTGATGGGACTTTTATTAAATCATACCAGAGATCACATTTGTAATGCAGTGTTGGAAAGTGTCGGATATTCTATTAATCAGCATATGAAAATATTTGAAGAGCATGGGGTAAAAATCCGGAACCTTTACTGTGCGGGAGGTGGGACTAAAAATGCAAAATGGCTTCAGATTATTGCGGATATCACAGGTAAACCGGTAAAGGTTGCAAAAGAAACTATGGGGGCATCCTATGGAGATGCCATGATCGCAGCGATAGGAACAGGGCACATAGAGAATTTTGATAAGCTTTCAGATTATATTCAGATAAGCAAAATATATGAACCCGATAGAGAGAGATTCCAGATTTATCAAAAATACCAGAAACTGTACGAGAAGCTGTATGCTGCGACCAAAGAAATTATGCATGAATTGCCATAAGAAGTAGAAGAAAATGTATCGTTTATCTTAAAAATGATAAGCGGTACATTTTTATTGCTGACTTGAAATTTTAAATTCCAGTGCAGAGTTAAATTCCACATAGAGTTAA
>CANAPP010000029.1 GCA_947363565.1 uncultured Lachnospiraceae bacterium | reverse complement strand
TAAAATATTAAATTTTCAAGGTTCGGTAGTTGGGCTTTTGACCCCAGCATCATATTATAATTTTATGACATTTCCGAAAAATCAATCTCCAAATCCCCTACATAAATCCCCACAGGCACTTTATCCGAAAAGGAATACTCATCCATATTGCCATCATATGTCCAATTTATGTCATCCACAAATTAGCAGGCATTACCATTTTTTGTGGTAATCTCAATTATATAGATAATGTCAGGAGGAATCTATAAACGAGAAAAATAATGAGCAGGCAGACGATAGAAAAATTTCCATGAAATATATATTACATGATTTGCAAGAGAATTTCCGCCGGAGTAAACGCAGGAATACCAAAACCTTCAAAATCTCTTTTGTTCCGGGTGACAATACAATCACAATGTATGCGATTTTGAAAAGAAAATCAAGAAAATCCAACCGCAGGAAATTTTAACGGCAGTTCCGCCTGTTTCTACACATATAGAAACAAACAGAACTGCCGCACCTGTCAGGATTTCTCCCTGTCATTCTCCTGAGGTTACTGTTCACTTCGTTCTCAATAACCTTCGCAAATCCATCAAAAATTCACTTCGTGAATAGGATTTGTTCACTCTTGAATCACCTTCTTACGGACTTTGCAGTAAATGCAAAGTCCTGCATGAACAGTAACTCCCCGAGCCCTTAGTACGCCGCATACTCATAATCTTCCATATACTGCGCGACCCCGTCCTTTATCATCGCAAGCGGCGTCTTAGCAAGCTCCCCGCTCACAATCTTATCATACTGTTTCGGAAGATACTGGTGGATAATGTTCATCGGAATCTCTATTTCCGAAAGATTCCCAATCAGCTTATCGATTGCCCCCTGGACCTTATCATCTCCGATGTAATACCGGCACCGGTCAGAGTAGCTGTATTTTCTTGCAAAGGCTATCTCACCCTCGCTGCCATGGTAGTGTTTCTTCCAATTTTTTGGCTCTTCCAGCATAGCGTCGATCAGAACGTCCTCAAAGCGCGCCCTTCTTTCTTCGGGAACCAGCTCTTCCTCCACCCTGCTCAGGGCAAAGAGGGATTCCCTCAAGCCAAAGGTAAGCGCCGGGCCTACTTTCAAGATGGCAATCCCGTCCTCCACCATCTCCTTTAAGCACTTCCTGTTCTGGTAATCCGTGGAATGCCCCTCGAAGACAATCTCCGGATAATCCTTAAGGCTTTCGCACAGAGCTTTCGCATCATCCCGGTCATAGTAAAATACCTGCGCGTCGCCAAACTCCACGCCCGGCTGCACCACAACCGCGATAACGTCATCCCATGCGTCCTGCGCCCCTTCTTCCGCGAAAATGCGTTTGTATGTGTCCACGGTGTCACGGAAATCTTCCGGCCTGGTGACGTTTATACCCTCTTCCGCCTCCTGCGCTCCGCCTGGAATCGGAACCTCGCTCCCGATGATGAACACCGGGCGCATGGCATCCGGGTTCGCCGCCTTCACCTTTTCATAGGAATCCATACATGCCTTATAAAGCCTCACGCCTCTCCTTGCGATGACCTCTGTCGCCAGCATCTCTGTCTTCGAATCATCTCCCAGTTTCATGCTCGTATCCAGATGAATCTTTGTAAATCCTGCCTCCACGAACTCACGGACCAAATCCTCCGCTTTCTTCATCGCCTCTTTTTCCGGCTCGTCGCTCCAAGTGAGCGGCCCGAGATGGTCTCCCGCAAGAATCAGGAGGCTTTCATCCACGCCCAGGCTCTCTGCCATTCCGGTCACGAGAGCTTTAAAGTCCTTCGGGCGCATTCCCGTATATCCTCCGAACTGATTCACCTGGTTTGCCGTCGCCTCGATAAGCACCGGGCGTTTGGACGCTTTCGCCCTCTCAAGGGCTGCCTCCAGCACATATTTATTCGCGCTGCAGTAGGATGGGATTCCTACCTTCTCACCGTTTCTTCTTTGCTCCACCATCTTGTGGAGCGGATGGACTGCCGCCATGTCTCTTCCTCCATATATCCTGTTCTGTCTGTTACTGCCGGGCAAAGCCCTGCCCCGCCTCTTACTTTCGCTGCCGGGCAAGACCCTGCCCTGCCTTTCACTCCTCGCTGCCGGGCAAAGCCCTGCCCTTTCCCTTACTGCTCACTGTCAATCAGTATCTTGCCCTTTACCGTTCCGGGTGTCTTATACCATTCGAACGCGTCCGCGATTTTTTCAAGGGGTACTTTTTTATAGATAAACGACTCGTCAAATTTCAAATCCCCGGTCTTGAAATAATGGGCTACCGCCTTCCACTCCTGCCCCGGGAACGGTGCGCTGTAAGACATCCAGGAGCCGGTGAGGGTGAATTCCTTGCGGTTCATATTCTCCCACTCTTTCACCGTAAAACTCAAATCCTTCGTGGGAGTGCCTACAAAGCATACATTCGCCTTGTTTGCCGCCAGCTCGAATGCCATCTTCATCGTAATCGTATTGCCCGCCGTCTCAAACACATAGTCAAAGCCTCTTCCTTCCGTCAGCTCCATTGCCTTTTCCATAAAGTCTTTTTCCAGCGTGTTGATGCCGGCTGTCGCCCCCAGGCGCATCCCAAGCTCCAGGCGGGAAGGCTCGATGTCAAATACGACTGCCTCCGCGGCGCCGAAGATTTTCGCCCACTGCATCACGAACATGCCGATGGTTCCGCCGCCTAAGACGGCTACCGTCTTGCCGCCCTCATAGGGAACCCTCTTAAGCCCGTGGAGCGCCACGGTTGCAGGCTCGAAAAACGCGCCCTGCTCAAAAGACACTTCCTCCTCGAATTTCACCGCATTTTTCTCCGGAACTACCACATACTCCGCAAAGCTGCCGAATTCCCTGGAGCCGATAAAGCTGTAATTCTTGCACAGGGAATAGTTCCCTTTCTGGCAGTCCTCGCACTTCATGCAAGGCACAAGAGGCACTCCTGCCACACGGTCTCCTGCCTTTAAGGAAGTGACGCCAGCTCCGGTCTCTTCTACTGTCCCGGAAAATTCATGCCCCAGCACATTGGGGAAAAAGTGACAGGCATCCCCGTTTACCCTCGGCACATCCGAGCCGCAGATTCCGGTATACTTTACTTTGATAAGTACCTGTCCTTCGCCCGGCACCGGCTTTTCGATATCCTCAAACCGGATATCCTCCCTTGCGTGTACTACTCCTGCTTTCATTTTGCTCATTTTCCTTACCTCTTTCTTCCCATGACTGCTTTTAAGTTCTCATACAACTGAAGATAAATCTCATAATTTTCGTCATACACCTTTTTATTTGCCGGATTCGGCTCGTGCTGACGCTTGATCACCACGGTCTTTTTTACCGCCTCCTCAAAGTCATTGTACATTCCCACGCCTACGCCCGCCAGAATCACGGCGCCCAGCGTGGTAGCCGTATCGGACGACGGAACGACGATTCTTTTTCCGGTCACGTCCGCCTTAATCTGCGTCCAGAGGAGGGAATTTGCCGAGCCGCCCATAGCCCTAAGCTCCCTCGCCGCCGCTCCTGCCTCCTCGGCAACCTCGATATTGTGCCTTAAGGACAATGCCACGCCCTCCATAGCCGCCCGCACAAAATGCCCTTTCGTCTTGCTGAAGTCAAGCCCGTAATACACCCCCTTGGCGTCCGGGTCCCAGATGGGTGTGCGCTCCCCGGACATATAGGGCAAAAATACCATGCCGTCACTTCCCGGCGCCGTCTTCCCGGCAATCTCATTGAAAAGCTCCAGAGAGCTTACGCCAAGCTCTTTTCCCTTTATCCTCTCATAGTCGGCAAACTCCTTTTCCAGCCACCGCATCACTCCGCCGCCGCCTACGGTTCCTCCCTGGAGAATCCACTGCCCCGGCACTGCATGGAAACTTAAGATGAGCCTCGGGTCCGCCTTGTAGGTGTCAAGGCAGATGCTCATCCCGCCGGCCTGCCCGCCCTGCTCCTGGGTCTCTCCCGGATGCACCACGCCTGCCCCGAGGGTTCCGCAAGCCGCGTCCAAAGCTCCCGCCACAACCGGAGTGCCTTTTACAAGGCCGCACTCCGCCGCCGCTTTTTTCGTCACCTTGCCGACTACCTGATGGCAGGGAACAATATCCGGCAGAACTCCCGGCTCTACGCCAAGCTCCCTGCACATGTCCATGTCCCAGACACCTTTCCTCATATCAAAGCAGTGAAGGCCGTACCCTTGCGACAACTCCTGGGTAAATTCGCCCGTCAGCCTGTATGCGATATAGCTGTTGGACTGGAGTATCTTATAAGTATGGGCGTATACTTCCGGCAGATTCCTTTTATACCAGAGAATCTTCGGCGTTGTGTAGGAAGGGGTGAAGGGATTGCCGCACACCTCGAAGATGCGCTCCTCCCCCACCTTCTCTCCCACTTCCCTGCAGATATCCGCCGCTCTCGTATCCATCCAGATGGGCGTGTTGGCAAGGACATTTCCGTCCTTATCCATAGGGATTGCAGACCAGCTCTGCCCGTCAATCCCCACGCCGGCGATTTCCTCCGGCTTTATCTTTCCTTTTTCCAGCGTTTCACGCACCGCCCTGCACACTGCCGCCCACCACTCGTCCGGATTCTGCTCCGCCCATCCTGCTTTCGGATAGTACACCGGATAGCCGCCGCTGCCGCTTGCGGCCACTGTTCCGTTCTCCTCAAATACGGCGACCTTGCAGGCGCTTGTACCTATATCAATCCCTAATAAATACTGTCTCATCGAAACCTCCCGCCGGTTACTCAGCCTTTCCGTCGCATCCGCACATGACCATGCGGCTCTTAACGATTTCCTTTACTGCCTCCATTCCCACAATGCCCAATTTCTTCGGGTCAAATGTCTCCGGCTTTTCGCTCAGGAGTTTCTTACATGCATCCGTATACGCAGCCCTGAGCTCCGTCGCAAAGTTCACCTTGCACATTCCTCTTTCCACGCACTCCCTTACGTCCTCCTCGCTTAAGCCGGATGCCCCGTGAAGTACAAGCGGAACGCTCACTAAGCTTTTCACCTCCGACACGCGCTCTTTGTCGAGAACCGGCGTTCCGTGATAGAAACCGTGCGCCGTGCCGATGGCTACCGCAAGAGAAGTAACGCCTGTCCGCTCCACAAATTCCCTTGCCTCCTCAGGGTCTGTGTTCGTGTCCGCGTCCGCCTCCAAGTCGTCCTCTTTTCCGCCCACTTTCCCAAGCTCGGCCTCCACCGGAATCCCAAGGGCATTTGCCACATCCGCCACTTTTTTAGAGACAGCCACATTCCCCTCGAAATCCTCATGGGAGCCGTCAATCATAACCGATGTGTACCCTGCCTTCATGGCCTGGACTGCCAGCTCAAAGCTGCTGCCGTGGTCAAGGTGCAGGCATACCGGGACCGACGCTTTCTTGGCCTCCGCGGACACCATCGCAAAATACGTCTCCAGCGTTCCGTACTTAATGGTAGACGGCGTGGTCTGGATCATCACCGGAGCCTTTAATTCCTCCGCAGCCTGGATAATGGCTTTCACCATCTCCATATTCTCCGCGTTGAACGCTCCCACCGCATAGTTTCCTTTCTGTGCATCCTTTAACATTTTTGTTGATGTAACTAATGGCATAACGCTACCTCCTATATATTAATTTTTATTTTTTCTGTCAGGGTAAATACACTCAATCCCTAAACGCTCAAACTCTTTCATCCACTGCGCCGAAGGTTTCCTGTCCGTCACCACTTTATTGATATCGTCAAGGCCAGTGATCCTTGTGAAAGCCGACTTGCCGAACTTCGAGCTGTCAACTACAAGAATCCTTTCATTCGCGGCTCTTAGCATCGCCCTCTTGCTGTCCGCATCCTGTTCGTCGGAATCCGTAAGGCCCGTCTCCATCGTCAGCCCTTTGCAGGAAATAAATGCTTTGTCTACATGGTAATAACTGATCATCTGATTAGTCCGGGGCCCTACCAGCCCAAAAGAGCGCTCCCTCGACACGCCCCCCGTGGAGATTACGTTCCATTCCGGAACATCAAACAGCTCGATAATGATCTCTACAGAGTTTGTAATGACCGTCAGCTTTTTCTTTTTTCTTAAGCCCCTTGCTATGTAAGCTGCCGTGGAGCTGGCGTCAAGCATCACCGCCTCCCCGTCTCTCACCAGTTCATCCGTAAGCTCGGCAATCCTCTGCTTTTCCACGATCATCTGGTTTTTTCGTATGTTGAAAGGAAGGTCAAAAATACTGTGTTCATTCAACACGGCGCCCCCGTAGCTCTTAATCACAAGGCCGTCATTCTCAAGCTTTTCTAAGTCTCTGCGGATTGTTTCCTCCGAAACCCCGTAATGCTGGCTGAGCTCGCTGACCACAACTCTCTTTTCACTCTGCAGCTTTTCTAAAATCTCGTTCCGCCTCTCTATCGCTAACATCTCACACCTCCTGTCCGCACCTGCCGCCTACGGGTTTGCCGGATGCTTTCCGGGCAATCCCATATTCCTTCTGATCTCATACAATTCTTCCACCCTTTTTTCATCTAAAATCTGCGGGCCGCCCAGCATCTTTGCCTGGTACATAAGACGGGCATAAAACTCCAGCGATTCCATCTTGTGGTACGCGTTCAGCAGCGTGTCGGAATAGGTAAGGGCGCCGTGGTTCTCAAGCAATACCGAATCATACTGCTGAAGGTACGGCATGATGGAGTCCGGAACTTCCGCGGTAGAAGGGGTTCCGTACTTCGCAAGGGGAACGCCCCCCAGCGCGATTACCGCCTCCGGCATGATAGGCTCCATAAGCGGGATACCTGCAATCGCAAAGGTCGTGGCGTACATCGGGTGTGCATGTACCACCGCCCCCACGTCCGGGCGCTCCTTATACACTCTCATATGCATCTTTACCTCGGAGGAAGGACGGAATCCTTCATTCGCCTCCAGCACGTTTCCCATGCCGTCCACCCTGCAGATATAGTCCGGCGTCATGAAACCCTTGCTGACCCCTGTGGGGGTGCAGAAGAATTCATCCTCACTGAGCTTTACGGAAAAATTACCGTCATTCGCCGCCACCATCCCCCGGTTATAGACCCTCCTGCCAATCTCGCACATCTCTTCTTTTATTTCATACTCTGTTTTCATCTGCAATTCTCCTTTTACGCTCTCTTCTCTTGTCACACTTTTCCCTTGTCACACTTTTCTTCCGTCCGGATTATATTGTTTTATGCCAAAGGACTCCCGGATGCATCTCCTTGCCTGCGCCAAATCCTCAAACACTCCATCGCCTAACATCTGCACCGCGATGTTTCCGATGGCAGTAGCCTCGGCAGGGCCCGCCGACACCTTTCTCCCCGTATAGACAGCCGTCAGCTCATTCAGATAATCCGCGCTGGAGCCGCCGCCCACTACATAGATGGTGCCGTAATGTTTTCCCGTCATCTCTTCCATGAACCCAAGCGTATCCGCATAGCACCTCGCAAGGCTGTGATAGATGACCGCCGCAAGCTCCGCCAGAGTCTCCGGAACCTGCTGTGCGCTCTTCCTGCAAAAGTCCTGCACCGCCTCCGTCATGCTCTCCGGCGCGAGAAAGCTGTCGTCGTTGCAGTCCACCAAAGAACGGATCTTTGCCCCCGCCGCCTCTTTGCAGATCTGTGCGTAGCCAAGTTCCGGCGCCAACTCTTTTCTTACGGACTGTATCATCCAAAGCCCCATAATGTTTCTCAAGTATCTGTACCTGTGAGCATAGCCCCCTTCATTGGTAAAGCCAGACCTCATGCTCTTTTCGGAGCAGTCCGGCGCATCTCTCTCCACTCCCATAAGCGACCATGTGCCGGAGCTGATATAGAGGACATCTTCCTCTCCTGCCGGAACCGCCAGCACCGCCGAGCCTGTATCGTGAGACGCCGGCAGCACGACCTTGCAGTCAAATCCCACTTCCCGCCGCACCTCCTCGGCAAGATGCCCCGCCAGGGTTCCCGGCATGGATATCTCCTGAAAGATTTTCTTTGGGAATCCCAGCATGTCAAGAAGTTCCGTATCCCAGTCGTTGGTCACGGCGTTCACCAACTGCCCCGTAGTCGCAATAGTATATTCCGCGCATTTTGCCCCGGTCAGGAGGAAGTGGAAATAATCCGGCGTCATAAGAAGGGTCTCTGCCGCCCTCAGATACTCCGGATGCTCCTCTTTGATTGCCTGGAGCTGGTAGATGGTGTTGTAGACCTGCTTTTGTATGCCGGTCCGCTTATAGAGCATCTCCTGTGAGATGACCGCCTCCACCTTCTTGTCCATCCCTCTCGTTCTCTTATCCCGGTAGCCGACGCACGGGCCTAAGACATGGTCTTCCTTATCAAGCAGAACAAAATCCACACCCCAGGTGTCTACTCCCATAGACACCGGAACCTTTCCAAGCTCGCCGCACCGTCTCATCCCCTGCTTAATCTCCGAAAACAGCCTGTCAAAATCCCAGCAGAGCGCTCCGTCAATCTCCTTCATCCCATTCTGGAAACGGTAAACCTCCTCAAGGCACAGACGGCCGTCTTCCATATGCGCCAGCATATGCCGCCCGCTGGATGCACCGATATCCACCGCCAGATAATATCCTTTCACCTTCCTGCCCCTTTCCCGACAACTAACCATGTTGTTTTTATTGTATTTCATTGTTGTTTTTCTTTGTTTTAAAATTATATTATCATACATACCAACATAAATCAACTATTATTTTATTGTTTTTATGTGGTTTTCGTCTTTTTCTTAACAATAGCAGGACACAGCCTGCCAGACAGGCTGTGTCCTGAAATTTACCCGAGATATTTTTGAACCGTTGCCCGTACAGCCCCCGGCCCTTTAATCTCTTCCCTGAATATCTCTTCAATCAGCTCTCCGATTCCAGCCTCATAAAGATTTATGAAAAATACATTCTCATTGGAGAGAATCCACTTAAGCTGGTCCGTAAGGCTTGACGGGTCTCCGATCACGATATCGGCAAGCCTCTCCTGCATCTCTTTCGCCATCGGATCCGGCGCAAGCTCGTAGGTTCCGCCTTTATCGTCAACCCCGAGAAGGTATCTGAGCCATCCTGCAATCGCCAGAGGGATTCCTATAAGCTTTTTTGCATCCCCGTACTTTTCCACATAAGCCTTTACCGTAACTCCAAAACGCACGCCAAGGCCCTGGGAGGAATCCGTACAAAGCCTCAGGCATGTATCCCCAAGATACGGGTTCGGGAATCTGTCCTGCATCAGCTCATCGAGGAATTTCTTCGGAGAGAGGATGACCGGATCCGGCACGACCTCCATCCCTTCCCCGTAGCCTACAAGATTTCCTAACTTTAACATATCCGCATCTTTCATCTCATCCGAGAAGAGGTCATACCCAAGCACGCATCCGTATGGGCCCAGCGCGGTGTGGATAGGATTTAAGCACACAGTCACTTTCATCCTCTCGGACTTATTCACCGTGTCGCGGTCCGTCATATACACGCCCGCTTTTTCCAGAGCCGGACGCCCGTTGGGGAAGTCGTCTTCAATGACAAGGTACTGCGGCCCTTCCGCATTTACAAAAGGCGCGATGTACGTCCTCTTGGAAGTGATCACCGGCTGCATGTCCTCCACGCCCGATGCCTCTAAAGCGTCCGCGATTTTCTCGCTGGGCCTCGGCGTAATCTTATCGATCATCGTCCACGGGAAAGATATCTTTGCCTTATCGCTTACATAAGATACAAAGCCTTCATCCACAAAGCCGTTCTTTTCCCACTCTCTGGCCATAGTAAGCACAGACTCGCCAAGCAGTTTCCCGTTCTGGGAGCAGTTGTCCATAGACACCAGGGCAAGGGGAGCTTTGTTCTTACGGTAACGCTCGAAAAGCATAGCCGTGACAATGGCCATAGCGCTGGTCGCCTTCTCCGGCCCTTCCTCGATATCCTTTTCTATGAATCCGAAAAACGTTCCGTCTGCTTTCTTTAAGGCATACCCTTTTTCCGTAATGGTAAAGGACACCATCTGAAGGCTTTCCGACGAAAAGATTTCTTTCAGGCGTTCCCAGGCCGCCCCGTCGCAGCTCTGGGCTTTCAGCGCCTCGGAAAGAGAACCGAGCACCCTTTTCTCCTGTGTGCCGTCGCTGTTGAGGATTACGCTCAGCACCAGGTTATCATAGGGGTCGTAGATCTTATCTACCACATCATAGTCAAAAGACTCCACACAGGTAATCCCGCAGTCCATCTCGCCCTCTTCCAGCAACGTATCCGCAATCCCGCCGAGGAAGATACGGAAGATATTGCCGATTCCGAAATGTACCCATCTCGGATTCTCCTTTGCTGCCTTCGCTGCAGCCTCCACGTCATAGCCCGGGAGCTTGATTCCCGCTTTTTCCCAACTTTCCTGTTCTTTCAGTCCGCTTATTGTTAATTTCATCATCTATCTCCTTTATATCGACTGTGGTCTTTGTTACCGAAAAATCAGCGCGCCTTTGTCAGGTCCTTCATATCCTCTTTCAGATGATTATAGATGCTCTTGTACAGCCGGAAATACTCGTTGTATTTCTCATGATTCTCTTTATCCGGCATAATCTTGTCGTCCAGCACCTGCCATTTTTTCACTTCTTCGTAGGTCAAAAGCCCGGTTCCGATTCCCGCCAGCATGACGTCTCCCATATTGGCCTCCACGTCGTAGATGGGGCATACGACCGGATATCCTGTCACATCCGCAAATATCTGCCTCCATACTTTTGACTTTGTGACGCCTCCGGCAATGAGGATATATTCTCCCAAGTCTTCCCCCGTAGCCTCCATGGCATCTCTGAGGCAATAGGCAACCGCCTCAAGGAATGCCCGGTACAGATGCCCTTTTGTGTGCGCCAGGGAAAGCCCCACGATGGTTCCTTTCGCGTCGGAATCCCACACCGGGCTCCTCTCCCCCATGAAATACGGAAGGACTACAAGCCCCTCGCTGCCCGCCGGAATCTTTTCCGCCTGTCCGTTCAGCACGTCGTACATGCTCGGCCCGCCGTTCTTCTGGTTCTCAATCTCCCACTGGCACAGCGTATTCCGGAACCACTTTACGATTGCCCCTGCCGTGTTGCCGCCCGCAAAGTAGTAGGAAAGATTTTTAGCGTCATACAAATAAGGCCACACGATTAAGCCTTTGCCGTTTACCGGCTTGTCGGAAATCAGCGCTCCGCACATGGAAGTCCCGATAGCCGCCGCATACACGCCGGATTCGAATACGCCAAGCCCGATATTGGCAGCCCCGCAGTCAATCCCGCTGGCGATGACCGGGATTCCTTCCCATAATCCTAAGTCTTCTGCGCTTTCTTTTGTCATCCCGCCTACCACGTCGGTAGACTCCACAATCCGCTGCGGCATCATGGACACCGGGATTCCCATAGCCTCAAGAAGTTCTTTTGACCATTCGCGCCTGTTCATATCAAAGATGCCCCCGATATTCCCCGCCGACGAATAGTCGATTGCAATCTCACCCGTCAATCTGTATATCACATAATCGTTGGGAGGGAGGAAGAGCTTTGTCTTCGCCCAGTTCTCCGGCTCATGGTTCTTCATCCAGAGAATCTTCGTGTACCCGTAATAGGGGTCTGCGCCGTTATGGGTAATCTCAAGGAGTTTCTCCTCCCCGATATTGTCAAGCACCCACTTTGTCTCCTCGTCCGCCCTTCTGTCCATCCAGATCATGCACGGGCGGACCGGTTTCATCTCTTCATCAAGCGGGATGCCGGAGCCGCCGTACAGGCCGCTGATAGCGATTCCTTTCACATCCTCTTTTGCAACTCCTGCCTCAGCCGCTTTCGCGACACAGTTACGGATAGACGTCTTTGTCGCCTCATACCATACGTCGGGCCACTGTTCCGCATACAACGGCTTTGGCGTCAGCACGTCATATTCCTGAAGGTCCTGGGAAATCAGCTTTCCGTTCGTATCCATCATAATCGTCTTAGTTCCTGATGTTCCAATGTCTGTTCCCAATAAATAGTTCATTGCCATTCTCCTGTTTTTTGATTTTTCCATTTTTAAAAATACGTTTTATAAAAGTCATTTATATAATACCTCTAAAAAAGGATTCTGTCAATTTGCAGAATCCCAAAATTATCGTTCCTATTTTTAGTTATATTGCACAATAGTTGATTTTTTTATCTAAATTCCGTCCATAAATTCTTCGACAAAATAGATGGCTGCTCCGGCAGAACACTCCTCCCCCTTGTATTGCGACACATACAGATAATCCTGCGACTTGTCTCCGAAAGGGTTCTTCTCATCCACCCTCTCTCTCAGCTCACCCATATATTCCCCGATATATTTTCCTACATAGCCTCCCAGGATAATATCCACGGCAAAGACCATCCTCATATTGTGGATTGCCGTAGATACGTTCCCAAGATACTCATCCCAGAGCCTTGCCGCCGTCTCATCGCCGTCTTTCAGTTTCTGAAAAAATTCTTCCAGATTCCCGTTGGTATACCAGTCCAGCTTTTCCGTCTTACACACCGTCTCCAGGCAGCCTCGCTTGCCGCAGTAGCACAGCTCGCCGCCCTCCTGGACAACGGTCATATGCCCCAGCTCGCCGCCCTTGTACTCGATGCCGCCGAATAATTTGTTGTTCATGATAATAGCGCCGCCGATGCTGTTGCTCAGGCTGATGTAAAAAGCCTCCGGGCTCTTATTGTTATGCCATGCCGTGATGCGCCCCGCCGCATGGGAATCATGAAAAATCCTGCTCTTATACGGAATATACTTTGCAATCTCATCTTTCGTCTTGCCGGTAAACCCGAGGGTCTTGCCGTATACAACATGTGAGCCGTCGCTTGACACCAGTCCGGGGACCGAGACTCCCACGCCCAAAAGATCCTGATCCTTTATCCCGGCCTTTTCTTTCACCGCCTCTACCGACTCTCCAATCTCCTTCAGATATGTGTCGTCATCCAGATTAAACTTCACCTTCCGCCGGATTTCCCCAAGGACGTCCCCGGCAAGGTCAAGGGCTACCACATTCATATGATGGGCCGATATATATACCCCTATGGCCTGCTTTGCCCCTTTTATATAAGTATACGCCGTGGCGTTGCGCCCTCCGGTGTTTTTTATCTGCTGCGAATCGTCAATCAGCCCCCGCTCCTTTAAGTTCTCAAGATTCTGTGTGACTGTCGGAAGGCTCAACTGCAATGCAACAACAATATCCTGTTTTGACACCGGCCCGTGAGAGCGGATATGCTGATAGATCATCTGCCTGTTTTTAATTTTAATCTCATTTACGCTTAGTTTTCCTGTTTGCATCTTTCACTACCTGCTCAAAAATATCTGTATTGTTATTATAATCCTCAATCCCACACAAATCAACACATTTATAAAAAATCCCGACAAATGCCACATTTGCCGGGATTATAAATTCCTCACTTAAACTACTAGTTCTGCTGCTTTTTATTCTGCAGACAGTCAAACCCAACTGCAAGGGCAAGTACGACACCCATGACAATCTTCTGTACATAGGAGTTGACATTCATAAGCACCATACCGTTCTTCAATGCGCCGATGATGAATGTACCTGCCACAACGCCCGACATTTTTCCAAGTCCGCCCGTGATGGACACGCCGCCTAACACAACGCAGGTGATAACCTCAAACTCGAATCCGTCCGCACCGTTTGACGCATTACCGGATGCGGTACGGGACAGCATGACGATACCGGCAAGTCCTGCGAAAAATCCCGAGATTGCAAATACAAGGTATTTAATCCTCCCTACACGGATACCGGAAAGCTTGGCAGCCTCCACATTACCGCCTACTGCGTAGAAGTAACGTCCGAAATAGGTCTTGTTCAGGATAAAGGAACCGATTGCAAAGCAAATGATCATGATGATTACTGGAATCGGGATAACCCATATGTAGCCCTGGCCAAGCATCTCAAATCCCTTCGGGAGCCCGCTGATGGGCATACCGCCGCAGATGATAAGCGCCAATCCATAGAACGCTGTCTGGGATGCATAGGTAGCGATGATCGCCGGGATGCCTACCGACGATACCATGAAACCGTTGAGCACACCGATAAGCGTCGCCGCAGCGAGGGATATCAGCACTGCAAATACCGGGTTGACTCCCATATTTACCATCATATACGCACAGATAATATTTACAAAGGAAATAATCGTACCGATTGAAAGGTCGATGTCGCCAAGCAGGATGACGAACGTCATACCGATGGACGCGATACCATACATGGATACCTGCCGCAGCAGCGTAAGCAGGTTATTGGGGTTGATAAACCTGGGATTTGCAGCCGTGAAGACAATGACCAGCACCACAAGCACGACCCAGATTGCCTTATCTTTTATTTGATTTACAACTTTATTCTCTTTCATATCACCTTAGACCTCCTCAACATTGGCTGCTGATGCAAACGCCATAATCCTCTCCTGGCTGAACTCATCCTTACCGAGCTCCCCGGTCATGTCGCCCTCTGCCAGTACAATAATCCGGTCGGACATACCCATCAGTTCTTCCATCTCGGAAGAGATCATCAGGATTGCCTTTCCTTCTTTTTCTACTAAGTCGTTCATTAATTTGTATATCTCGTATTTTGCGCCTACATCGATACCGCGCGTAGGTTCGTCGAAAATAATCAGCTCCGAATCAGCCGCAAGCCATCTGCCAAGGATTACCTTCTGCTGATTGCCGCCGCTTAAGTTCTTGACAAGCTGGTTGAGAGACGGCGTCTTGATCGCCATATTCTTCTGGTACTTTTCAGCAATCTCTCTTTCTTTCTTGGAATCAATAACACTCAGCGTAGAATTTCTCTCGTATATGGGCATATTGATATTGTTCTTGATGGACACGCCAAGCATCGCGCCGTGGCGTTTCCTGTCCTCCGGCACCAGCGCCAGCCCTAAATCTATCGCCTCTCTCGGACTCTTTGGATTGATTTCTTTTCCTTTAAATATAATCTGCCCGGACTCTTTTTTCGCAGCCCCGAAGATGAGCTGTGCAAGCTCTGTACGCCCGGCTCCTACAAGCCCCCCCAGACCGAGGATCTCGCCCCTGCGGACTTTTAAGGATATATTCTTGTCTCCGTTGCCGGTGACGTCTTTAAGTTCCAGGACAACATCGTCTTCCTTGACGCAGTCTCCTCTCGGCGGGTATGTCTCGGTAAGTTCCCGCCCTACCATAAGCTGAATCAGCTCCTGCGTATTGCTCTCTTTCGTGACCAGTGTCTTCACATACTCTCCGTCACGCATGACCAAGATACGGTCAGACAGGCGGTACAGCTCTTCCAGCCTGTGGGAGATGTAGATAATTGAGATCCCTTCATCTCTGAGCTGCTCTACCACTTCAAACATGCTTTCCACTTCCGCGCTTGTAAGAGGAGCCGACGGCTCATCCATGATCAATATCTGCGCGTTCTGCTGGATTGCCTTCGCAATCTCCACCATCTGCTGGTATCCTACCGTCAGGTTCTTCATCAGTGTCTTCGGGTCAATCTTGATGTGCAGCCTTTCAAAGGCCTTCACCGCCTCTTTTTCCATGGCAGCCTTATCTACGACGATGCCCTTCCGTATCGGACGTCCTAAAAATAAGTTCTCTGCTGCCGATAATTCCTTTACGTTGTTAAATTCCTGATAGATAATCGCAATTCCATTCTCTGCCGCGAGCTGAGGTGTCATGCTTGTAAATTCTTTTCCGTTCACAACAATTTTTCCTGAAGTCGGGATAACCGCTCCGGAACAGCATTTGATCAGGGTGGATTTCCCGGCGCCATTCTCTCCGATCAATGCCAGGATTTCGCCCTTCTTTAGTTCAAGCGTAACATCTTTCAACGCAACAACACCCGGGTATTCTTTTCTTATATGCTGTAATTGCAATACATACTCTTCGCTCATAGTCTTCCCCCGTGATTATATTATTTGGAGGCAGCTTTCGGCCGCCCCCATCTCATCATTTATTAGCCGTGCCACAGACAAGTTTTACATTCCGGACTGAATCTCTTCAATATTGTCCATGTTAATCTCAGACAGCGGTCTGTATACGTTCTTAGCATCTCCTGAGAACTCCTCGCCGTCAAGGATTCTCTTGAACATCTCGAAACATGCCTGAGCTGTGTCAGTGTTGGAGCCCTCGAAACCTACGATAGCCCTTACTGCTGTCTTTCCTGACTGAAGAGCGTCTAACTGCTCGGATGTAACGTCTGTTGTGATAACTCCGCAATCCTCCGGAATCTTTCCTTCTCCGCCGTATTTTGCAAGAAGAGCTGTGTTGGAACCGATCATCGCGCCGGCGCCAACGCCTACCCATACTTTACAATCCGGGTGAGCCTGAAGAACTGTCTCAGCCTTGGACTGAACTTCGTTGTTAACAACACCGTCAATCGTTGCTACGATCTCATAGTTATCCTGGCAGTTCTCCTTAAGGCCAGCCTCGATACCGTTCTGTCTCTCTAACAGAACCTGTGTATCCGGCTTGCCGATTACGCATACTTCTGCCTTGTTGTCTGCTGTGTAGTGCTCGTTAATGAAAGCTGCTGCTGTCTTGCCGATTTCTTTTCCAAGCTCTGTGTTGTCAAGAACCCAGTTCGCTGTCGTGTTTTCCATCGGGTTATCCCAGCACATTACTTTGATGCCTTCCTTCATCGCACGTCCGCACACTTCCTCAACTGCGTCCGCATCATTCGGGTGAACCATGATAAGATCACACCCTGATGTGATGAAGTTCTCGATCTGCTCGATCTGCTTGCCGGAGTTCTCCTCGCATCCAACGATTGTAGCCTCATATCCTTCGTCTTTAAGAATCTTGTCGAGCTTGCTCATAACGCCTGCCCAATATGCATTCTCATAGTTCTGGATCGTGATGCCAATCTTCTTTCCGCCGGATTTAGACTCTCCGCCTTCATCACCGGAATCACTTGATGCCGGACTCTCTGTTGTACATCCCATGAGCATTGATGCCATCATAGCGATGCAAAGAATTGTACTTAACACTTTTTTCTTCATACTACTTTTCCTCCTTTATTTATAAGTGTTATTTATATGTATAGCATTTCGCTATAACAAACTTTGGATTAGAAACAGGTGAATGCCCCGTCCACTACGATATCAGAGCCTGTTGTAAATGAGCTTGTGTCTCCTGCTAAGTATACAAGGACGGACTGCAGCTCTTCCGGCTTTCCGAGCCTTCCCATAGGAGCCATGGCATTCCACTGCTCGATCAGCGGTTTTAAGTGAGGTGCGTTCATGATAAGGTCGGTCCCGATATATCCCGGGCTTATGCTGTTCACGCGGACGCCTGTCTTTGCCCACTCAACTGCGAGGGATTTGGTCAGCATGATAACGCCTGCCTTGGATGCGTTGTATGCACACTGGGGCTGCGGCACATTCACGATATGTCCGGACATGGATGCGGTGTTGATGATGGAGCCGTACCCTTGCTTTAACATCACGCGTCCTGCTGCCGTAGCGCAAAGGAACACGCCGTTCAAGTTGATATTGATAACTTTGAGCCACTGCTCATAGGACATCTCTTCCGCCGGAACGTTCAGCGCAATCCCTGCGTTGTTGTAGCAGGCGTCAAGCTTTCCGTAAGTCTCTACAACCTTTGCGACCATCGCCTCTACCTGCTCCTGGTTCGTAACGTCGCACTGAATCGCGATTGTCTTGGAGCCTGTAGCCTCTGCAATCTCATTAGCAACTGCCTGCGCCCCTTCCATGTTGATGTCTACGATGGCAACATCCGCTCCTGCCTCCGCGAACGCCATCGCCGCGCATTTGCCGATACCGCTTGCCGCTCCTGTAACATAGATCGCTTTCCCGTCCAGTCTCATCTTTTCAATAATTCCCATCTTTATGAATCCTCCTTTTTCTGTCATGAGTCAATTTTGTTAGATGTTTGATATAAGACTTTTATAAATGCATTTTATAAATGTTATTGCAATTATACCTCTAAGCGTCTCATTGTGCAAGCCGTAATATTCGCCAAAATATTTATGTCATTTTTAGTTATTTTGCATAATATTATTTTTTTATCATCCTTAAACTTCTTTTGTATATTTGTTTATCTCTTTATTAGAGTGTTTTTTTAAGTATCTATTTAACTTGTTTGCATTGTACCATAACATGCACGATTTTTCAATACATTTTTTACCTCCCATTGAAAAATTCTATTGAAAAATCCATTTAAAAAAACTCCGCGGCGCCAATCAACTGACGCCATGGAGTTTTTCCAGAATATCCGCTGTTTCAAATGACCCGTAAGGAGTTGCGACGGTGGTGCAGGGCCAATCCCCGGTCCTCGTAAAGGTTTCCGCCCCGTTTTCGCCCAGGTAAGTAGTCTCTTCGCACTTTGTACCCTGGATGGTAGGGTTCCATGCATAAGCCTGTCCCGTCCTTATCTTCTTATCCATCCCGGGAAGGGCGACGTACTCCCGGCATCCGTACCCTGTCGGGCCTCCCTGATGGTGCATCTTCCACTCCTCCGGATAGCCGACTTCCCGATACAGGTTTTGTACCTCCTCAAAATATTCCCCATAAGTTTTTTCATTTTCCATCATCATCTGCATACATGCAAATATATATCTTGTCTTTTCGTAACGGCTCCTGATTTCCTCCGGCACGGGCGCAAACCAGACCATCCTTGTAATGCTCACGTTAAGCCCGTATTTTTCTCCGCCCAGCACTGCCATAAGGCTTTTTTCTATCTTCTTGTCCGTGGGCATGGGGTGGCGGTATTTGAGAATCCTTTCATCCGCCCCCACCAACACGCAGTCCGGGCTGATTCCGCTTTGGAGGCATCTTGACCTGATCTTCCATGAGACTTCTTCCTCCGTGTCGCCGGGAACCGTCTCCCTGCACACGCCCTCTACAATACGCGCGCAGAGCTGCCCGGCCTTCCGGTAATTTTCAACCGCCTCCCCAGATAAATCCATGCGGAGCTCTATCAGCTCCTCCTGCACATTTTCCGTGCCTGCGATTCCTGTATCCGACACATATGCCTTTCCCTGGACAAGCCGGTACATATATTCTTCCAGCGGCACATACCAGGGAACAAGCGCGGTTCTTGCCCCAAGGGGATCTTGCTCCGCGCTCATCCTGAGAAGGTCGCTGCTGTCCGCAACCAGCCTGACATCGTCTCTCGAGATTACATAAAAGGCGACTCCGCACTCCGTGCTGGTCAGCACATGGTTCTTTGCGCCGCCGCTGACCCACGCATAATTATCACGCCTGCCAAGAATCACTCCGTCATACTTATTTACTTCAAGCCATCTTCTGATTCTCTCAACCGCTCTCATCTGCCGCTCTCCTGCTCTTGTTCTGTCTCCCGCCGCATCTCATGGTTTATGCACACTTTGCCTGTCTTTCCCGTGGCAAATACTTCAAATGCCTGAGCCGTCTCCTCAAGGGGAAAGCGGTGCGTGATAATCTGGCTTGGATGGATTTTCTTCCGGTCTAACAGCTCCACCAGCTTTTCCATGTTGCCTACGGAAGTGACCCAGGAGCCGTGGAGGGTGAGATTTTTATGGAGCAGCAGGGGGCTTGGCTCAAAGGTGACCGTTCCCTGCTCTCCGAGATACACTACATTTCCCCACATCCTTGCCGCCTCTAAGCATCTGTGCCGCCCGACAGCGCTCCCCGAGCAGTCAACCGCTACTTCCACGCCTTTTCCGTCCGCGGCCGCCATAATCTTTTCAATCACATCATCATCGCCCTTGAGCACATAATCCGCGCCTATCTTTTCTGCCATCGCCATACGCTCCTCGGAGATATCCACGCCGATTACTTCCGCCCCGAGCGCTTTCGCGAGAATCACTGCCGCCTGCCCTACCGGGCCAAGGCCCATCACAAGCACACGGTCATTTCCTGAGACATTTGCCCTTAAAAGCCCCTGGTACGCCGTTCCGAACCCGCAGGCAATCATGGCTCCGTCCTCATAGGTAAGGAAATCCGGAAGATGGATGCAGGTGCTTGCATCCGCCGCCATATATTCTGCCAGGGCGCCGTCTCTCTGCCACCCGTAGGCCCGCCGCTCCGGCTGCTGGCAGTTGATGAAGAATCCTTTGCGGCATTCATCGCAATATCCGCAGCCCTGGATATGATATACAACGACACGGTCGCCCACTTTAAAATCATCCACTTTCTCCCCCACCGCGACGACCTGTCCGCTTGGCTCATGCCCTGCAATGACATCATCATATCTCGCCCCGCCGGTCTTGTCCGTATGCTCGTAATAGATATATTTCAAATCGCTCCCGCACAGGCTCGCCGCTTTCATCTTAAGCAGGACCTGCCCCGGGCCGGGCTTTGGCACATCTACTTCCACCGGCTGTACCTTTGCGTCCCCGGGAAGTTTCATCCCAAGCATCTTTTCAGGCAATTTGCTCTCCATAGTATTTTCCTCCTTTTTCCGTGCGTATTGCTGTCTTCTGGTTCCGAGTATATCACGCCTTCTGTCTCTCCTGAATTCCATATCTTCCCTTTTGATGGACTATCTTACTCACAATAAAAATAATCCCCGTCTTTGTAATCCCTGGGAGACATGCCGACAGCCTTTTTGAATATCCTGGAAAAATAATACTGGTCCTCATATCCAAGCCGTGCGCTCACCTCATAGATATAAAGATCCGTAGATTTTAAGAGCTTACACGCCTCCTTCATCTTAAGATGGATAAAAAACTCTACCGGCGCTCTTCCTGTCTGCGACTTAAACACCGCATTCAAGTAGCTCTTGGACAATCTCACTTCATCCGCAATCTGCTGCAGCGAAAGGTTTTTGTCAAGATTCTGGTACATGAACCGTATCACCATCGTCACATGGCGGTCCTGCATCGTACTCTCGTCAAATTTCTCCCGGAAATAGATTTCGGACAAAATAAGCGACAGCACCTGGGAGATGTAGATAAAGTTCCCGAGGGTGTAATTCTTTTCCAGCACCCGGAACAGCAGATTGAACAATACCATCATCCGGTTATCGCTGTGCCGGGAATTCATATGGACAAGACGCTTTTCTTCCACAGGGAAATACCTGATATTCTCCCCCTTAAAATGCACCCACAATATACTCCATGGATTTTCACTGTCTGCATAGTACCTGTGCTTTGCGCCTCTCGGGATGCAGAAAGCGTCCGAGCACCCAAGTACATATTTCTGCCCGTCCACTTCTATGACCCCGCTCCCGTCGGTGCAGTAGATGAGGATATACTGGTCCGCCCCCTCTTCCCGCTCCTTGTAGTGGGAGCGCGCCTTCGGGAAAAATCCCACATCCGTCAGGTACATCGACCTTATGAGCGGATGTCCTATATATTCCGCAAATGATTCCGTCGGGATGATCACATGCTTTTCATCCTTAAATCCTTCCTCTTTTCCTGATATATCCTCCATCCCGGACACCTCCTGACCGTCTTTTCTATGATATCCAATATAGCACCGAAAAAGAATATCGTCCATCTTTTTATGTTATATGCCATTTTCCGTGCCGTACCGGCATGATATCCTTAAGCCAGAAACCCACGGCAGACAATTGCGAAACTCTAATTTGCCGGCACCGAATTGTGCAGCTTGTATATTCCATAAGCAGACCTTAGTTTACCGTCGGCACTTAGCTGCCGTATTTTGGCAGCTTATGTACCGCTACGGTAAACTTGGAGCAAAAGCGTGTCTGTGTTGGAATATACAAGCTGCACAATGACCCCGGTTAACCTTAAGTTTCACAATTGCTGGCATGTGCGGGGAAGGAAAGGAGAAGATTTTATGAACAAAGTACATGTATGGGAAGAGACTGTCACCATCCCGACTTACAGGCCTGCCGCACCGGAAAAAGCCCCTCTTTTTCTTGAGAACAGAGCTTATCAGGGCAGCACCGGAAAAGTGTACCCTCTTCCGGTAACGGAAAAAATATCCGACACGAAAGAGGACGCAGCATACCGCGCCGTCTATCTCGAAAATGATTATCTGCTGGTCATGATACTGCCTGAGCTCGGCGGACGGATCCAGCGGATGCTTGACAAGACCAACCATTACGACGCCGTATACTACAACCACGTCATAAAGCCCGCCCTTGTAGGGCTCACCGGGCCGTGGATTTCCGGCGGCATCGAATTCAACTGGCCCCAGCACCACCGCCCTTCCACTTACTCCCCGGTTGACTTTTGCTGGCAGGAAAATGAGGACGGCTCCTCGACGGTATTTGTCAGCGAGATTGACAAAATGTACGGCACAAAGGGGATGGCGGCTTTTACCCTCTATCCTGGCAAGGCATATATCGAGATTAAAGGACAGCTCTACAACCGGACAGATACCCCTCAGACTTTCCTCTGGTGGGCGAACCCTGCCGTTCCGGTAAACGACTATACTTACTCTGTATTCCCGCCGGATGTACACGCGGTCATGGACCACGGGAAACGCGCCGTGTCCACATTTCCCATCGCAACCGGAGAATACTACAAGTACGACTATTCCGAAGGCATCGACATCTCCTGCTACCGCAATGTCAAGGTTCCCACTTCCTATATGGCGGCAAGCTCCGAGTATGATTTTATCGGTAACTTCGACGAAAAAAAGGACGCCGGACTTCTCCATGTGGCGGACCACCACATCTCCCCCGGCAAAAAGCAGTGGACATGGGGAAACAGCGACTTCGGACAGGCGTGGGATAAAAACCTTACCGAGACAGACGGCCCGTATATCGAATTGATGACCGGGGTCTTCACCGACAACCAGCCGGATTTTACATGGCTAAAACCCCACGAGGAGAAGACATTTACCCAGCATTTCATGCCTTATAAGCATGTAGGGCGCGTAAAAAACGCCACAAAAGACGCCGCTGTAAATATAGAGCTTTTTAACGGCAAATGCCTTCTCAAAGTGTACGCAACAGGCGTATTCGACAACGCGCGCATCCGGCTTACGAAAAACGGGGAGACGCTTTTTTCGGACTGTACGCAGCTTTCTCCCGAAAGGGCATACGATGCGGCATTTGATATTGCCCCCGGCATCTTCACTTTGGAAGGATGCACCATATCAGCCGAGGATAGCTACGGCAACCTTCTTGTCTCCTACACGGAGGTCAAAGAAAAGCCGGAACCGACGCCGGAGCCTGCCGAGGCGCTGCTTTCTCCCGGGAAACTCAAATCCACGGAAGAACTTTTCCTCGCCGCACTCCATCTGGAGCAGTACCGCCATGCAACCTTCTCTCCGGACGACTATTACCTGGAGGGCCTGAGACGGAACCCGGACGACATCCGTCTGAACAACGGTTACGGGTTGCTTTTGTACCGCCGGGGAAAATTTGAAGAGAGCATCCGGCATTTTAAAAAGGCGATTGAAAAACAGACATGGAAAAATCCCAACCCTTATCACGGCGAATGTTACTATAACCTTGGCCTCGCCCTTGCGATGCTCGGAAAGGACAGCGAGGCTTACGATGCCTTCTACAAAGCGACCTGGAGCTACGAGACCCAGAGCAGCGGATACTACTGGCTCGCCTGTCTCTCCTGTAAGCGCGGGGAATATAAAGCCGCCCTGGATTTTGCCGGCCAGTCTTTAATCCGCAACTGGCATAACATGAAGGCCCGGACATTGAAAGCCGCCATCCTCAGAACGTTAGGAGAAAACCGCGAAGGCTTTCTTTTTGAAAGCCGGGAAATCGACCCGTTAGATATGGGCATCCGCTACGAGTCCGCCCTCTCTTCGGGAAACCTGGCAGAGTGGAAACATGCCATGAGAGAGCCGGCACACAATTATCTTGAAATTTCCCTGGATTACATCAAGGCAGGGTTTTACAACAATGCGCTGGACATCCTGTCGGCATGTACGGACTCCTCCCCCATGGTCTCCTACTACCAGGGCTATGTATATGCGTTAAAAGGCGACTGCCAGAAAGCCGCCGAAATGTACCTGCAGGGCGAATCGAGGGATTACGCGTACTGTTTCCCGAACCGCACGGAAGAAATCCCGATACTAAAAAGCGTTATCCGCCTGTCGGATCATGCCCCCCGCGCCCACTATTATCTGGGCTGCCTTCTCTACGACAAGAAACAGAAATCGGAGGCAGCCGCCCACTGGGAAACCGCCGTATCACAGGAGCCGGGATTTGCAATGGCTCACCGGAACCTTGCCATCGCATATTACAACAATGAAAAGGACGTGAAAAAAGCGCTCGTTTCTATGCGGAAAGCTTTTGAGCTGGAGTCTCGGGATTCCCGTTTCCTGCTGGAGTACGACCAGCTGTGCTCCAAAGCCGGGTATCCGCTGAGCGAACGCCTCTCCCTCTTAGAGGCGAACCAAAATCTTGTCAGAGAACGGGATGCTTTGTATATTGAGTATATCACGCTGCTCAACAGCACCGGGCAGTACGAAAAAGCACTCGAATGCCTGCTGGCGCACCGTTTCCATCCCTGGGAGGGCGGCGAGGGGAAAGTCAGCGCACAATACCGCTATGCGCTGACCCAAAGGGCAGTCTCCCTGCAAAAGGAAAAACGCTATGACGAGGCGGCAAAGCTCCTCACACAGTCAAAAACATACCCGGATTGCCTTGGAGAAGGGAAACTCCCCAATGTGCAGGATACGATTGCCGATTATTATCTCGGCGAAATCTATGAGGCCATCGGCAATAAGAGCAAAGCAAAAGAATATTTCCTGAAAGCGTCAACCGGGCTTGACGAGCCGGGCAGCGTCCTCTACTACAACGACCAGCCCTCCGATACCATCCTTTATCAGGGATTCGCCAATGAAAAGCTTGGAAACACCGCTGCCGCCCGCAAATACTTTCACCAGCTTTTGTCTTTCGGGCAAAAACATATATTTGACAAAGCAGGGTACGATTACTTCGCCGTATCCCTCCCCGAAATCGAGGTATTCCCCACCGGAATCCAGGACAGGAACACTGCCTACTGCCGGTACCTTACGGCTCTTGGATACCTTGGTCTCGGTGAATACGGAAAAGCAAGAGAAAAATTGCAGGAGATTCTTTTAACCGTTCCCGATCATCAGGGCGCAATCCGGCATTTCATCCTGTTGGAACACTTATAAAACATCTTGGCAACCGCAGAAAACGGTGTTATAATAAATCTATATATAAAACGCTTTTATAAAGGAGGTTTAACTATGAAACATGGCATTTACTACGCATACTGGGAAAAAGAGTGGGCGGCAGACTACGAGTACTATGTAGAAAAAGTGGCTCGCCTGGGTTTTGATATCCTTGAATTGGGCGCCGCTCCCCTCCCGGATTACACTCCCGCACAGATTCGGTCATTAAAGGCATGTGCCGAGAAAAACGGGATTGAACTTACGGCAGGCTACGGCCCTACCAGCGACCACAATATGGCATCTTCCGACCCGGCAGTTGTAAAAGGCGCTGTCGAGTGGTACAAACGCCTGTTTGACGTGATGGCACAGCTCGGCATCCACCTGATCGGCGGCGCCCTCTATTCTTACTGGCCTGTGGAGTTTGACGACATCGACAAGGCAGAAGACTGGAAACGGAGCGTGGAGGGTATGCAGACCCTTGCCCCTATCGCAAAACAGTATGACATTAACTTAGGGATGGAAGTGCTGAACCGGTTCGAAAACCACATCCTGAATACCGCAGAGGAAGGTGTGGCATTTGTAACAGAAGTCGGACAGGACAATGTAAAAGTAATGTTAGACACATTCCATATGAATATCGAAGAAACAAGCATCGCCGATGCCATCCGCACCGCCGGAAATCTCCTGGGCCATTTCCACACAGGAGAATGCAACCGCATGGTTCCGGGCAAAGGGCGGACCCCGTGGCGTGAGATTGGCGAGGCTCTCCGGGATATCCGTTACGACGGCACCGTTGTCATGGAGCCTTTCGTAGCCATGGGCGGACAGGTAGGAAGAGACATCCACATCTGGCACGACCTAAGCCGGGGCGCAACAGAATCACAGCTAGACAAAGACGCACAGGATGCCGTTACCTTCCAACGCTATATGCTGGATTGGAAGTAATCTTCCCTCAGACAGAAAGCCTTTCAATTACATAAAGATTAGGCGATTGCAAAACTCGGATTTGCCAATGCCGAATTGTGCAGCTTGTTTATCCCATAAGCAGACCTTAGTTTATCGTCGGTACTTAGCCGCCGTATTTTGGCGGCTTATGTACCGCTACGATAAACTTGGAGCGAGAGCGTGTCTGTGTTGGAATATACGAGCTGTACAATGACCCCCGGTTAACACCTAAGTTTCACAATCGCCTAACATAAAGATACCTTTACTCTTCCGTGATGCGGATGACCGCTTTTACGATATCCGCCTTATTGCTCACGCTGTAATCCATAGCCTTCTGCACTTCATCCAGCGAGAAGATATTTGTTGCGATTCCTTTTAAGTTCACCTTTCCTGCCGCTACTGCCTCGATTGCCATCGGGTAGATATGGCGGTAACGGAATACGGTCTTAAATGTCAGCTCCTTATCAAGGACCAGGCTCATCGGAAGGGTCATCTCTCCGCTCTTGCTGTAGCCTACCAGCACGATATTGGAGCCTTTTTTCGTCATATGTATCGTCTGCACTGTCGTAAACTCTGTTCCTGCCGTCTCAATCGCAAGGTCGCAGCCTTTGCCGTCCGTAAGGCGCAGCACTTCCTCCACCGCATCCTTCTCTTTTCCGTTTATCACCCCGTCAGCGCCCAACTCCATCGCTTTCTCCAGACGCTTTTCCATGATATCCACAACATACACTTTTGACACGCCCATAGCCTTCAACGCCATCATAGTCACCAGGCCGATGCAGCCTGCGCCCATCACAACTGCAGTCTGTCCGGCTCTTGCGCCGCCCTGCATAGCCGCGTGGAAACCTACCGCCAAAGGCTCAATAAGAGCACCCTCCAATGTGCTTACATTGTCCGGCAGCTTAAAGCACAGGTCAGCCTCATGGGCTACATACTCCTGGAATACCCCGTCCACCGGCGGCGTCGCAAAGAACACAACATCCGGGCAGAGATTGTAACGTCCTGTCTTGCAGAATTCACAGTGTCCGCATGTCTTTCCCGGCTCCAATGCCACTCTGTCACCGACCTTTAAGTGGGTAACGTTCTTTCCCACTTCAACTACCGTGCCTCCCGGCTCATGCCCAAGGACAAAAGGCGGCTCCACCACATAGTCCCCAATCGCGCCTGACTCATAGTAATGCAGGTCACTTCCGCAGATTCCCACATATTCCAGCTTGACCAGCACTTCATCGTCCTGAACCTTCGGGATTTCTCTTTCCTCAAATCCCATCTTGCCGATTCCAAGCATTACCGCTGTCTTCATCGTTCCTTCCATGATTTATATCCTCCTTTTTAATATACTTTATTAATATATTTTATTATGTATTTATCTTAGTATCCAAATATAGATTTGTCAACAGGAACTAATGATTCTATTTTTATTTCGTCATTGTCTCCAATAACATTGTTTTTTTTTTAGCAAAATCCACAATACAACTTTTTATGTGCCGCAAAAAAGGACTCCTTTTCCAGAGTCCTTCCATCATATCTATATCTCTTTGATAAACAGCTCGACCACCCTCAATGCCGCTCCCAAAGCTGCCGCGCCCGTCTTATACTTGCAGCTCTTTACAAACGTGCTGCCCTCTGTAAAGATGCTCCTTGCCGATACCTTTTCCCAGATTTCGTGCATATGCTCCTCCACATAACTGCCTACATATCCTCCCAGGATAATATCGCAGTCCAGGATCATGTGGATATTATTGATGGCGATAGCAAGGTAATCCGTATACCTGTCCCAGAGTTTCCGAAATTCTCCGTCTCCCTGCCTCATCCTCACAAAAAACTGCTCCAGCTTTCCGCCCGCGGCATCCGACAGATACGACGCTGCACAGTAGGCGTCCAGACATCCCGGTTTCCCGCAGTAACAGGGCTCTCCGTCAGGTATGACCGTCATATGCCCGACCTCCCCGCACCGGAACCCGCTGCCCTGCACCAATCCGTTGTCATTAAAAATCGCACCGCCCACGGTATTGCTCAGGGAGATATAGAAAAACCGCTCCATGCTCTCCGAGCGTATGCCCTCCGCATATGCCCCCGCATTTGCATCATTGATAAAATAGCATGGGTAGGCGAAAAAACGGCTGATTGACGCAAACGGCACAGAATCCACTCCAAGTATATGGGAATGGACGACCATCTCCCTGTCAAGGTCAACAATCCCCGGGAAAGAAATCCCTATCCCTAAGAGCCGCTCCCTGTCTGCACACGCCTCGTCGAGAAACTCCTCCATCTTTTCATTTACCGTAATATAGTAGGCATCTTCATCCGCAAAAGGAAAGAAAATGCGGTTATACTTTAAGATTTCTCCGGTAAGATTGGTCAGCAGCAGCCCGATATGGTTCTTCGTGATGTCAAGGCCGGCCGCCAGCCTCACATTCGCCGCTACAGACAGCGCTTTCGCCCGCCTTCCCCCTGTAGACTCAAGCTCCCCCGTCTCCTCGATAAGCCCGCGCTCGATAAGCTCCTTCGTGTTCTGCGTCACCGTGGGAAGGCTCATCTTCACGGCATAGGAGATATCCGGGTTGGACACCACGCCGTGTTTGCATATGTACCGAAAGATAATATTCCTGTTGTTCTTTTTGACTTCTATATTCGTTGACTGTCTCTTCATCCTAAGTTCCTGCACTTTAAAGGTATTTTGTCCAGTATAGCATTACGGAAAGCAAAACACAAGAAAGGTTTCCGCCAATCACATATATCACTTCTCATATAGAAACCTTATATATTCATAAATCTCCGCAAAATCCACCTCGCACTTCCCGCCGAAGATCCCCACCGGTATCTTCGCATCGAATCCATAGATAGCGGGCAGCTCTTCATGTGCAAAGTCATATACCACCACACGCTTTTTGTCCGGATCTACAATCCAGTATTCCGATACGCCCGCCCCGATATACTTTTTCAGCTTTACGCCCAGGTCTTTCTTCCTGGTGGCAGGAGACAATATCTCAACCACAAAATCCGGCGCGCCGAACGTACAGCGGTTGATGATCTTCTTCCTGTCGCAGACGACGAACACATCCGGCTGCAGCATCGTCCTGTCGTCGCAGTCCAGCTGCACGTCTGCCGGCGCCACAAACGGAACGCATTCTCCGCCCTCGCTGCGGATATAGCTTTTTAGCTGCCCCCATATCTCCGCCCCCATAAGCTGATGTATATTCGTGGGCGACGCCAGGTCATAGATAACCCCGTCAATCAGCTCCGCCCTTCTCTCGTCGGGCAATGCGTAATAATCCTCCAACGTATACTCCCCCTGTCCCCTCGCATAATAGGAAAATGCCGGCTCTTTTATCATGTCCGCCTCTTTTGCCATATCCTTCTCTTTCTTAAAAATATCCGACAATGCCATGAGCGTAGCATATCTGGGCGAGCCTGTAACTCCGGCAAATATCTTCTGGACGGTCCCCAGCGGAACTCCCGAGAGCTCCGATATCTTCTCGTTGGTGTATCCCAATTCCTTTTTTCTTTGTCTCATCTCTTCAACCGTCATAGCGCCCTCCGATTTTCCGTTTTCTGTTTTTCTGATACCGTTTTATTTCCATTATTTTACCATATTGTTTTCCGTTTTTCAACCGTTTTTTCAAAAAAACATCCTGTTCCGGCAATTTGGACAGGATGTTTTTATTTATTATTATTGCTCTTCTTTTTGCTCTTCTTTTTGTTCTTCTTTTTGTTTTTCTTTTTCCACAGCCTCCTGCCTGCACAGCTCTTCAAAATCGTGTATGGCATCTTCCGAGCCCATCATCCAGAGGATGTCGCCCGCCTCAATGATGGTGCTGGCGGTAGGAAGTTCCAGAATCTTGCTGTAAGGCGTCTTTAACCCTACGATCAGGCAGTGGTAACGGTCCTGGATCCTCGACTCCCGGATCAGCTTGTCACAGAACGAATCTGTAGGCAGCACCTGATACTCGATACAGCTGAGAGGCGATTGCTTTTCCGTATCCCCGTAGCCAAGGAAATCCTTAAGCGAGCCTACGGAATACTTGGCTCCCACATCCTGGTAATCCCGGAAACGGTCCAGCGCTTTTGCGACGCCGACTGCAAATACACGGTCCCCGGCAAATACGTGGATACTTCCTCCCGGCACAAGGATAATCTCCGTCTTCCTCTCAATCTTGATGATAAACACATTCTGCCTGCGCCCCCAATAAAGCTCTAAGAGCGTCTTGCCCGCATAATCGGCATCTTTCGGGACCACGAAAGACATCACCTTATAATCGTCTTCAAAACTGTCCACAAAACCAGGCATACTGATGGTCGCATTGGATTCTGACATGCTGGCAAAAAGGAATGTCGCCCTGGTGAGGGTGGAGTACTGTTTTCTGGCGCGGTAGTCTTTCAGGTAGAGCACTCCCCCCGCGAGCATCCACGCCGCAAAGATCAAAACCGCCGCGCCGCCCATGAAGACCGGCTGCCCCGGCACGAACAAAAGAACAAACAGCCCTGTCATACATACCGCCGCAAACCATGCCGTCGGCAGCCCTCCCGGGATTTTGTACGGGCGCTTTAACGCCGGCTCCTTTTTCCGGAGAATGATCAGGCAAAACGCAGTGATCATCCAGCTCGCAACATAACCGGCGGCCGAGAAACTGGTCAGCGCTCCAATCAGTCCGCTCCCTAAAAAGGGCCCGATAAGCGACGCTGCCAGGCTGACCTTCAACGCATTTACCGGCGTTTTATAGACAGGATGCTGCTTTGACAGGCTGAACGGCACGATGCTGACCCTCGCCATCGCCATAAGGATCTGAGACGACGCCATCATGAACCCGTTCCATGTCGTCAGAAGGCCGCAGACCGCCCCCAGCAAGATCAGCACATACAAGACATTGCCAAGCCCGCCCGGATAAAGCTCCCGGAACATAAGCGCCGCCGAAGGATTCGAAAACCGGATGAAATTCTTCCATGGAAGTGCGCCGCCCAAAGTAAACAGAAGGAGCGCGTAAAACAGACAGGATAAGACCACCGTCACCACAACCGTCTTCCCCACTCCCTTTGTATCGCCTCCGGCGCTCTCGATTCCCTGGGGAATCGTCTCAAACCCGGCAAGGAAGAACGGCACTGACGCAAGGATCGATGCCATGCCGCCCAAAAAAGAATGGTGCGTACCTACTCCCGTATTCTCATAAAACGGCTGCAGGTTTCCCATATCAAATTTAAGCATGGCGCAGATCATCGCCAGAATGCCCGCACCCACAAGCGCGATGCAGAGAATTTTCTGCAGGGACGCCGACGATGCCACTCCTTTTCTGTTGATAAAGTAAAGCAGAACAGAAATCGCCGTTCCAAGTATGATATGCCCGATATAGATATCCGCCCCGGCGAGGGAATAAAGCGGCGCCCCGGCTTTTAATACCGGGAAGACAATACTTAAGATATCCACCACATAGATAGCCTCCCACGGAATGATCGTGATAAACGCTCCGAATGCCGCCCAGCCTGAAAGAAAAGCAATGCGATCCCCAAACGCCCGGAATGCGTAAGCCATGCCGCCGCCGGACACCGGCAGCATCGTACACAGCTCGCAGTAGCACAAAGCAATCGGCACCATAAGGACCATTGCCACCATATAGCCTGCTGCCGCGGGCAGGGGGCCTCCGCTGCTGTTCATCCAGCTATTGATTGAAACCGCCCAGCCTACACCTACAATCGCACCAAAACCGATGCAGAAAAAGTCAAGTGCAGACACTCCCTTTCTTTGTTCTGTCTTTTGTTCCATATTCTCATCCCTCTCCTGTTATGTATTGTCAGGCTGAAAACATTTTCATCCTGCTACCGCTGTACTCTGATAAACAGTATACTTCCTGCGTCCTTATGATGCAATGATTTATTACAGCTTTTTTATCTTAAAAACGCTCCAAGTTTCTTATCCTCGCTGCGGATATGGCTGATGGACATCGCAAACGATTAGGCTGGGAACAAATAATCGGGATGCCAAAACGGCATCCCAACGTAAATTTACCTCAAAAAGTATTCAGATTTATTTTCCGCCCGTCATAGCAACACCTTCGATAAAGTGCTTCTGGAAGCACAGGTAGAGGACTACCATCGGAAGCATCGCCAGAAGAGAGCCTGCCATAAGCACCGGATAGTTTGTCGAGAACTGTCCGTTCAGGCTTGAAAGCCCTGCCGAAAGCGTAGTGGAGTTGATATTCGTGTTGGCTACCAACGGCCACATCAGATCAGTGTAAGCGAATACCGCCGTGAATACGGACAGTGCAGCTACCGAAGACTTTGTAAGCGGGAACATGATTTTGGTAAAGGTCTGCCAGCGTGTGCAGCCATCCAGATATGCCGCTTCCGCCACCTCATCCGGAATTCCCATGTACGCCTGTCTCAGGAAAAATGTCCCGAAGGCACTAACAATCCCCGGAAATACCAGTGAAAATATGGTATCCGTCATGCCAAGTTTTGCGATCATCTGATACTGCGGGATGATAAAAATCTGTCCCGGTATCATCTGCTGAACAATAATCAGCGTAAACAGAAGATTTTTCCCTTTAAACTCAAGCTTTGCGAATGCATAACCCGCCATCGAGCAAAAAACTACCGCACATACAACACGCAGGAATATCATCAGCGCCGTATTCAGATACAGTCGCCCGAACGGGAGCAGGTCGAGCGCCTTGGCAAAGGAACTCATATTCCAGTTTGAAGGAAGGATTGTCGGCGGTATCTGCATAACTTCCGCATTGGTTTTAAAGGCTGTCATAAGCATCCACACAAACGGAAACACCATAATAACCGCTCCGATGACCAACGCAATATAGGTAAGTATTGTCGTCGTATTTTTCTTTTTTTCCAAAGTAACCCGCCTCCTTATACTTCGTAATTAACCCATTTTTTCTGTCCGATAAACTGCAGGGCGGTAATCAGCCCGATGAGCAGTACTGTCCAGATAACAATTGCCGATGCATACCTTCTGTTGCCGGAGATAAATGACTCACGGTAAAACAGATAGATCAGCGACTGCGCTTTACTCAGAGCTGGATTTCCCTCACCCACCATCATATAAAGCAGGTCATAGACCTTCAGAGAGGCCATCAGACGCATGATCAGCACAACGAACAGAGTGGGGGACACCATGGGCATCGTGATATATCTGAACTGCTGCAACTTTGTACATCCGTCCAAACTCGCAGCTTCGTAATAGCTTTTGGAAATGTTCTGTATACCGGAAAGAAGGAGTACTGCATCATATCCGAGTGCGCTCCAAATTGCAACAATCGCCACCGTAATGATAACGATATTTGGGTTGGTTATCCAGTCCACATTCAAATGGAACACCGTGTTGATGATTCCATACTCTGCATTGAACATCCATTTCCACACCATTGCCACGGCAGCAGGCGCCACGACCATAGGCAGGAAAAAGATTGCCCGAAATGCAACTTTTCCTTTTATCTTTGCATTTAAAAGGATTGCGATGACCAGTGCCAACAGCACCCCGATAGGAACGGTCAGTATACAGAACAAAACCGTATTCCAAGTAGCACGCCAGAATTCGGAATCCGAAAACATCTTCGTATAATTCGCAAGTCCTACAAACTGGCGCCCGCCAAATACTTCGGCGGAAGAAAAACTCAACATAATGGTATCAATAAAAGGATATACATTCAGGACTAAAAGTCCTATAATGGTTGGCGCTATCATCAGATAACCCCATTTGCTATCCTGATTCAATCTTCCTTTTTTCTTCATCAAGGTTTCCCCCTGTCCACATTTCTCATCTGTCTATTCCGCCATTGCTTCTGTCGCAATAGACTGCATCTTCTCAATTCCCTCATCAACCGTAACTGTACCCGCATAGATGTCAAGCATCGTCTGCTCTACCTTCGGCTCCCAGGACGGCCTGGACGGATTGTTCGCGTATTTCACACTGTAATCGAATTCACTGATCAAGTTGTCCAAAGTAAGCTCATAGCTGTTATCCGCAAAACTCTGCTTCCAAGTCTCCTCAAGTCCATTGTATGCCGGAATCGCAGCCCCGGACTGTCCCTGGATCTTCTGCGCTTCCTCCGATGCAAGAAATTTAAGGAAATCCATCGCCTGTTCATTATTCTTTCCCTTCGCACTTGTAGCATAAGAAACGCTGTTGGAGATAGAGGCACGCCCCTCTCCCGCCGCCGGAGCCGGACATTTCGGAAGCGGTGCCACATCCCATTTTCCATTCATATCAGGGTATGTTGTACACAAGTTTACCAGATCCCAGTTGCCTGCGTAGTACATCGCGCCCTCGCCGGAAAAGAACATCTCTGCCGCCCCGGTATTGGCAAATTGATCCTGAGTCGGACACCAGTCATTTTTCTGTAATCCTACATAATATTTGATCGCATCTGCTGTTGCTTTTTCTGTATACTCAGCCTCTGTCCCGTCGTCATTCAATATCTGTCCGCCGTTCTGATATACAAAGTTCCAATATCCGACCTGGTCATGAGCATACGCCATATATCCGTATTTTCCTGTCTTTTCAAAAATCTGCGCGGACGCCTTCTCAAGATCATCCCATGTCCAGTTCTCATCCGGATATGTCACCTCTGCCTGATCAAACAATTCTTTATTGTAGAGAAGCCCGATGATATCTTTATCCTTCGGCACGCCATAAAGCTTCCCGTCGCTTCCCTTTGCATTTGCAACAGAAATCTCTGAAAAGTCTGCTTCATTTACAATTTCCGAACAATCAGCGAGAATCCCGTTATCCGCATATTTGTAAATCTGGTTTGAATGCATCCAGAATATATCCGGCATGGAATTGCTGGAAACTGATGCCTCTAACTTAGTCCAATATTCATCCCATCCCACTGCCTGTACTTCGACAGTCACATCTGGGTTCTTCTCTGTATATGCTTTTGCCATTGCTTCCATTCCTGCCTTTTGTCCCTGATCCCAAATCTGGAACACCAGATGGCCGTCACCTGATCCACCGTTTCCCTTTGATCCGCATGCGGCAAGACCTAACACCATAGTTCCTGTAAGTACCGCCACGATTCCTTTTCTCAGTATACGATTCATACCTGATCCCTCCTGTTTTTCAGAATATAATATACCATAATCTTTTTTCTTTCAGTTGCCGGCCAGCTTTACGCATATTCTGCGTGATTGATTATGTCTTTATTCTACCAGTGTACGCACATATTCACTATATCTGTATGAACCCTTTTATATACCAAAATGCACACTACAAAAAAATCGTATTTTTGCAGTGTGCATTTTGGTATATTCATTATCCTGTAGCACAAAACCATTGGAAACTCTGTTTTAACATTTTTACGGCTCAGAAAGCCGTTCCAACTGCCCCTTATACTGTGTCGGTGACACTCCGTAAACACTTTTAAATGCTCTCGAAAAATGAAGCTGGTTCAGATATCCGACAGCATTGCCAATCTCGTTGACCGAAAGTTCTGTCGTCGCGAGAAGCTGCGCCGCCTTTGACATACGATACTCGATCAAGTACGCCTGCGGTCCCTTTTTCAGCTTGTTCTTAAATATCTTAAGCAACTGATTCCTGTGGATATTACAGCACTCTGCTATAGATTCGACTGTGATCGGATCCATGAAATTCTGCTCGATATAAGAAAATGCAGTCTGCAGATAATAGTCGCTCATAGAACCATTAAAATCATGCCGCTTTGCAGATGCCGAAGGACGTATCAGGCAGTCCGCGAACTGGTAGAGCCTGGACATCTTATAAAACTGTGTCTCCTCAGTTTGTACGGAATTCAATGCAACAGCGGAAGGTTTCATCTTCACATCATAATAGCTTGTTCCGACTGTTGGCTTGGCAAGCTCAAACATAGCTTCCGCCATACCAGCGGTTATTGTCTTGTCGGACGATGAATAGACCGGAGCTTCAATTGTAAGCCCTGAACGCTTGACTATCTCGGGTGCAAACACTCCATCAAATTCAATCCACACATATTCCCACGGATGAGCTTCATCCGCCCAATAAGTTGTGAGCTGGAAGGGAAATATCATAAACCCCTGCCCGGAATGGATATAAAATTGATGCTCCTTCCCATCCTTTTCATTAGAGAGCAACGTTCCTGCTCCCGAGATCACATAGTGGAACAGATAATGATTTCTCGCCGCCGGTCCAAAAGACGCCTTTCCGTCGTTATCGGCATAGCCCGCCTGATACGGCTTCAAATCCAGATAATTCTGGTTCTGGAACAGATAGAACATTCCCGGTTTCATAAATTTCCTCCTGCCATCGCTCTGTTTTTAAACTTTGAATCACTAACGTACATATACAAACATGCTTGTACACTAGCACAGGAGATTTTTGTTGTCAATAGAAAAAAGCGGCTGCTTTACGCAACCGCCTTTTCTTCTTATTTGAAGCCTTTTAAACACTTTTGGATCTTTTTTTAGTCTTCTCCGTAAAGAGTTACCAGTTTCTTCAGATAAGCATATCTCTCCATAGCCTCTGCCTCGTTCTTTGTGAACAGTCTCTCGGCTTTCTCCGGATTTGCTCTCTTCAGTGCATTGTAACGAACCTCGCCGTCAAGGAATGCCTGATACTCTTCCTTCTTAGGCTCTTTGCTGTCAAGGGTGAACTTCGCGCCCTCTGCCGCCGGATTGAACCGGAAGTTGTTCCAGTATCCGCACTCTACAGCTAACTGCTCCTCGGTCTGAGCTTTGCTCATGCCCTTCTTGATACCATGGTTGATACATGGAGCGTAAGCGATGATGAGTGACGGTCCCGGATACGCCTCTGCCTCAGCAATTGCCTTAACAGTCTGGTTGAAGTCAGCGCCCATAGCAATCTGGGCAACATATACATAACCGTAGCTCATTGCGATGCCGGCAAGGTCTTTCTTCTTCGTCTCTTTTCCGCCTGCCGCGAACTGTGCGGTAGCACCTGTCTTCGTAGCCTTAGAGGACTGTCCGCCTGTGTTGGAGTAAACTTCTGTATCGAATACCATAACGTTGATGTCCTCGCCGCTTGCAAGTACATGGTCAACGCCGCCGAATCCGATATCGTAAGCCCATCCGTCGCCGCCGAATACCCACTGGGA
>CANAPP010000028.1 GCA_947363565.1 uncultured Lachnospiraceae bacterium | reverse complement strand
ACTCTATGTGGAATTTAACTCTGCACTGGAATTTAAAATTTCAAGTCAGCAAAAGTACCAAATCGGAAAAGAGGTGACGAAGTTTTATAGAAAGAATCTATAAAACAAATACATATATACAAAAATATGATTTGTGCGTAATCTTTGGGTATGCTACAATTGTTACACTATAGGACTTCGTAAAAGATAACATTTTATGAAGTATTAAAAAGGAGTAGGAGAGAGGAGAACAAGATGAAAAAAATTAACTTCAAATCATGGTTATCTAGAACTGTGATAGCTGCGTTTGCTATTGTTGTAATGATTTCTTTTTCGAATTTAACATCTATAGAAGTAAACGCAGCGAAAAAATGGACGCTTAATCCAACTACAAAAACGCTTAATGTTGGTCAGACATTTAAAGTAAGATCAAATAAGAGCGTAAAATGGTCTGTAGTTAAGGGGAAAAAGACCATTAAACTTTATAGTAAAACGAAAAAAACAGTAAAAGTAAAAGCGGTAAAAAGTGGTAATGCTTTGGTTCGGGTTAAGATTGGTAAAAAATATAAAAATGTAAAAATCAAGATTCTGCCTAAGTTAAGTGTTTCATCTGCAAATGTACAAGTGGAAAAAGGACATTACGAGACGCTTACCGCTAATAATGACGTAAAGTGGTCTGTACAGTCTGGAAGTCAATATATTAAACTTTCAGATACTGCAAAGAGAAGTGTAAGAGTCAATGGTATAGAAGAGGGTGTGGCTTATGTCAGAGCCAAAAACACAAAAACTGGCTCTTATAAGACGATTAAAGTAACCGTGTCAGTGTCAACGGCAACAGCTTCCGGCGAGAGATTTAATCAAGTATTATCTGGAGAAGATACAACAACAAAACTCATTGATGCAAGAAATTCTGATGCATATGCAGGATGGGCATTGGATGAGGCGACTCGTGGCGGTCATTTTGAAGGTGCAATGAACTTAGATGCTGCATGGATTGGAACATCAAAGTTAGACGGAATCATTTCGGATAATGGTATTTCAGCAAATGGAACTTATATCGTTTATGATACAAATGGAAAAGATGCAGTTGCTGTGGCTAAGTATTTGAAGAGTAAGAACATTGCAAATGTTTCTGCGTATAATGCAGTTAATGAGATCAATGGCAACGCAAAACTCGTCAGCTATGAAAACTATGATCTGACCGTTCCGGCATCTGTTGTTAAAAATATCTCTGATAATGTTGTAAGCGGAACAGCATTGAGTGATGTCGCAAAAGAAGTTGTTGGCGACAGCAAGAACATTGTTATTCTTGAATGTTCGTGGGGAACGCCGGAGGATGATTATGCAAACCATGTGCCGGGAGCACTTCATATTGATACAAATGAAACAGATCCGCCGGGAGTATATATAGAAGCAGAGAATGAACAATATCTGTATGACTACAAATATGAATGGCGTCTCAACTCTGATGAAAATCTAATTAAACTTTTCAGCAGCAGAGGTGTTACAAAGGATTCTTGTGTTGTGGTTACAGGAAGCGGTTCAGCACCGGTTTCAAGATGCGGTGTTCTGCTGAAGTATATCGGTGTTGAAAATGTACATATTATGAGTAAAAACTATACCGACTGGAAAGCAGAAGGTTACGCGTTTGAATCAGAAAACAGAAATGCGGGATTGCCAAATGGGCCAAAGGCTATCGCAGCGCTTTCTGCAGAAGAAGCAGCAGGAAAGTTTGGAGCTTCTGCAGCATTACATCCGGAAGTTTATGAAAAAACAGCAACTGTTTTAGCTAGATTAGGGGATAACGACTATCAGTTAGTAGATAACAGAAATCAGAAAGAGTGGGATGGATTGACACCGAACTATGAATACGAAGACCTGGCAGGCCGTATTGATGGTTCTATCCACTCACAGCAGAATTCATACAACCCCGATAACTCTATGCGCAGCAAGCTTCTTCATGACGCAAAATGGACTGGAGATGGAATTGATTTAAGCAAACATATGACATTCTTCTGTGGAGATGGTTGGAGAGCGGCTGTGGATACATGGAATGCGTGGGTATTAGGATATGATGCGTCTATCTATCATGGATGGATGGAATGGTCTAACTCGGGATGTGACTTTATTAATAAAGAGGGACAGACTGTTCACTATGATAAAGATCAGCAGGCAGTAGTAGACAGTAAAGGAACAATCATTCAAAAACTGACGACGAAATTGGAGTTTGAAAAGGATGAAGTAACCGTAAACGCAACAGGCACTTATGAGGGATTAAATACACTTATTAATAAAACTGAGATTGAGCCGATTTACACATCATCAGATGAAAGTCTTGTAACAGTAGCTGCAAACGGGACTATTGAAGTAGTAGCTATGCCGGAAAAGGAAGCAGAAGTTATAATTACAGCGCTTGTAAAAGATTTTGATAATAATAGTATGGGCGCTAAAGACCGTTCTGTAACTTATAAATTAAAGCTTGTCGCAATATAATCCGATATTACAGAGAGCTGCCGCTTTAACAGATAAATTCTGTGAGGCGGCAGCTCCTTTTTTGATTCTTGGCCGCGAACTTACGACGAAAAGAAGTGTACAACAGAACAGGGTTAAAATTAAGGATTGATTATTATACGGAGGTGAGTTAATATAACGTTAAATTCAGAAAGCAGTATAGCTGCGTTATTCCCACGGAGTATTTGACTTTGCTCACGGTATCGCCGGTGCTGCCCGTAAAAGCGCCAAAGAAAAATTAGGGAGGAACTGATCATGCCAGTATTTGATTTTAAAAATTCACCGGAGAAGGAAAAGGTGTCGGAATGTACATACACCATACTTCGTACAAACGAGCCGGAAGCGTCTGCAGAGCATCCGATCCTTGTTCTGGATAACAGCCATGCGGGACTAAAACACCACTCCTGCGGAGTATTTACCAATCCGGCAAATAGGACGGCTTTTGAATTAAAAGGGGAAGCGAAAGTTGTGAGTGCAGACATCTTACAGCTTGATGCCCGCTTTGTAAGCCTCCTGAAATGGCTGGGAGAAAACCGCATCAGCGTGCGTCTTTCCGGTGCGGTGCAGGAGGACAGATATATTGTATATAAGATACGGGAAATTGCTTTTGGCGGAGCGGCTAAGCTCTCGGCGGAAGATGGCTTTTTACAGTTTATGATCGAACGCCTTCTTTCAAGTCATGCGCCGGAGGATGAAGCGGAGGATGAAGATAAAGAAGAGGCCGGCGACAGTATGAAACTTACCAGTATCCAGAGCATTACAGATTTTATGAACTGTGCGGGAAGGACGCTTCCCGACAATATCCGTCTGTGGGCAAGGAGAAATCTGGCCGTGGCACGTTCCGGTGAGGTGTCGCAGGAGGAGCGCCGTCATGCCCAGCGTGCCCTTTCCATCATGATGAATGTCCGGTGGAAGAACAATTATTTTGAGCGGATAGATGTTGAGGAAGCGCGCCGTATCCTTAATGAAGAACTCTATGGTATGGAACGGGTGAAGCAGAGGATCATCGAGACGATCATCCAGATCAACAGGACTCATACTCTGCCAGCATATGGACTGCTTCTCATTGGTCCGGCAGGAACCGGAAAGTCCCAGATTGCCTATGCAGTGGCACGTATCTTAAAGCTGCCGTGGACAACGCTTGATATGAGTTCCATCAATGACCCCGAGCAGCTTACCGGAAGTTCCAGAATCTATGCCAACGCAAAGCCGGGAATTATCATGGAAGCATTCTCTATGGCGGGGGAATCCAATCTGGTATTCATTATCAATGAGCTTGATAAGGCGGCAGCAGGAAAAGGAAACGGCAATCCTGCCGACGTTCTTCTGACACTGCTTGATAACCTTGGATTTACAGATAATTACATTGAATGTATGATTCCCACAGGCGGCGTCTACCCGATTGCGACGGCCAATGACAGGTCACAGATCAGTGCGCCTTTGATGTCGCGCTTTGCCGTTATCGAGATTCCGGATTATACGGCGGCGGAAAAGAAAGTGATCTTTTCTAAGTACGCCCTTCCGAAAGTGATGAAGCGGATCGGAATGCATAAGCACGAATGTATGCTGACTGCGGATGGTCTTGAAGCAGTGATTGATATCTATAAAAATACCAGCGGGATCCGCGATCTTGAGCAGGCTGCCGAACATATCGCAGCCAATGCGCTGTATCAGATAGAGGCGGATCATGTGGAATCGGTAACTTTTGATGCAAAGATGGTGAAAGCACTTCTGCCATAGATGATAAAAATGCATATGGAACGGATAACCACAGTGGATAAAGCAGCACAGGGAGATTGCCAAGTGTACGGTAATCTCCCTGTGTTTTTTTGAAAAAAGCTGTAACGAAATGACAGGCCATTCGTCTAACAGTTAAAGAGAACAGAGTGAAAAGCGGTTGTCTTTGCGCGGAAAGGGGATTTATATGGGAAAGAGGATGATTTTGTGCGGTGTTATCTGCCTGGCATCTGTCTGTGCGGCGGGATGCCAGAAGAGTGACAGTTACCGGCTGATGGAGGAGTCGAAAGATAAGGTGCTGCCGATTTATGAGGAGGATGTCTTGAAAGCGGAGGATTCGGCGCTGGCGTCGCTGGAAGATGTATATAAGCAGGAGTATGTCTGCGAAGAATGGAGATGCGGGGCGGTCTTGCGTCCGGGCGGGATTTTGTGCGGGGAAGACGGGATAATCATCACGGATAGGGAAAATGACTGTGTCGTTAAGGCGGACGGGGAAGGGAATATGATAAAAAAGGTGGGAAAGACCGGGAGCGGGGAAGGGGAGTTTTCAGCGCCGGGAGCCATTGCGGGATATCAGGACAAGGTGTATATCATCGACCAGGGGAATCAGAGGATACAGATCTTTGACAGGGAGCTGGCTTATATTGGAAAAGTGGAACTGAAAAATAAAAAGGAGATTGATCCGGATTATCTGCCGGAGGATTTGGCTGTCAGTGAAGAAGGGATATATGTTGCAGGGCTTTCGTTAAAAAATTCCGTGATTGACTGGTACAGGGATGGAAAGGCAAAGGAGGCAGGAGAGAATTTTATCGGTTCTGTTTTTGGGCGTGAGAATGAAATCTATGCGGTAAATTCCATGGTCCGGTATTACGATAAAGAAAACGACAGCTTTGGGGGCGCGACTAATGCCCCGGAATGGCTTTTTGCGGTAAAGGGGGAGGCGCTGGAAAAAGTGTGTGAGCTGCCCTATGGATTTAACATAACGGATTTTATAATAGATGAAGAAAGACTGGTGTGCTGTTCGGGGGCCGCGGGAGCCGTTATGGTGTTAGGCATGGACGGGCAGTATGAAGAGACAGCCGCATATATACAGGGGCTTGAGGATGAGACATATCCGCAGATTAAGAAAGGGGCGCAGGGGGAGTATTATATCGTGCTGCCGAAGGCAGGGAAGATATTCCGATGCGGTAAGAAACAGTGAGAGACATAAGGGGAGGCTTAAGGATTATGAGGAGGATTAGATATTTGTTCCATCAGGTTTTCCAGAAAGTCAGGGCTGAAAAAAGGCGGTATGTTTTATACGTTTTTTCCTTTTATGCGGGGCTTTTACTTCCGGCTTTTTGCATCGCGAATATCAGGTCGGTGGACCGGGTGATTTATTATACAACGTTTGAAGGGATGGAGAACACCGTGCAGATTGACTGGCTTGGGGAAAGGTTTGACGCCGTAGATGAGGAGGCGGCGAAAGGGATGTCTGTCAGCGCATATTACGAGGAGGATATGGCGGAATGGAACCATCAGTATGTGTCGGTGGAAGGGATTGACGGGCATTATTTTTATCCGCTGCCAAAGGTCTCGGGCAGGACGTTTGCGGAGAACGAATTTGAGAACGGGGAGAATGTCTGCCTGTTGAACCGGCGGTATGCCAGGGAGTATTCCTGCGGGATTGGGGATAAAGTTAAGCTCCGGGAGGAGCAGTTTGAGGTTATCGGGCTTATGGAGGATGAGTACTCCGGGATTATCCTTCCTTACCGCGCTATGGAAAGGGCGTACAGGAAAGAGAGCCTGATACAGTTTTCCTGCATTGTCCCGAAAGGAGCTGCGGCTGGGGAGAAGGACGCTGCGGCGGAAAAGGGAGCGGCAAAAGGCATCGCGCGGCAGATTGAAGGTGCGGATGAGACGGCAAAGATTCTGGAAGTTACGCAAGGGGAAACCCTTTATGAAAATGCGCTTGCGGCAAAGACGCGATGGAGGTTTCTGAGGGGAGCTGCGGCGGGAGCGGCGCTTTTGTTTTTCATACTGAATGAGAGCATCGTTCTCGCGGGAAAACTGGAAAATGAGCAGCAGGTGATCGGGGTCAATATGGCGCTGGGGGCGGCGGAAGGGGAAGTGAAATTGTGTCTGCTTTTTGAGACGCTGATGATTACAGCCGCCGCTGTAAGCCTTGTCCTTCTTACTGCTTTTCCGCTGGCGAAGATTTTTGGATTAGGCAGCGCGGTAGTTTTGGACAGAGAGGCGGTGTTTGCGTTTTCGGTAATGTCGTTTCTCATGTGCGGGATTCTAACGTGGGCGGCGATGCGGGCGGTCAGGAGGAAATCAATCAGCATGATGCTTAGAGTGAGGGATATGCAATGAAGTATATTGTCGGGAAGGTATTGCGGACGTTGTGGTGGAACAGACGGATTTCTATATTGATGATTGCGGAGATTGCCCTTGGAATGAGTGTGTTCGTGTATTCGGCAAATTTGTTTTATTCGTTGTCGGGAGAAGAGGCGGCAAGAAAGGGGCAGGAGAGGGACCTGGTCCTGGGGATTTACAGTGACGGGGATGCTCCTGACGGGCAGGCGTTTACGAAGGAGGATTACGAAAAGCTCCAGGGGCTGACGGGTGATAAGACATTTTTCTATGTTGCGGTTCCGCAGTTTTTTGCCGGGAAGGAAGAAAATTATGAGTTTCTGGTGATTCTTTTGGATTACAGCCAGGCGGGGCTTAAGGAAGGGTCTTCTTACTGGGGGCGGGAAGTACAGGGAATTGGGGAGAAAGGGGTAAATCCGTTTCCGGAATTGCAGATGCAAAAGATGCCGGAGGAGCTGGAGAGCCAGAGGTGGAAGACGGAGACAGAGGAAATTGCGCTGAGCGGCTGCGTGGCTGCGCCTGTGGAATATATGGAACAGATGCAGGATGAGATTTCGGGTGCCATGGTCCATGCGGAGTGGAAATCGTCGGAGCTGGCGGATGCCGAAATGGTTTCCCAGGAGATAGAAAGGTACCTGTATGCCGCCCATGAAAAGAAATTCCATTATCAGGTCTATGCACCGGAAACGGAGCTTAAGAATCACTCTTATAAGGTGAAACTCTCTATCGGAATGATAAATAAGGCAGGGATTTTAAGCCTGGTTACATTTTCCTTTGGGATGCTTGGGATATTCGGGCTTTTGTTTGAGCATCGGGAGGAGGAGTTCGGGATTGAGCTTGCGTGCGGGGCGGACGAGAGGCAGTTGTGCCGGGAGATTTTTCTGGAAATCCTGTTTTTAAACGGCTTTGGTACGGTGCTGGGCCTTTTGGCTGGGTGGGCGCTTACCTGTTACACGGATTTGGGGATTATGATTGGCTATATTGATGTCCGGGGGGATGTCCGCACCTGTCTGCTTGGCGGCATGGTGTGCGCCGTGATTACAGTCGTTGTCTCTTTCCTGATTTTTGGGAAGTTAAAAAACAGGGAGATTGCGGGGCTTTTGAATGGACACTGAGAGTGGACTCCGGCGGGATAAGGGGAGGTGGCTTTTATGATTTTGCTGGATAAAATAGGGAAAACGTATCATAATGGAACAGTAAAGACAGAGGTGCTTAAGGGCGTCAGCCTGTCAATCGGAGAGGGAGAGTTTGTCTGCATATACGGGGAGTCGGGCAGCGGGAAATCTACACTGCTCAATATCCTCGGCCTTCTGGATGAGGCGACGGCGGGGCGCTATGAGCTGGACCATGAAGATGTGCGCGGATTGGGAAAGAGGGAATGCGCGAGAATCCGCAATCAGAAGATTGGTTTTGTGTTTCAGGCGTATCATCTGATCCCTCAGCTTAATGTGCTGGAAAATATTGCTGTTCCTTTGGGTTATGCGGGGATGCCCCGCAGAGAAAGGGAAAAGAGGGTGCGGCGGCTGCTTTTGGAGTTTGGGATGGAACATCTGGAGAAAAAATATATTTCCCAGATGTCGGGAGGGGAGCAGCAGCGGGCTGCAATTGCGAGAGCGGTCGTGAATGAGCCCCGCATTTTGCTGGCGGACGAGCCGACAGGGAATTTAGACCAGTATAATTCGGGGATTGTCATGGAGTATCTTAAGGGATTGAACCAAAGGGGGATGACGGTCGTTATGGTGACCCATGACACGAATCTTGCAAAGTACGGGTCAAGAGTCGTGCGGGTGGAGGACGGGAGGATTGGAGAAGAGGTGATGAAGTGAAGATAGATTTTGAAGACATCTATGAACGGTTTTTTAAAGACGTATATCTTTTTGTGCTTGCGATGAGCGGGAATCCGTCCATGGCGGAGGACATCACCCAGGAGACTTTTTTTAAGGCGCTTAAAGAGATTGACCATTTTAAGGGGAAATGCTCGGTGAAGTCGTGGCTGTGCCAGATTGCGAAAAATCTGTATATCGACGACGTGCGCCGAAAGAAACGGTTTGAGACTGTGAAGAAGAGCCTTACGGGGGAGCTCCGGGAGGGAGGCCCCCGGGCGGAGGAAGGCAGTGCAGAGTCGGCGGCTGTCCGGCGGGATGAGGTGCTTTCAATCTATAAGGCACTTCATTGCCTGGAAGAGCCGTATAAGGAAGTGTTCGGCCTTCGGACGCTGGGGGAGCTGTCGTACAAGGAGATTGGGGAAGTGTTTGGAAAGAGCGAGAGCTGGGCGCGGGTAACGTACCACAGGGCCAGGCTTAAAATCAGAGAGCAGATGGTGTAAAAGAAGATAAAGGAGGTATATGATGAGCAGGATTCCGTGTAATGTCAATAAAGACTTGCTGCCGCTGTATGTGGATGATGTGTGCAGCGAGGAGAGCAAGAGTATGGTGGAGGAGCATCTTGCCGGGTGCGAGAAGTGCCAGGAATATTACGAGGCGCTGAAGGAAGGGATTCCCGAGGAGAAGATTGCGGAGGAGAAGGAAGGGCTTTTATCGGAGGAAAAGATGAGGGAGGCGGCGGTCTCGGTCATCAAGGCGACGAAGAAAGAGATTACGAAGAGCCAGACAATCAAAGCGGCAGGGATAGTGGCGGCGGTCATTCTTGTGCTGTTTGTGATAGAAGGACTTAATGGTTCTTATATGGGAGGGTGGCTGGAGAAGATTCCGATATTTGACATCCGGCTTAAGGCTGACGATGTGCGTGTTACGGAGATGTATCAGCTAAAGAGCGGGGATTTGTTTGTCACCGTGGAACCGGATAAAAAGTGTACAATGTACTATATGTCCAATCTGCAGGAGATTTATGATGAAAAAGAAGAAAAATTCACCAGTGAGTTTGAAGGATTTTTTGCACTGGAGCATGCACCGCTGGAGATGAACGCTGTCGGGATAAGGAGCTGTTCCTTTGTCTTCCCTCTTTCCAAAGAGGTGAAAGAGTATGACGGTACGGTCAGGGAGCGTGAAGATTCGGTCATTTATCTGGAAGGAAAGGGCGGTAAGCGGGTAAAAGTCTGGGAAAAGGGCCAGAAAGTGGAAATCGCGCCGCCGGAGATTGAGGGGAAGGCGAAAAGAGCAATAGAAAAAGAGTATCAGAGGGGAAGAGAGGATTTGGAAAATGAAATGGCAACTCCTGAGGAAGTGGCAGGGCGTGTGGCCAGCATAGCGGAACATGAGGATGAACCCAGGAGGAAAGCGGACTGACGAAAATGGGAACCGGCGCGGCAGAATCTCTGACGCGCCAGTTAGTTTTTCCGCAGAACGGACGATATATTATATAGAAAGAATCGTGTCATGGGGGCAAAGCTATCTTTAGCCCCCCGGTATTATCTATGGGAGGGATTTGATGAGCAGGATAAACGGTGCGGTCACGCAGATTGCGGGAAAGAATATCCAGGCGGCATCCCCGAGAGCGGAGGTTCCTGCCGGGCTGTCAGGCGGTGTCAGGCCGGAAACCGCGAAAGATGAGTTTTCGCTTTCGGAAGGGTGGCCGAAACAGACGGTGCTTAGAAAAGCAGTGGTTCAGGAACTGGCAACTTTACAGAAGGATTTTTCGAAGGTTCACATTGTCATCGGGACCGGGATAGATGAAGATAATCTGGCAGGTACGGCGGCTGCCCTTGGAGGCGGAAAGCATCTGGTCATATCGGCGGAATGGCTGGAGCAGATGGGGGTGGACGCGGAGTCGTTAGAAAAGGGAAAAGCAATCTTGCGGCAGGTGTTGACCCAGCTATCTAAGGATAATGAAGGATTTCCTGCACAGGGAGCTTTTATCGGGGAAGACGGAGTGCGGATGTGGGCAGCGAAGGAGCCGGTACCCGGGCAGGAGGAGAAAGACGACCCGTTTGCGGAAGAAAAGCGTGTGATTGAGCAGATGAAGAAGATGACGGAGGAGATGAAGGCGGCGAAGAATAAGAGCCGCATCAAAGTGTCGGCATCGGCATTTTCCGTGTCCGGGCTTTACGCCAAGGTGGCGGGAGCCGGCTCAAAGGGGCAGGTGCAGTCCGCCATGGGCGAGGCGCGCCGCAGCATGGCATCCCTTCGGATGGTGGCGAGTCTTGGAAATCAGAAGGAACAGGCAAAGGCGCGCTCGGCAATCAGTTCCATCCAAAAGCTCTTGGTGAGAGGGAGCCGCAAGATGCGCCGCCTGAATGAAGAGGAGCTTACAAAGATTAAGAAAAAGAAGACGGCGGAGAGGAAAAAGGAGCAAAAGCTTAAGGCAGAGCTCCAAAAGAAACGGAATGCGCGGAAGATTGCCGACAGGGGCATTGCCATGGAAGGGCATCTGGCGGATGTGAACCATGCGTTCCAGTTCAGGAATCGGGATGAGGAGGAGAGATTCCTGGGATACTCGCCGTATGCCGCGCCGGCAGACATTTCCATGCCGGTAGATACCATCGCGGCAGGAGCGCCAGGCATGGGCGCCGCCAGCGGGATATCAGCGGCGGATATCACGGTCTCGGAGGCAGTGTCATTTGATCAGATTATCTAGCGTAAAAGGAGGAGCTATGAGCGTTTTATTTTTGGAATATCCGAAGTGCAGTACTTGCAAAAAGGCGAAAGCCTGGCTTGTGGAGCAGGGGGTTGCTTTTGAGGCGCGGCACATCGTGGAGGAGAACCCGACGAAGGAGGAGCTTTCCCGGTGGCATGAAATGAGCGGCCTTGGGATTAAGCGGTTTGTCAATACAAGCGGGATGAAGTACAGGGAGCTGGGGCTTAAGGATAAGCTTTCCGGGATGTCGGAGGAGGAAGTGTATGAGCTGCTGGCTACAGATGGGATGCTGGTGAAACGCCCGCTCATCGTGGGGGAAGATTTTGCGCTGCCTGGATTTAAAGAGGCGGAGTGGAAAGAAAAGCTGGATTTGTAGAAGAAAGCAGAAAAGTATAGATGGTTTGCGGACAGTATCAAAGGTAAGCAGTGGTGCTTTTGATGCTGTCCGCTTTTTTCTATGGGCAAGCGGTATGTTCTGCCCGGACGCCGCATGGAATGTTGTGCCGGGTTTACCCAAGCGCCACGTCGAGGACCATCATCAGTGTAAAGCCGAGCGCAGCGCCGATGGTTCCGATGTTGGAATGTTCCCCGTTCTGGGATTCCGGTATCAGTTCTTCTACCACCACATAGATCATGGCGCCCGCTGCGAAGGCAAGCAGATAGGGGAGGACCCGGGTGACGGATTCTGCCAGGAGAAGGGTCGCCGCCCCGCCGATGGGTTCTACGATGCCGGAGAGTACCCCGGCGGCAAATGCTTTTTTCCGGGACATGCCCTCGCTCCGAAGGGGCATGGAGATGATGGCTCCCTCGGGGAAGTTCTGGATTGCAATGCCTACGGACAGCACGAATGCCCCTGCCATAGTGATTCCGGTGTTTCCAAGCAGCGCACCCGCCAGGGTCACGCCTACTGCCATGCCCTCCGGGAGGTTGTGGAGCGTCACTGCGAATACCAGCATGGTCGTGCGGGGGAGCCTGCTTTTGACACCCTCCGGTTTATCGCTGCCTTTGTGGAGATGGGGAATCAGGCTGTCTAGGAGGAGCAGGAACGCGATACCAAGTAAAAATCCTGCCGCTGCCGGAATCCATCCGGGCATATTCTGTTCTTCGGAAAGCTCGATTGCCGGAATGAGCAGCGACCACACCGAGGCCGCTATCATTACTCCTGCGGCAAATCCCAGGAGAAGTTTCTCCAGCCTCAGGTTCATCTTTCCGCGCATAAAAAATACCATCGCCGCACCCAGCGACGTTCCGGCAAACGGAATCATCAAAATCGCAAACGCCTGCACATCTATCACCCTCTAACGAATATTGACGGACAACTTGTATGGATTTCCCAGAAGAGCGTATGTTCCTGCTGGGAATAATTGCCCACGAATCTCAGTATTATTATATTCCCTTTCGGGGAAAATGTTATTCATGGGGAATATATTCTTAGTATACACTTTTTTCGGTAAAATTGCAAATATTGATAATTGTTCTCAAAAACATACACGCCGAAACCTTGACAAAAGTCGGCAAGTCAGGTTATTTTATACTCGGCAGCGGAAATAATAGAAACTGGCAAATGTTTATCTTTCCCCCAAGGGGAAAGCAGAATGGAGGGATTTATGAGACAGGAGTGGACATCATTTAACGGTGGAGTCTGGGAGAAGGAAATCAACGTCCGGGATTTCATCCAGAAAAATTATACGCCCTACGACGGGGACGAATCGTTTCTTAAAGGGCCGACTCAGGCGACGAAGGAGCTTTGGGAGCAGGTGCTAAAGCTTTCGGAGGAGGAAAGGAAAGCCGGCGGGGTTCTTGACATGGATACGAAGATTGTGTCGGGGATTACCTCCCACGGGCCGGGATACCTTGATAAAAGCAAGGAAAAAATCGTGGGGTTCCAGACGGATAAGCCTTTTAAACGGGCATTGCAGCCTTACGGCGGCATCCGCATGGCAGTAAAAGCGTGTGAGGATAACGGGTATCATGTAGACCCGGATGTGGTGGATTTTTTCCTGAAACATAGAAAAACCCACAATGACGGTGTATTTGACGCTTACACCCCGGAAATGCGCGCGTGCCGTTCCAGCCATATCATCACCGGCCTGCCGGATGCATACGGGCGGGGGCGCATTATCGGCGATTACCGGCGGGTAGCGCTTTACGGTCTTGACCGTCTTATTGAGGACAAGCAGAGGCAGAAGGACGGAACGAGGATTATCATGTACTCGGACGTTACCAGGCAGCGGGAGGAGCTGTCCGAGCAGATCAAGGCTTTGAAGGAATTAAAAGAGCTTGGCTCTATCTACGGTTTTGATATCTCAAAGCCGGCGGCAAATGTTAAGGAGGCAATTCAGTGGATGTATTTCGGCTATCTTGCGGCCATCAAGGAGCAGAACGGGGCGGCTATGTCTCTTGGCCGGACGTCCACATTTATCGATATATATGCAGAACGGGATTTGGCGGACGGAACGTTTACGGAGGAAGAAATCCAGGAATTTGTAGACCACTTTGTCATGAAACTCCGTCTGGTCAAATTTGCCAGGACACCGGAGTACAATGCGCTGTTTTCCGGCGACCCGACGTGGGTGACGGAGTCCATCGGGGGCATGGGGATTGACGGGCGCTCGATGGTGACGAAGATGTCTTTCCGGTATCTCCACACCCTCTCCAACCTCGGGACCGCGCCGGAACCGAACCTTACAGTGCTGTGGTCGGTGAGGCTGCCGGAGAACTTTAAGCGGTTCTGCGCCAGGACATCCATTATGTCCTCTTCCATCCAGTACGAAAATGACGACCTGATGCGGGTGACCCACGGGGATGACTACGCCATCGCCTGCTGTGTGTCTTCCATGCGCGTAGGCAAGGAGATGCAGTTCTTCGGCGCAAGGGCGAACCTTGCCAAGTGCCTGCTCTATGCCATCAACGGCGGCGTGGATGAGATATCGAAAAAGCAGGTTGGGCCGAAATACCGGCCAATCACTTCGGAGTATCTTGATTACGATGAGGTTATGGAACGTTTTAACGACATGATGAAGTGGCTGGCGCAGGTGTATGTGAACACGCTCAACATCATCCATTATATGCACGACAAGTATTGCTATGAGCGCGTTCAGATGGCGCTCCATGACAAGAAGGTGACCCGGTGGTTCGCTACAGGCATCGCGGGGCTTTCCGTGGTGGCGGATTCCCTTTCGGCGATTAAGTACGCGAAGGTGAGGACAATCCGGGATGAGAACGGCATTGCCGTTGACTATGAGGTGGAGGGCGGTTATCCCCGGTATGGAAATGACGATGACCGGGTGGACGATATCGCCTATGACGTAGTGCGCGAGTTTATGCATTATATTAAGGGAAACCATACCTACAGGGGCGGGATTCCCACAACTTCAATCCTTACGATTACGTCCAATGTGGTGTACGGAAAGAATACCGGTTCTACGCCGGACGGAAGAAAGGCGGGAGAGGCGTTTGCGCCGGGGGCAAATCCGATGCATCACAGAGATGAGAAGGGCGCGGTGGCATCCTTAAGCTCGGTGTCAAAGCTGCCGTTTAAGGATGCACAGGACGGCATCTCGAATACATTTTCCATCATACCGGGAGCGCTCGGGAAGGAAGATGCGGTGCTGTTCGACGAGCTAAGCCTTGACGATTTAAGCTTTTCCATGGAGCCGGACTGCGCGTGTGATGAGCCGGGATTTGCGGATGATGGAGATGTGTAGGTAAGCCATATTGGCAGGTCCGGGGAAAAAACAGCAGTAGAATGAAAAGAAACAGGAGGATTAATATATGAATATCAGCGAGGCACAGGTAGATAATCTGGTAAATCTGATTGACGGTTACGCACAGAAGGGCGGCCATCATCTGAATGTCAATGTGTTTACAAAGGAGACACTTCTGGACGCGCAGGCGCATCCGGAGAAATATCCGCAGCTTACCGTCCGGGTATCGGGGTATGCGGTGGATTTCAATAAGCTGACGAAGGAACAGCAGGACGAGGTAATCTCGAGGACCTTCCATGAAGGGATGTAGCATGAAGGGGCGGATTCATTCGATAGAGAGTTTTGGGACCGTGGACGGTCCCGGAATCCGTCTTGTCGTCTTCTTTCAGGGATGTCCCATGCGCTGCAAATACTGCCACAATCCCGATACATGGGAGATGTCCGGCGGGAGTGAGCGGACGGCGGCGGAGATTCTGGAGCTTTTCGAGCGGAACCGTCCGTTCTACCGGGGCGGCGGGATTACGGCGACGGGCGGAGAGCCGCTGATGCAGCTTGCATTTTTAACGGAGCTTTTTGCGGAGGCGAAGAGACGGAAAATCCATACATGTCTGGATACGTCGGGAATCACTTACCCCGTAGGGCCTGAAAGCGGAGGAAGACGGAAAGGCGAATTTGAGCGCCTGTTTGCGGTGACGGACCTGGTGCTTTTGGATGTAAAGCACAGTTCGCCGAAAGAACATGTCAGGCTGACCGCAAAAGGGCAGGAGCCGGTCCTTGCATTTGCAAAGGCTCTTGAGGCGGCAAAGGTTCCGGTAATTGTCCGTCATGTGTGCGTGCCGGGGATTACGGACGGGGAGGAGAACTTAAAGGAACTCGGGCGGCTTATCGGGAGATGGAAGAACTTAAAAGGGCTTGATGTGCTTGCGTACCATACGATGGGGGTATCTAAATATAAGGAGCTTGGAATCCCTTATCCCCTTGAAGGCATCGCAAAGATGGAGCCCGAGAAGGCGAGGGCTGCCAGGGAGACGGTGCTCAAGGGGATACTTGAGGTGAGGGGATGTAAGAGTTGTTAATGTCATTCCAGTATTTGTTGCACTTTATTGGTTGAGACGCCGCATTTTTCCGCGATTATTTCAATAGGAGTGCCGATGGCGAAGAGTTTGAAGATTTGCTTGGCGCGGCGTTCGCCCTGCTCGCAGCGGCTTTTTGCCAAGCAGATGCTCAGATTTGATTTCTAAGACATCCAGCTCGTTTTCGAACTCAATATGAAGTGCGGCAACGAATGCGGGATGCCATTGTAACTTTCCTTCTGTCAATATTTCTCCTTTCAGTATAATACAAAGCCTGTTTTCCGTGCAACTAAAACTTACTATCCATTGGAATTCTTCGGCGGAACCGCCAGAGATTTATCAGAATTTTTGGATGTAAAAATTATAAAGAAAAACAGCCGGAAAAGCAAGAGGATATTTTTAGGCTTTCCACCCCGGAAAAAGTGTGATAAGATAGCTGTATTACCCCCCGTCAAAAGGGGCATTACTATGTCGTATAAATATAAAGAATCACGCGCAGATTGTCCGACACCTACCGGGCAGTCTGGCACAAAGGAGGATGAGCATGTATACATTTGATGAGATTAAACAGGCGGACCCGGAGATTGCCCAGGCAATCACGGATGAGATGGAGCGGCAGGATTCCCATATCGAGCTGATCGCGTCGGAGAACTGGGTGAGCAAGGCAGTGATGGCGGCTATGGGCAGCCCTTTGACGAACAAGTACGCGGAAGGGTATCCGGGGAAACGCTATTACGGCGGATGCCAGTGCGTGGACGTGGTGGAGGATTTGGCAAGGGAGCGGGCGAAAAAGCTGTTCGGCTGCGACTATGCCAACGTACAGCCCCATTCCGGCGCCCAGGCGAATATGGCGGTGTTCTTTGCCATGCTGAAACCAGGGGATAAGATTCTTGGCATGAACCTTGACCACGGCGGGCATCTGACTCATGGTTCTCCGGTGAACTTATCCGGTTCTTATTTTGAGACGTCCTTTTACGGGGTAAATGACGAGGGCGTGATTGACTACGACGCAGTCCGGGAGACGGCGCTTAAGGAGAGGCCAAAGCTTATCATCGCCGGAGCCAGCGCATATGCCAGGACCATCGACTTTAAGCGTTTCCGGGAGATTGCAGACGAGGTGGGGGCATATCTGATGGTAGATATGGCGCACATCGCCGGACTTGTGGCGGCAGGACTTCACCCAAGCCCGATTCCCTATGCGGACGTGGTGACCACGACGACCCACAAAACGCTGCGGGGGCCGAGAGGCGGCATGATTCTTTGCAACAGCGAGGCGGCGGAGAAGTTTAACTTTAACAAGGCGGTATTCCCGGGAACCCAGGGCGGTCCGTTAGAGCATGTGATCGCGGGGAAGGCGGTCTGCTTTAAGGAGGCGCTCCAGCCGGAATTCAAGGAGTACCAGCAGCAGATCATTAAAAATGCACAGGCGCTTTGCAAAGGCCTTATGGACCGCGGGGTAAAGATTGTGTCCGGCGGGACGGACAACCACCTGATGCTGGTAGATTTAAGCCAGGAGGAGGTCACCGGGAAAGAGCTTGAGAAACGCCTTGATACGGCGCACATCACATGCAATAAGAACACTATCCCCAATGACCCTCGCTCGCCTTTCGTCACCAGCGGCGTAAGGCTTGGAACTCCGGCAGTTACAACCCGGGGGATGAAAGAAGAAGATATGGAGACGATCGCGGAGGCGATTTCCATAGTCATCAAGGATGAAGGTGCGGTAGAAAAAGCGAGGGAGCTTGTAAAGCAGCTCACAGACAAATATCCTCTTAGTTGAGAGAGAAAAAAATAAAATTACCTCTTTTCAAATTCTGCATTATGTTGTATTATAGAAAGGCACCACAATATATAGTGTGGATGAAGGAACGGAAAACCAATATTTTGTAGAATATAGTTTTGGGGGTTAAGAGTGCAGATGGAAGTAAAAACTAACGTAATTAAGCGCAACGGCGAGGAAGTAACCTTTAATTTGGATAAGATAGTCAATGCGATCCGGGCAGCGAACCGGGAAGTGGATAAGCTTCACCAGATGAACGAGTATCAGGTGATCGCGATCGCGGATACGATCGCCCAGAAGGTCCAGGAGATGAGGCATGCCGTTCATGTGGAGGATATCCAGGATATGGTAGAAACGGGCATCATGGAGATGAGAGGCTATGAGGTGGCGCAGAAGTATGTCCGTTACCGCTATAAACGGGAGCTGACCCGTAAGTCCAACACGACGGACAACGGTATCCTCGCGTTGATCGAGCATCTGAATGAAGAGGTGAACCAGGAGAATTCCAATAAAAATCCGGTCATCAATTCCACGCAGCGGGATTATATGGCCGGCGAGGTGAGCAAGGATCTGTCAAAGCGTGTACTTCTCCCGGAGGAAGTTGTGCAGGCACATGAGGCGGGGATCATCCATTTCCATGATTCGGATTACTTTGCGCAGAAGGAGCATAACTGCGATCTGATCAACCTGGAGGATATGCTGCAGAATGGTACGGTCATCAGCGAGACGATGATCGAGAAGCCCCACAGCTTTTCCACCGCTTGTAATGTGGCTACGCAGATTGTTGCCCAGGTTGCCAGCAATCAGTACGGCGGCCAGTCATTTTCACTGGCGCACTTGGCTCCTTTTGTAGATATCAGCAGAAAAAAGATACGCAGTTCGGTTGTTGAGGAAAGAATGGACTGCCGGGAGAGCATGGATGAGGATATCATCGACCGGGTTACGGAGAGAAGGCTGCGCGAGGAGATCAAGAGCGGCATCCAGACGATCCAGTACCAGTTGATCACGCTGATGACCTGTAACGGCCAGGCTCCATTTGTAACGATATTTATGTATCTGGATGAGGTAGAAGAGGGACAGATAAGGGAAGACCTGGCGATGATTATCGAAGAAGTGCTGATCCAGCGGATGCAGGGAGTGAAGAATGAGGCGGGTGTGTGGATCACGCCGGCATTCCCGAAGCTGATCTATGTACTTGATGAGGATAATGTGGCGTCGGATTCCAGATATTGGTACCTGACCGAGCTTGCGGCGAGATGCACGGCGAAGCGGATGGTGCCGGATTATATCTCGGCAAAGATCATGAAGGAGCTGAAGCAGGGTGAGGTGTATACCTGCATGGGCTGCCGGTCCTTCCTTACCGTCGAGGATTCCCAGAGAAATGAGGACGGAAGCCATAAGTTCTACGGCAGGTTCAACCAGGGAGTTGTCACCATCAATCTTGTTGATGTGGCATGTTCGTCCGAGGGCGATATGGATAAGTTCTGGAAGATCCTGGATGAGCGGCTGGAGCTGTGCCACCGGGCGCTTAGGTGCCGCCACGAGAGACTTCTCGGGACCATATCTGATGTGGCTCCGATCCTGTGGCAGAACGGCGCTCTGGCAAGGCTTAAGAAGGGCGAGCCGATCGATAAGCTTCTGTATAACGGGTATTCGACCATTTCCCTTGGCTATGCGGGGCTTTACGAGATGTGCGTGCGGATGATGGGCAAATCCCACACCGACCCGGAGGCAAGACCATTTGCCTTGTCGGTTATGCAGCGGCTCAATGATAAATGTAAGGAGTGGAAGGCGGCGGAGAATATCAGCTATTCCGTATACGGGACGCCGATGGAGTCGACCACGTACAAATTTGCGAAGTGTCTGCAGAAGCGCTTCGGCATCATCGAGGGTGTTACGGATAAGAATTATATCACCAACAGCTACCATGTCCATGTGTCGGAGGAGATCGACGCGTTCAGCAAGTTGAAGTTTGAAGCGGATTTCCAGAAGCTGTCGCCGGGCGGCGCTATCAGCTACGTAGAAGTTCCGAATATGCAGAATAATATCCCGGCGGTCATCTCCGTGATGCGGTTTATTTATGATAATATCATGTACGCGGAGTTGAATACGAAGAGTGATTTCTGCGAGTCCTGCGGATATAGCGGAGAGATCCTGATCAAGGAGGACGAGGCAGGAAAGCTCGTGTGGGAGTGCCCGAACTGCGGCAACCGCGACCAGAACCATATGTTTGTGGCAAGAAGGACCTGCGGGTATATCGGGACACAGTTCTGGAACCAGGGAAGGACGCAGGAGATCAAAGACAGAGTGCTGCATCTGTAGAAATTGATTTTCAGATAGAAATACACGCTGTGAGATAGACAGCTCAGGGCGTGTATTTCTTTATCAATGAGGAATGGATATGAATTATGGGAATATAAAAGAATGTGACATTGCAGATGGCCCCGGTGTAAGAGTAAGCCTGTTCGTGTCGGGCTGCCGCCACCATTGCAAGGGCTGCTTTAATGCCAAGACGTGGGATTTTGCTTTTGGGAAACCGTATACAAAGGAGACGGAGGATACCATTATCCGCCTGCTGTCCCCAGATTACATCCAGGGGCTTACCCTCCTTGGCGGAGAGCCTTTCGAACCGGAGAACCAGAGAGAGTTAGTGAAGCTGTTAAGAAGAGTACGGAAAGAGCTTCCGGAGAAGGACATCTGGAGCTATTCGGGATATATTTTTGATGTGGATATGGTAAAAGGAGGCAGGGCATATACGGAAGTAACAGATGAGATGCTGTCGTATTTAGATGTATTGGTAGATGGCCCGTTTATCGAGGAACAAAGGGATATTACCTTAAAGTTCAGAGGGAGCAGAAACCAGCGGGTGATACAGCTTGAAGGCGGCAGGGACGCAGGAAGATTGTATGATTCATAAATGTGCAGGCAACGACAAAGAAAAAGACCTTATTATATAATATATGTTGGGAATATTGAGCTGGCATATTTTATATAATAAGGTTTTTGTATTATCAAAAGAAATTCAACCGATGTAATAAAAAAACAAATTTCCTGAAACAGAAAAACAAGTATTATATAAATATGGAAAAAGAACAGGCAGGTGAGATGTATGGAGAAGATTAAGATTTTTCTTGTGGAAGACGAGATTGTCATAAGAAATGGGATTAAAAACAGTATAGAGTGGGAGAAGGAAGGTTATAAATTTGTAGGCGAGGCCAGTGACGGGGAGCTTGCCTACCCGATGATCTTAAAGGAGAGGCCGGACATCCTGATCACGGATATCCGCATGCCGTTTATGGACGGGCTTGAGCTAAGCCGTCTGGTAAGGCAGGAACTTCCGGACATCCGTATACTGATCTTAAGCGGTTATGACGAGTTTGATTATGCAAAAGAAGCAATCCGGCTGGGCGTCACAGAGTATCTCCTAAAGCCGGTGAGCGCATCAAAGCTTTTGGAATCGTTAAAGGGCGTCAGTTCCCTGATCCGGCAGGAGAAGGAAGAGCGGGAATTACTTAAACGGTATGCCGAAGATATGAAAGAGAATACGGAGCATGAAAAACTAAAGCTTTTTGGACAGCTTATCTCGGGAACGCTTTCTACGGCGGAGGCCATTGACTTTGGCAGGCAATATGGCATGAATCTCAGCGCCCATGTATACCAGATCATATTATTTAAAATATACAGTGATATCGGAGTCCAGGGGTATTCTGATTTGATGGTGGACGCATGTGAGTGCCTGGAGGAGATGATCGGGAAGATCCCGTATATCTGCATTTTCCAGAGAGGGATTGACGGCTGGGCGTTTTTGCTGACGGCGGAGGATGAAGAGCAGATGGAGCAGAAAGTGGAGCGCCTGGCGAAACGGATCGAACAAATGATGGAAAGTTACAAGGGGATTGAATATTTTGGAGGGATTGGAAGTCCGGTGATGCGTCTTCGGGAGCTTCCGAAGTCTTTTTCCGATGCAGACCATGCATTTTCCGGCAGATTTTTAAGCAGGCATAGCTGTATCATGAGGGTAAATGAGCTGAAAAACATGCAGGAACCAGGCGATTTTGAAGTTCGGGAGTTTGGGGAGATAGAGCGGACACGGGAGTCGGTGGAGAAATTCCTGAATAACGGAACGCAGGAGGAAACTATGCGTTTTACGGAAGCGTATATGAGGGAGATGCCGGAGGGGAATTTTAAATCTCTGTTGATGCGGCACTACATTGTTATGGATGTGTACATTGTCATCATGTCCTTCTGCGAGAAGATGGGGATTTCCGATGAAGATTTTCAGGCGGAGGCGGAAAGCTTCAAGACCGCCATCCAGAGCATACATACAGCAAAAGAGATGAAGGAATATATGCAGAAGTTCCTCTCACGGGCGATTGAGCTTCGGGATACGGTCAGCGGACGGAGGTATTCGGATATCATTGAGGCAGCGAAGGAGCGCATTGAGGGCACGTATATGTCCGAGGAGATATCGCTTAACACAGTCGCCGCAGGTGTGGGGATGAGTCCGAGCTATTTTAGCTCCATATTCAGCAGAGAGATGGGGAAGACCTTTGTGGAGTATCTCACCCAGATCCGGATGGAAAAGGCGAAGGAGCTTCTGATGTGTTCATCCATGAAGACTTCAGAGATTGGCTATGAGGTGGGGTATAAGGATCCCCATTATTTCAGCTATTTATTCAAGAAAACCCAAGGGTGCTCCCCGAAGGATTACCGCGCACGGGGAAAGGAATAGGAATATGAAAAATTACTTAAAAGCATCGTTGAATCAGCGGCTGATCATGATTTCCCTGACAGTGTTCATGCCTATGCTTTTTGTGATGATCTATCTTCTGATCTCACTGTCCAATGCCACAGACGCATACAGTGAGATTACCCACAACATTGTATATGCCAACCAATATACGCAGGATTTTAAAGGGCGCATCGACTACAGTATGTACCTGGCGGTGATCAACCAGAAGAGCGTTGAAGAGCTTGAGGATGGCAAGCTGCTTGTCAACGGTTATGTCACGGTAAACCCGTACAAATATATTGATGAGATGGAGCGGGCATGTGACCGGATGTCTGAGTGGGCGACGGTTGGCAGCAGCCGCAACCGGATCAAGCGGGTGAAGAATACGCTCCGCTCCCTGGAAAAATGTGTGGAGACGCTGGAAGCGGGAAAGAACGGCGACTGGATGTACCAGGAGCAGATGGAGTATTTTGACCGTAATATCAAAAATCTGACTACATTGATCCGTGAGGGAATCCAGGATTACATTTATATAGAAACAACCAATTACGAAAATGTAAGGAAGGCGCTGGATGTCAGGACACGGCAGAGCTTTATGGTCTGCGGCATGGTATCGGTGTTCGCGATATTAGTGGCAGGCTATATGACCATACGGGCGACAGGAAGCATTACGGTGCCGATCCGGGAGCTTTGTGATATGACGGAGAAGGTTGCGGAAGGAGATTTCTCCGTGCGGACGCGGACGGCGGATATGGATGAGATTGCTGTGCTTTCCCGAAGCTTTAACGAGATGACGGAAGAGATCGGCACACTGGTAGAGGATATCAAGGAGCAGCAGATAAACTTACATCTTACCGAGACAAAGCTTTTACAGGCGCAGATTAACCCGCACTTCTTATACAATACGCTTGATACTATTGTCTGGCTGGCGGAGGAGCACAAGACAGAGGAGGTTGTCAATATGGTGACCGCGCTCTCGAGCTTCTTTCGGACTACGTTGAGTAAAGGCAGGGATTTTATTACTGTCGAGGAGGAAGAATCCCATATTAAGAGTTACCTGGAGATCCAGCAGTTCCGCTACCAGGATATTTTAGATTATGAGATAGAGATCAGTGACGAACTGCGCGGATTTGTATTGCCTAAGCTCACCTTGCAGCCTTTAGTGGAAAATGCACTCTATCACGGCATCAAAAATAAGAGGGGTAAGGGACTGATACGGATTACCGGTGAAAAAAACGGGGAAAATATGATCTTTAAGGTGAAAGACAACGGAAAAGGGATGACGGCGGCAAGGCTTGAGGAACTGCGCGGCAACATGCAGAAGGAAAAGCCGGATAATAATGTAAACAGCTTCGGAGTGATCAATGTCAATCAGAGAATACGCCATTATTACGGAAAGGAATACGGATTGTCTTATATAAGCAGCCCGGAAGCAGGTACGGAAGTGACGGTTTTGATCAGAGCGGAAAATATTCAACCTTTTGTGTAAAAAAACTAACTTTATCAGGAAAATCATAAAAAAATGTAAAAACTGGAAATGAAACTCTGTTTATTATTTGTTCATATTATCTTAATATATTACCAACATGATTGACACGAAGTTGATCGAGAGAAAAAGGAGGATAAGACATGAAAAGAAAATTAATTGCAGCTTTGATGGCTACGGCAATGGTTGCAGCACTTGTAGTAGGATGCGGCGGAGGCGGCAACAGCAGCTCTTCTTCCGACGGCGGTTCCGATGAGGGCGGCTCCGAGGGCGGCAGCGACGTGATCACCGTTGGTTTTGCACAGGTTGGCGCTGAGTCTGACTGGCGTACAGCGAACTCCGAATCCATGAAGGAGACATTTAGCGAGGCGAACGGCTACGAGCTTATTTTCGACGATGCACAGCAGAAACAGGAGAACCAGATTACGGCAATCCGTAACTTCATCCAGCAGGAAGTTGATTACATAGTTTTGGCACCTGTTACTGAGACAGGATGGGATACAGTTCTTCAGGAAGCAAAGGACGCAGACATTCCGGTAATCACCGTTGACCGTATGGTAGATGTATCTGATGACAGCTTATTCGTATCTTATGTAGGCGGTAACTTCCAGCTTGAGGGAGCAAAGGCCTGCGAGTGGCTGAAGGCATACGCTGACGCGAAGGGCATCAAAGAGCTGAACATCGCACATATCCAGGGAACTATCGGTGCATCCGCACAGATCGGACGTACAGAGGGTCTTGAGAACGCGGCAAAAGAGTACGGATGGAACATCGTAGCTCAGCAGACCGGCGAGTTTACACAGGCAAAGGGCCAGGAAGTTATGGAGTCCATGTTAAAACAGCATGACAACATCAACGTTGTATACTGCGAGAACGACAACGAGGCATTCGGCGCAATCGACGCGATCAAGGCAGCAGGAAAGACCGTTGGTCCGGACGGCGATATCCTTGTTATCTCTTTCGATACTGTTAAAGCTGGTATCGAGGCTACCTTGTCAGGCGAGATTATCTGTAACGTAGAGTGTAACCCGCTCCACGGCCCACGTGTAGCAGAGCTTATCCAGAAACTTGAGGCCGGCGAAGAGCTTGAGAAGATCGCGTATGTAGACGAAGGAATCTACGCACACGGCGCAGACGTTGCAAAGGTAACAGTTGACGGAACAGATTACGAAGTAACAGAGGTAACTCAGGAAGTTATCGACGGACGTAAATACTAAAAATATAATAGGGAATTGCGATTTCCTGTTTGAGTAGAAGGGCGCAGCAGGATAGGGGAGAAAAGACCCGGTATTCTGCCGCGCTCTCTTTATGCCCGAAAATGGGCGGAAAGCAGGTGAGACTGATATGGAACAGAAAGTTGTATTGACCATGCGTGATATCTCCAAGACATTCCCGGGCGTGAAAGCTTTGCAGCATGTGGACTTTACCCTCAGGGAGGGAGAAATCCATGCGCTCATGGGAGAAAACGGGGCAGGAAAATCCACGCTTATCAAAGTCCTCACCGGCGTACATGATTTTGAGGCCGGGGAGATCAAGATGGCGGGAAATGATACGCCGATTGTCAACAAATCGCCTCAGGATGCACAGAACAACGGAATCAGTACGGTGTATCAGGAGGTTAACTTATGTCCGAACCTTACGGTGGCGGAGAATCTTTTCATCGGGCGCGAGCCGAGAAAAGCAGGATTTATCGACTGGAAGACAATGAATAAAAAATCTTCGGAACTTCTGAAGAGTCTTGATATAGATGCCAATGCCACGGATAAGCTGGAAGAATGTTCTCTGGCAAAGCAGCAGATGATTGCCATCGCCCGTGCGGTGGATATGAAGTGCCGGGTGCTCATCCTTGACGAGCCGACCTCATCTCTGGACGACGACGAGGTAGAAAAGCTGTTCGTCCTCATGAGAAAACTTCGGGGCGAGGGCGTAGGGATTATCTTCGTCACCCATTTCCTGGAGCAGGTTTACGCAGTGTGCGACCGCATCACGGTGCTGAGAAACGGCGAGCTTGTAGGCGAGTATGAGACGAAAGACCTTCCGAGAGTTATGCTTGTTGCGAAGATGATGGGCAAGGACTTTGACGACTTAGCGGACATCAAGAGCGCACACGGCGAGCTCAAGGAATTCATCCCGGTTATCGAGGCGGAAGGAATCGGCAGAAAGGGCAGCATAAGGCCGTTCGACTTTACGGTGAATAAGGGCGAGGTCGTAGGGCTTACCGGGCTCCTCGGCTCCGGACGCTCGGAGCTGGTGCGCGCCATCTACGGTGCGGATAAGCCGGACAGCGGGCATCTTAAGGTAAACGGAAAAGAGGCAAAGATTAATACACCTCTTGACGCTATGAAACTTGGCATGGCATACCTTCCGGAAGACCGGAAGAAAGACGGAATCATCGACGACCTTTCCGTGAGAGAGAATATCATCATTGCCCTCCAGGCAAAGCGGGGCATGTTCAAGCTTATGAGCCGCAAAGAGATGGAAGAGGCTGCGGATAAATACATCGAGATGCTGCAGGTGAAGACAGCCAGCCGGGAGACTCCCATCAAGAGCCTTTCCGGAGGAAACCAGCAGAAGGTCATCATCGGAAGGTGGCTCCTTACGAATCCGGAGTACTTAATCCTAGATGAGCCGACCCGCGGTATCGATATCGGAACAAAGACGGAGATTCAGAAGTTAGTGCTTGACCTTGCCGACCAGGGGATGGCGGTGACATTTATCTCCTCAGAGGTAGAAGAGATGCTCCGTACATGCTCAAGGATGGGCGTTCTAAGAGACGGAAAGAAAGTCGGGGAGCTTACCGGCGACGAGCTTACCCAGGAAGGAATCATGAAAGCAATCGCAGGAGGTGAGGGAGATGAATAAAAACGGATTTGACATGAAAAAGCTTACATCTATGCGCCTGTTCCTGCCAATCGTATGTCTGCTGGCCATGCTTGTCGTGGCGGCAATCACGATTCCGGGATTCTTTAAAATCTCCATCACAAACGGAGTGCTCTACGGGTATCCCATCGACGTGGTAAACCGTGCGTCAGAGCTTGCCATCCTGGCAGTGGGCATGACCCTTGTGACGGCGGCATCCGGCGGACAGGATATCAGCGTGGGCGCGGTGATGGCTGTTGCAGGCGCGGTGTGCTGCCAGATTCTCTCCGGCGGAGAAGTATCTGTGACAAAGCTTGCGGCGCCGCTCCTTCTGGCGATGCTGGCAGGAATCCTTGTGGCAGGCATCTGCGGGCTGTTTAACGGCGTGCTTGTATCTTACCTTGACATCCAGCCTATGGTGGCGACACTGATCTTATTTACCGCAGGACGCGGTATCGCGCAGCTTGTGACCAAGGGGCAGATTACCTATGTCCGTGTGGATTCCTACATGGTAGCGGGCGGTTATGTAGGGCCGATTCCGACTCCCATCATCATCGCGGCGGTAGTGGTAGTCATCGCGTACCTGGTATTAAAGAAAACGGCCATGGGGCTTTACATTGAAAGCGTCGGCATCAACGGCAATGCCTCCCGTCTGGTCGGACTTAATTCCAGAAGAATCAAGCTCTTAACGTATATACTCTGCGGAGTGCTGGCCGGCGTTGCAGGAATCGTGGCATCCAGCCGTATCTACTCGGCGGACGCTAACAACTTGGGGCTCAACCTTGAGATGGACGCCATCCTGGCAGTTGCCCTGGGCGGCAATATCTTAAGCGGCGGTAAGTTCAGCCTGATGGGTTCCGTCATCGGGGCGGCGACCATCCAGACACTATCCACTTCACTTTATGCTATGGGCGTGTCCGGCGACCAGCTCCCGGTATATAAGGCAATCGTAGTCATCATCATCGTCGTGCTCCAAAGCCCGGTATTCAAGAAATACACGGCAGGGCTCAAGGCAAAGAAAGCTGCTCCAAAGGCAGCAGCGGAAGGAGGGAATCAGTAATGGGAAAGAGCAAAAGAAAAATAAGCGGCACCGGTTTCCTGCTGCTGATTACCGTAGTCCTCTTTGCCGTAATGTACGCGGCGGGCATGGTCGTATTTTCCGATAAAGGCTTTGCAAAGCCCCAGATGTTCTTCAACCTGTTTATCACCAACGCAGGACTTCTGGTCATCAGTATGGGTCTGACTATCGTCATGATTTCCGGCGGTATCGATATCTCCGTCGGCTCGGTGACAGCCCTTGTCTGTATGGCGGCGGCGTATTCCATGGAAAATATGGGGCAGAGCGCTTACGTGGCAGTGGCAATCGCGCTTGGAATCGGCCTTGCTTACGGTATCGTACAGGGAATCCTTGTGGCGTACTTAGAGATACAGCCTTTCATCGTCACGCTTGCCGGCCTGTTCTTCGGACGCGGCATGACGGCGGTCATCAGCAAAGAGATGATTTCCATAAAAAATGAAACATTTCTTGCATGGGCGAATTACAAAATCTATCTTCCCGTCGGCTCCTACAGCAAGAGAGGGAAATTTTTGCCGGCATATATCTACCCGACCGTTGTCATCGCATTGCTCATCGTGCTGGTCATCATCCTCGTGATGAAGTTCACGAAGTTCGGGCGCAGCGTGTACGCGGTGGGCGGAAATGCACAGAGTGCTATGATGATGGGTCTTGACGTGAAGAAGACAAAGCTCAAAGCCTATATCCTGGACGGTCTTTTGGCAGGCTGCGGCGGATTCCTGTTTTGCTTAAATAGCTGCGCGGGATTCGTGGAGCAGGCGAAGGGTCTTGAGATGGACGCCATATCCTCGGCGGTCATCGGCGGTACGCTCCTTAGCGGCGGCGTGGGAACACCCTTTGGCACCATCTTCGGTGTGCTGATCAAGGGAACCATTTCCAGCCTGATCACCACACAGGGAACACTTTCTAGCTGGTGGGTACGGATCGTGCTGTCGGCGCTGTTATGTTTCTTTATCGTATTGCAGTCGGTGCTTGGGAATTTGAAGAAGAAGAGATAGGAAAAAGATAAGAGATTACAGAGAGGTAAAACAGGCGGGAATCACAAAAGTCAGTGGTTCCCGCCGTTTGCTGCGCGCCCGGGGAGCGTATGTTCTGATTAGTATGCCGTCAGTTTAAGCTTTCCGCCGGTACTTTGACGGAGTTGTCCCGTATTTTTCCTGAAAAATCTTATAAAAATAGCCTTTATTGCGGTAGCCCACGGACACAGCGATCTCTTCCACACTCATCCTGGAGGAGGTAAGGAGGCGTTCCGCTTTTTCCAGGCGTATCTGCTGCAGGTAAGCCGAGTAGGTAAGCCCGGTCCTGCCTTTGATCAGCCGGTTAAAATAATCTTCTTGAAAATGAAAAACTTCGGTCAGATCCTGGATCTTGATATCCGCGTAATTTTTCCGGATATACGCGGAAACCTCTTCGAAGATCAGCCAGTTCATGGTCTTGCGCTGCTCCTTCGAGAGGGAGAAATCATATTTCGTGCTGATGATCGCAAAGATGCGAAGGAGCAATCCCTTGCAGATATGACGAGAACCGACGCCGCCTTCGTATAATTCCTTTAAAAGCCAGGACAGGCAGTCCTCAAGCTCTGTTGCTGCGTGGGCATTGGGCTTAAAATGCAGGTATTGCTGGAGGTCCTTCTGCTTAAGAAGGGCAGATTGCAAAAATGACGTAATCTTCTGGGCAGTCACGTTTTCCTCCATGATCTCAGAAAACATGTCGTTGGAGATTCCTAAGAACAGGATGGAAGCAGGCTGGGAGAGCAGATAGTCCTGATGGATGCAGTTTTTATCGATCAGGCACAAATCGCCCTTGGAAAAGGAAATGTCATTGCCAAGGATCCGCTGGCTGAACTTTCCGTCTATGATATAGGCAAGCTCAATGTAGTCATGGGTGTGAAGCTGCGTTTTCTCGCCCTCCGCAAAATGATGGCGGCAGCAAAAGGGCTGCGGCGCCGGGCACATCGTAGCGTATAGCTCGTGGGAGCTTTGGATGTTCCAGCACAATGCAAAGACCCGCTCCTCCTGCATGAGCGGATACGTCTTTACCTCCTGGGCAGACTTTGAGTATTCCGGGCATACGAGACGTGTGTTCAGCTTGTGTTCCGGGGGGAGGAGTACTCTGTGGTTTTCGGTGATCTGGTGGGATAGCTGTAAAAGTGTCATAATAATATCTTAGTCCCAGTTTATAGCATCCTGGGAGATTGTTCCGTTTTCTTTGATGTCATTTTCAGCGTCTTCAAAAGTTTGACGTTCTGTTGGCGTCACTTTTGTAAAATCCGGTTTTGCTGTTTTGCTCATGTTAAATGCCCCTTCCCATTAGTTGTAAATGTATCCCCGTGTGTCGATGTTCATGATATATAATATTTAAATATCCATATCAAAAATCTCCTATTATGTTTTTATTGTACCAAGGCGGACGCTTTTTTTCAACGCGCAATTACCCCAATATGAGTTTATAATATAATCACAAGTCGGAATAGGTAACTTTTTCCCAATGCAGGCAGAGTTAGGGAATTGATAAAATCAAGGATTTTTCTATAATAATAATTATGAAACAAAAAAACGGATAAAGATACATTTATCAAAAAGGAGGACAATATATCATGATGGAGATGAAAAAGTATCAGTTTTGGTTTTGCACCGGTTCGCAGGATTTGTACGGGGATGAATGCCTGGCGCATGTGGCGGAGCATTCGAAGATTATCGTAGAGGAATTAAATAAGTCCGGGAACCTTCCGTTTGAGGTGGTTTGGAAACCAACGCTGCTTACGAATGAGCTGATCAGGAAGACATTCAATGAGGCGAATACGGACGAGCTGTGCGCCGGGGTCATCACCTGGATGCATACATTTTCGCCGGCAAAATCATGGATTCTGGGGCTGCAGGAGCTCAGGAAACCGCTCCTTCATCTGCATACACAGTTCAACAGGGAGATTCCTTACGACACCATCGACATGGATTTCATGAATGAGAACCAGGCGGCTCACGGCGACCGCGAGTACGGCCACATTTTCAGCCGGCTCGGCATGGAGCGCAAGGTAGTTATGGGCTACTGGGCGGACGAGGACGTGCAGAAGAGGATTGGTTCCTGGATGCGTACCGCCATCGGCGTAATTGAGAGCAGCCATGTGCGCGTGATGCGGATTGCTGACAATATGAGAAATGTTGCCGTTACCGAGGGCGACAAGGTTGAGGCGCAGATTAAGTTCGGCTGGGAGGTTGACGCTTATCCGGTAAATGAGATTGCGGAGGCTGTCGGCGCGGTTTCTCAGGGAGATATCAATGCGCTTGTTGAAGAATATTATGACAAATACGAGATTCTTCTGGAAGGCAGGGACGAGAAAGAGTTCCGCGAGCATGTAGCAGTTCAGGCGGGAATCGAGATTGGATTCGAGCGTTTCCTTGAGGAAAAGAATTATCATGCAATCGTTACCCACTTCGGCGACCTTGGCGCGTTAAAGCAGCTCCCGGGGCTTGCAATCCAGAGGCTGATGGAAAAAGGCTATGGTTTCGGCGGCGAGGGCGACTGGAAGACGGCGGCTATGGTACGCGTGATGAAGATTATGACCCAGGGAATGAAGGATGCCAAAGGAACTTCCTTTATGGAGGACTACACCTACAACCTGGTTCCGGGCAAAGAGGGAATCCTGCAGGCGCACATGCTTGAAGTATGCCCGTCCGTTGCAGACGGCAAAGTAAGCATCAAAGAGCAGCCGCTTTCCATGGGTGACAGGGAAGACCCGGCAAGGCTTGTATTTACGTCAAAGACAGGCCCGGCAATCGCGACGTCTCTTATCGACCTCGGCGACAGGTTCCGCCTGATCATCAATGATGTAGAGTGCAAGAAGAATGAAAAGCCGATGCCAAAGCTCCCGGTTGCAACGGCATTCTGGACACCGCAGCCGAACCTTAAAACAGGGGCTGAAGCATGGATCTTGGCAGGCGGCGCGCACCATACGGCATTCTCCTATGACCTTACCGCAGAGCAGATGGGCGACTGGGCAAATGCTATGGGTATCGAGGCGGTTTACATCGATAAAGATACGACGATTCGGCAGTTTAAAAATGAATTGCTTTGGAATAGTGTTGCGTACCGCAAGTAAGTTAGCAGTATAAACAAACAGGGGGTGTGGCTTTCGCAGGAAGGGCGTTCCGGTCTGGAGGATATTCCTACGGAACCGCGCTCTCGCTCTGAAAAAACGCAGCAGTACTAGGCTCGGAAAAACCTCGCCAAGTGCTGGCGTTTTTTACGGGATTCCTTTAGGAATATCCTCCAGACCGGAACTTTCTTCGGGCGGAAGTGTTTTGAGTTTGTTTGTATCTGGCGGGAAAGTGCGGCTTTCGGAGGAAGAGCGTAAACTGGTTATTTGTAGTAGAGTTGATTTGTAGGGCGGCGTAGTGGTGACTACGCCAACTGATGACAATGCGGCAGATGGAAATTTAGACAAGCATAGAGTCCAGTTAATTTGAAGACGTTATACTAAGCTCGAAAAACCTCGCCAAGTGCTGGCGCTTTTTACGGGATTCCTTTAGGAACATCCTCCAGACCGGAACTTTCTTCGGGCGGGAGTGTTTTGAGTTTGTTTGTATCTGGCGGGAAAGTGCGGCTTTCGGAGGAAGAGTGTGTAGAGCGTGTTATGAGCAGGCGGCGCAATTATGGTAAGGGTGCTGTGTGTACAAGTTGGCAGATATTATGTAAAGGAGGTAGGTTGTATATGGGGAATAGGGAAGAGATTAAGAGGATGATTGAGAGCGGGAGTACGGCGCTTGGGCTGGAGTTTGGCTCTACGAGGATTAAGGCGGTGCTTGTGGATGGGACGCATCATCCGGTGGCGTCGGGCGACCATGAATGGGAGAACAGGCTGGAGAATGGGTTCTGGACGTATTCTCTGGAGGACGTATGGTCAGGACTTAAGGACAGCTACAGGAAACTGGTCTGTGATGTCAGGGAGAAATATGACGCAGAGCTTAAAAGCATCGGCGCCATCGGGTTCAGCGCGATGATGCACGGATATATGGCATTTGACAAGGACGGGAAACTTCTTGTGCCGTTCCGTACCTGGAGGAACTCTACGACGGGGCCGGCGGCGGAGGCTCTGACGGAGCTTTTCCAGTATAATATCCCGCAGAGGTGGAGCATCGCCCATCTGTATCAGGCGATTTTAAATGACGAAGAGCATGTGAAGGATGTTGCGTACATCACGACGCTGGCGGGATATATCCACTGGCAGCTCACGGGGGAAAAGGTTCTCGGCGTGGGCGACGCGTCCGGCATGTTCCCCATTGACCCGGAGACGAAGACTTACGATGCGGCGATGGTGAAAAAGTTTGACGAGCTTGTGGCGGAGAAGAATTATCCTTGGAAACTGAAAGAGATTTTGCCGAGGGTTTTAGTTGCCGGTGAAAATGCAGGAACGCTTACCGAAGAAGGCGCAAAGCTCCTTGACGAGAGCGGCGCGCTTGAGGCAGGAATCCCGCTGTGTCCGCCGGAGGGCGATGCCGGAACAGGCATGGCGGCGACAAACAGCGTGGCAAAGCGCACAGGTAATGTATCTGCCGGAACTTCGGTATTTGCCATGGTCGTGTTAGAGAAGGAGCTTAAGAAAGTTTACCCGGAGATTGACCTTGTGACGACGCCGGACGGCAGCCTTGTGGCAATGGTCCATGCCAACAACTGCACTTCCGACCTCAACGCATGGGTTGGGCTGTTTAAGGAATTTGCGGAGAATTTCGGTATTGACGTGGATATGAACAAGCTGTTCGGAACTCTCTATAATAAAGCGCTGGAAGGAGATGCGGACTGCGGCGGGCTGTTGTCCTACGGTTATCTTTCCGGGGAAAATATTACAAATGTGACAGAGGGAAGGCCGATGTTTGTAAGGTCTCCGAAGAGTAACTTCAACCTGGCAAACTTTATGAGGGTGCATCTGTTTACGGCGCTCGGCGCGCTGAAGGTGGGCATGGATATCCTTTTAAAGGAGGAGCATGTGGAGATTGATTCAATCCTCGGCCACGGCGGTCTTTTCAAGACGAAAGGCGTAGGCCAGAGCATCCTTGCGGCGGCTATTAACGCGCCGGTATCGGTGATGGAGACGGCAGGAGAAGGCGGTCCGTGGGGAATGGCGCTCCTTGCGTCCTACATGGTGCGTAAAGCGGAGGGCGAGAGCCTTAAGAGCTATCTGGCGGATAAAGTATTTGCCGGAAACGCGGGAACCAGCATGGAGCCGGATGCGAAGGATGTGGAAGGCTTTGAAGTCTTTATCGAGCGGTATAAAAAAGGCGTAGCCATCGAACAGGCAGCGGCGGAATATTTAGTATAAGGAATCATTAATATCCGTTCTGTCCGAACTGAGGAAAAGATAAGGAGATGTTTTAAAATGCTTGAACAACTGAAAAAAGAAGTATATGAGGCGAACATGCTGCTCCCAAAGCATGACCTTGTGACATTTACCTGGGGAAATGTAAGCGGGATTGACCGGGAGAAGGGGCTTTTTGTCATCAAGCCAAGCGGTGTCGATTACGACAAGCTGAAACCGGAGGATATGGTAGTGGTTGACCTTGAGGGCAATAAGGTGGAGGGAGATTATAATCCGTCTTCCGATACCGCCACCCATGTAGTGCTCTACAACCGTTTCCCCAATATCGGCGGCGTGGTACACACCCATTCCCCGTGGGCAACAAGCTGGGCGCAGGCGGGAAGGGGAATCCCATGCTACGGCACGACCCACGCGGACTATCTCTACGGCGAAGTGCCGTGCGTCCGTAACCTCACAAAAGAAGAGATTGACGAGGCTTATGAGAAAAACACAGGCGTACTGATTGCAGATGATTTCGCGGCAAATCACATTGACTACGAGGCGATGCCCGCGGTGCTCTGCAAAAACCACGGCCCGTTCACCTGGGGGAAGGATGCCGATGAGGCGGTGCATAATGCGGTAGTGCTTGAGGAAGTGGCAAAGATGGCGGCGAGATGTGAGATGATCAACCCGCAGAACAAGCCGGCGCCCCAGGAACTTAAGGATAAGCATTACTACCGGAAACACGGGGCAAACGCCTATTACGGGCAGCCGGGGAAATAAGAGAAAATACCCTCCATGTACAAAGGAGCACACGCCCTTTGTGCACGGAGGGTAGCTTTTAGCAATTTAAAAGGACTGCATATGGGAGGTGTGCAGTCCTGAGGAAAAAGTTATGAAAAAGAATTATTTGTGTTCGAATCATCTCTTCGAACAATTATAGTATACGCAAAAACTGTGATAAAAATGTGTTTAAAATAAGAAATAATTGTTAACAAAAACAGAAGATTGTGCTATACTAACGTCATGTCGGAATAATCTGTTGTTCCGATATCTTAATCTGGAATTTTGTCTTGGCGTTTCGCCGAAATATTCCGCAATGATACTATTTTGAACAGGTGTTTTATTCAAAAGGGAGTGATGCGTTTGAGTGCAGAAAATAATTAACAAATTTTTGAAGAAAAATTTGTTGATATATACATAAAAACTGAACTTGTACAGAAAGGGTAAAACAGCTATAATAGTAAAACACATAAGGAGATGGTCATATGACAGAAGAAAGATTCCGCAAAGTATTAGAAGAAGTATTGGAAGAAAAGCTAGAGGAAAAATTAGAAAGCAAGCTGGAAGAAAAGCTGGACGCAAAACTGGATGCCAAACTGGAAGAAAAGCTGGATGCCAAGTTTGAGACATACATGAGGGAAACAGACCGACGGTTTGAAAGGCTGGAGACCAGGATGGATAGTTTGGAGGCGAAGGTAGAGAAAATAGACCGGCGTCTTGATAACCTGGAGAGCAAGATGGAAAATCTTGAGACGAGGATGGACAACCTGGAGAGCAAGATGGAAAATCTTGAAACGAGGATGGAAAGTCTGGAGAGCAAGATGGAAAATCTTGAGACGAGGATGGATAATCTTGAGACGAGGATGGATAATCTTGAGACCAGAATGGATAATCTGGAACAGAGTGTGGATAAGCTAGAGATTAGGATGGATAATTTGGAGACAAGGATGGACAAGACGGATCGGCGTATAGAGAGCCTGGAAGGCAGGGTGCAGCACACGGAGGATGATATTCATCGTCTCGGTGTAATTTTGGAGAATGATGTGGTCCACCCGTTGAGATTATTGTGTGAGAATCTTTATCCGACTTCAAAGGGATGGATTGAGAATGAGCATCGCATGACTTCACTAGAAGAGGATGTTACAGTGATTAAAGCGGTTGTGAGCCAGCACAGTGAAAGCATACATATATTGCAGCACGCATAAAGACAAAGCTGGGCTATGGGTAAAGATGTATCAAAGATGGAGGAGAGATGCTCTCCTCCGTTTTTTGGCAATGTCAAAGATTATGGCTATAATTCAAAGGTTTCCAGATCGTCGGGAACATAGAGGTTCCCATGGAAATACTGCTTTCCCTCCTCCGTATAGAGGCGTTTGCGCTCCGCAAGATGCGTCTCTTCTGTGTGATAGAGAAGGAGGTTGGGGATTTTCAAGCTTTCGGCGAGCTGGCACGCCTCTTTTACAGTGCTGTGATGTTTCTCGTAAGGCTTGAACTTATCGGCCTCGCCGAACAGGCAGAAAGCCTCGTGGAGGAGCCAGTCGCTGCCAGCCACATAATGATGGTTCACCGCATTGTAAGGCTCGTCCCCGACGCAGGTGAATTTTTTGCCGTTATCAAGCTGCATGGTGAATCCGAACTGTTTTGCCTTGGTGGAGGCGATATCGAAAAAGGTCGCCGGGCAGCCGAGGATTTGGCGGGAATCACCTGTTTTTATGATGTCAAAACGAATCCGGCCGCCCATATGCTTGCACACTTTCTGCTGGATGGTCATATTTGCGATAGCCTGAATCTTTTCAGAAAGTTCTTCGTGACAGTAGAGACGGAGTTCTCCGTCGTATTTCCCCTGATTCATGCGCTGGCCGATGATGCGGATGAGCCAGATGATGCCCAGCACATGGTCTACATGTTCGTGGGTTACAAATATATCATGGATATCACAGATGTCGATTTCGGTATCCTTAAGCACTTTTAAAATCCGATTGCCGCCGCCGGCATCGATAAGGAAATGTGAGTTTCCGTCAGAGAGGGCAAAGCAGGTGTTGTAACATTCCGATACGGCGGCATTTCCGGTTCCGAGTATAGTCAGTTTCATACATTGTTCTCCTTTTGCTTTATACATTTATCCTGACGATTGCGAAACTCAGGTATTAACCGGGGGTCATCATGCAGCCTGTATATTCTATAAGCAGACCTTAGGTTACCGCCGGTACTTAGCTGCCGTATTTTGGCAGCTTATGTACCGTTGCGGTAAACTTGGAGCGGGAGTGTGTCTGCGTTGGAATATACAGGCTGCACGATTCGACGCTGGAAATTCGAGTTTCGCAATTGCCTATACAAATTTATCCTGTGACTGGATTGATATCTTTAGTAGTATAACGTGTCATTTGTTCAGAATCAAGTACAAATCTGCCTTCCATTTTCATTTTCAGACGAAAACGGAAGGCAGCAGTTTCTTCTATATTAATAGAAGAGCTTATAAGGGGAAACTAAACGGTGTCTGCGATTTCTTTTGTGGCTTTGAGGAACTTGTCGATATCATCCGTTCCGTGGCAGTGGAGCGGGGATACGCGGATTGCGCCTTTAAGTCCCAAAGATTCCACGATTCTCTTGGAGTATGGGCTTGTATTCAGCCGCTCGAATACCGTGATGCCGTGCTCTAAGTATTTCTGGGAGAGCTCGGCAAATTCGATGCCCTTGATTCCCATAGCTACAATCAGGTCTTTATAGGTAAGGTCTTCCATATCCACATAGACTTCTGCTTTGTCGATATGTCTGAGCCCCGGAATTTCGTCTGACCCTTCCAGCAGGCGGTAGAGAAGTGCGCGCTCCTGCAGATGGATGCGGTGCATACCTTCTACATATAAAGTGCGCCGGTCAGTGCTGTCGGTAAAATGTGCGCCGATTTCGCATACATAGTCAATAACTGCCATCATAGCCGCGAAGTTTGCCGGGGTAGGAGTGCCAAGCGCCCACACATGGTCGTCCTTGTGGATCAGCTTGTGATGGGGCAGCGCGCATACCCGGTCGGATACATAGCAGTAGCCGCAGCCGCGGATGCCGAAGAATTTATATGGCGCAAAGTTTGAGACATCCACGCCCCAGTCTTCTACGTCGATGGCAGCGTGGGGCGCATGTTGCACCGCGTCGCTTACGATGTAGATTTCCGGATTGATTTCTTTTGCGCGGCGGGCAATTTCCTTGATGTCCATAATATTTCCGGAAATGTTGGATGCTGCCATGATGCTTAAGAGAACCGTATCTTTGTCCACATATTTCATCACTTCGTCTACGTCAAGCCCGCCGGTTGTCTTGTTGGCGGGAACGACACGGAATTCACGTCCGGTCTGGGTGCAGTAGAATTCAACTGCGTCGTGGGCGGAAGGGTGCTCAAGGGAGGAGGTGACTGCGTTGGTTCCCCATTTTACATTGGTCATGATGGTGCCTACAGCCTGGAACATGGTCTGGGATGCGGAAAGCTCCGTCAGCAGACCGCCGCTCTTTGCGCCGAACACGGTCTCTAAGATGTCCTTTGTGCCGTCTGCTACATAGTGGGAAAGCTCGTAACCTCTGCCCCTTACCCGCTCCGGGCAGTCCGGGAACTCTTCAATCTGTGCTTTTACTTCCACTGCTCTGCGAAGTCTTAATGAGCCGCCGGAATTTTCAAAAAAAAGACGCTCCCCATGTTCCGGGTCCGAGTCGGCATAGCAGAACTGTGCCTTTAAGCTTTTCTGGTATTCATCTGAAAATAAGATTCCTTTTTCTTCGTTATTCATCTTGTTAAATCCTCCTTGTCCGTACAGAGTATGTGTTGCTATTTATGGCCGGAGAGCCGCTCATAGTAACTTTCTTTTCTTCTGTTATCATCATAGCATGGAAAGTAGAAATTGAAAAATGAATAATTGCGCTGTATAATATTAATATATTTTATATTTAGAATTGTGCTGAGAGGAGGAAATATTGTGAATCTTGCGGATATCGAGACATTTTTAATGATTGTGAAGACGAAAAATATTACGAAGACAGCCGACAATCTTTTTCTGTCGCAGCCGACAGTGAGCCACCGGCTGAAACTTTTGGAGGAGGAACTTAAGGTTAAGCTGATTACGAGGAAGAAAGGCTATAAGCAGATTGAGCTGACTTCCCAGGGGGAGGAATTTATCCCTATTGCGGAGCGATGGCTGTCTATCTGGCGGGAGATGCAGCTTTTGAAGGACAGCCACGAAAAGCTGTATCTGACCATTGGGTGTACGGATACGCTCAACAGCGCTATATTTTTTGACCTGTACAGCGAGATGCTGGGCGAAGAAGAGCATATCATGAACCTTCATATAAAGACGCATTATTCCTATGAGCTTTACGGGCTTTTAGAGAACCATGAGATTGACCTGGGGTTCGTGTACCATCATCTGCAGTTTAAAAATATCATCGCGCGCCCGGTGCTCAGGGAGAAAATGTTCATCGTGCAGTCGGCGGCGACGGAGCTTAAGAAACCGGTGATACATACGGATGAACTGAATAAGGAGTGGGAAATCTTCACCAGCTGGGAGGCGAACTACCAGATTTGGCATGACCAGTGGGTGAGCAAGGGGGAACGTCCGCGGATAGAGGTGGATACTTTCGAGCTTTTGCTCCACATGATGTCCGATGAGCGGATGTGGGTGATTGCGCCCATATCTGTGGTGGACAGGTTAAAGACGCTCCGGCAGGTGTATGTGAGCGAGATTGGCAACCCGGTGCAGCCGCCGGAGCGGATTACCTATGAGATTAAGCATAAGTATCCCAATGAGGCGGCGCTTAAGGCAGTGCAGACCTTTGAGGAGAAGATGGTGCCTTATCTTTGTAGGAAGGACTGGGGGTATGTGGGGGGAGAAGATTTTTAAAAAATTTACGGTTAAGTGTCACAAATGATGTCTTGGATTCGTTTATATAGATAATATGAAGTGACCTCACAGTTGTAGATTCGTGGATTTACCTGTAAACTGTTAATCAGCAAAATTAATGGTAACAGGGATTACCGTATACAAAAGGAGGCCATCTATGAATAGTATAGTTTATGTTGGAATGGATGTCCATAAGGAAAGTTACACCGTTTGCTGTTATAGTTTTGATACAGATAAAACGATGTATAAACAAAAAATGTCGTCCGATTATAAGATGATCCTGAAATATTTGGAGCAGCTTCGTAAAAATTTGGGGGATGATATAGAGTTTGTCTGTGGATATGAAGCGGGATGCCTTGGATATTCTATTTATCATCAGCTTACAAACCATGGAGTAAAATGTGTTATCCTGGCGCCAACAACAATGGCGATCACAAATACCTACAGAGTAAAAACGGACAAAAGGGATGCCGGAAATATCGCAAGATGCCTTGCTTTCCACACATACAGTGAGGTAGATGTGCCAACGGAGGAGGACAATTCAATCAAAGAGTATATCCGGATGAGGGATGACCAGAAAATTTGCTTAAAGCAGACTAAACAGCAGATACTTGCACTGGTATTGCGTTTGGGGAAGAAATATGAAGGGGGGAAGAGCTACTGGACAATGGCACATGTGAAATGGCTGAAATCATTAAATCTTGGAGAGCCATTTCAGGAAACACTGGATGAATATCTTATCACATATGAATATTTTACGGAGAAAATAAAACGCCTGGACGAGAGGATTGAGGAGCTGTCATCAGGAGAAAGATATGAGGAAAAAGTAAAGAAGCTGGGATGTCTGCTGGGAGTAAAAACGCACACATCATTATCAATGGTAGTGGAGGTGGGTGATTTCAGCCGGTTTGAGAAAGCAGAAAAATTTGTCGCATTCCTAGGGTTAGTGCCAAGCGAGGAATCCAGTGATGAGAAGCAGAACCGGTATGGTATCACGAAGGCAGGGAACAGCCATCTGCGCAGGCAGCTGGTTGAAGCAGCGCAGGCATATACCAGAGGAAATATCGGGCATAAATCGGCGGCTCTAAAGCAAAGGCAGCGGGGAAATACACCACGGGTAATTGCATACGTTCAATAGGCGTTCCCTCCTGATAATCCCAACGTGGGTGACACAATGTCGCTCACGTTGTCGGTAAATCCATTTTGTTGCAAAGAAAAAGGCGCTTGCCTGCGGTTTTCAATCACAAAACAAGTGCCTGTTTAAAGTTCCATATTCTGTTGTTTCTCTGTCCGGGTTGTCTGGCTTTTTGCTGCCTGCTCCTGCCGGATGCGTTCCTGCCGCCCTTTCAGGCTCTCCTGAACAGACGGTTTCCTCCCCGGATCGGCGGTCTGGCGGTACTGCTCGGATGGCAGCACTTGGTTGAGCCAGTGGCGCACGTCACGGAGTCACGGATTCCGGGTGGGGGAGATGGCTTTCCAGCATTGCCCCTCTGGTGCAGAGCCGGTGCGTCCGTTCCTTCCGGTTCAGGGTCTTTATCTGGTGTTCCAGCATTTTCTCCTTAT
>CANAPP010000027.1 GCA_947363565.1 uncultured Lachnospiraceae bacterium | reverse complement strand
TTCTCGACGTATTCCCCGCGATGTCGATATTCCAGATATAATGGGACATCCAGAAGATGAGGAACAAAAAAGAGAACGCCCCAAAGAAAAATGCTTTCCGCTTCCGGTAGCGGAACAAATAAAAAGGAAGACCGGACTTTCTAAGGATCGTAACTTTTGTTCCTGTCTTCCTGATGATCGGTTTTAACTTCCGGAAGCCGCTGATGGAAATATTCATCTCATACGCGCCGGAAACCGCCTCAAGCCCCCACAGATAAATGCCCCTGTGCCGGCATGCATTCAAAAATCTTTCCGTGGAATACCCCGCGATCCGGATGCGCAGGTATCCTTTGATGTAACAGATAAGCCGTGACAGCAACGATATTTCCTCCCGCCTTAGATTTTGGAATGGTATTTAATCCGGTACGGACAGGCTTACATATTCGATGGATATGATATGCCCGGTGACTTTCATCTCGTCATTGGTGTAATAGTCGACCTTTAAGTTCTTCCCGCAGATGCGGATCTGCCCGTCCTTCGTGTGGATGCGGATCAGGCAGTCCGTATATTCGATGATTCCTCGGTAATTTTCAATATTCAGCTCCATCTGCCCGACCATGGTGAGCATGGGGATGCCAAGCACCACGTCCTTCGGAAGTTCAGACAGCTCTGACAGTCTATGCTTAAGGGAGTGGTCTTCCCGCGATGATACCTGCCTTTTTGCCTTCATACAAACGCCATTCACAGATTTTATTGTAGTCTATGTGAAAGGGGCGCGTATTATGACTGGCTGGAAAAAGATTCCTTCACTTAAGGCGGTACAGATAAAGCTCGTGGAGCGCCCGCGTCGCGCTGATATAGGCGGCCTGGCGAAGATACGGGTGATCCTTTTTCGGGAATGCGGTAAATACCTGATCAAATTCCAGTCCCTTCGCCAGATAATAGGTGGTGACCGTAAGTCCCCGCGCAAAGGCCGTGCTGTCCCGGTCAATATAATGGATTGGAATGCCCTTTTCCCTGACCCGGCCTTCGATCAGCCGGAAGAGGTCGTAGGCTTCCTCCTGCGTCATGGTAAGGAGCGCCGCCGTCTCGTACTCCTTTGAGACATTTTCCGCCACGGCCGAAAGAAGCTCATCCACCCCATGAAATGTCTCTTCCTCAACATCTTTTCCGTGGCGCTCTAAAAACGTTATTCCCTTAAGGCCGGAAAGCTTCGCCGCATACTCAGCGATCTCCAGTGTATTGCGGTAGCTTTTGCTGATCACGATCTTCCTAACGCCCCTGCCGAACACCTTGGGAAGAAAGCTTAAGACATCCTGGCTTTCCCCGGTGAGTGTCTGCGCCCTGTCGCCGAGGATCGTCATGGGGCAGGCGAACATCTCACTGAGGATTGTATACTGCAGGAAGGAATAATCCTGCATCTCATCGATGACCAGATGGCGGATCTGCCTGCGCGGCCGTCTTCCCAGCAGGCGGTACTTGAGATAGAGCATCGGGAAGACGTCCTCATATGGAATCTTCCGCTTCTCCGGCGGCACATCCGGCAGCGGTTCATAGCCGTAAGCACGAAGCATCCGGCTGTAGATCCGATAGATATCCGTCGTCACATACATCCGCGAAAAGATACCTTCAAGGGCTTCCGCTTCTACCTCCGAAAGGCTTCTTCCTTTAAGCGTCTCATATTCATCTGCAAAATATTCCCGCACGACGTTAAGACGGTCGAGCAACGGCGTGTTCTGGAACCGGAAGTAAAAGAGCTTTATCATCTCCTCCTCCGTCTTTTTTAAGCCTTTGAAGGCGACTCCGCAAAGTTCCACAAGCTCATCTTCGAGCACCGCCAGGTAACCTTCCATCAGCCCGATAAATGCCTGCGACTGCTTTTCAAGGAATCTTCGCTGTTCTTCCTTATCCGGGAATCTGATCTGGCGTTCCAGATGATCGTAAGCATCCTCACAGTCGGCAGCGATACTTTTAAGCTCCCGGCAGGCAAAAAGATCAAAACTCATCTCCCGGATATTCTCCTCCCCAAGCTCTGGCAGGATGTGTGAGATATAGTCCGAGAACACACTGTTCGGGGACAGGATCAGGATATCCGAGGACTTTAACCGCTCCCTGTCATGGTAAAGCAGGTAGGCGATACGGTGCAGGGCGATGGATGTCTTCCCGCTCCCGGCCGCTCCCTGGATGACAAGGATTTTATCCTTTGTGTTGCGGATGATGGCATTCTGCTCCTTCTGGATCGTGCGGACGATGTTCTTAAGCTGTGTATCGCTGTTGCTGCCAAGCTCCGCCTTCAAGATGTCGTCGTCTATCTTTGTATCGCATTCAAAGGCGTAAACAAGATGTCCGTCCCGGATCTTATACTGGCGCTTTTTTAGGATCTCTCCTTCCATAACTTTGGAAGGCGCCTGGTAAGCCGCCGGCCCTTTGTCATAGTCATAGAAAAGCCCCGACACCGGCGCCCGCCAGTCGTAGATAAACGGTACAGCCCCCGCTTTCCGGGCAAAGTTCCCGATGCCGATGTAGAAGACTTCCGCCGTATCCTCTCCCTCATACCGGAAATCCACCCGTCCGAAATACGGGCAGTCACGCATCCTTTTCAGCCGCCGCATTTGCTTTTCCTGCGCCTGATTGGCATTCACCTGCTCAAGAAGCGCCTGCTGGTTGTCGTAATCCTCGTATCCGTACTGGTCCATCTCCGTATAGTTCTGCCAGTAATAATTGTGCATGCCGCCGATTTCCTTCTGCCCCCGGGAAATCGCCTCCGTTGTCTCAGCGATCCGGCTGTCGATCTTTTCAATCATTGCGCTTAAATACTGTGTCTCTTCCAAAAACTGTCTGTCATCCATAACGATCAATCCCTCTGCTACAAAATAATATGGGACGGATCGTTATTTTTTATGCCCCGTCCCATATTGTTTTCATTTTTACATCAGATATTTTATCTTCCGGTTCTTTCTCATCAGCTCTTTGATGAATGCCTCATTGTCCCTGAGAGAGATAAAGACAGCCGTCATACTCCTGGATTCGATGCCCACCCGGTCAAAGGATGCGGCGAAGGATGCCGAATAGCTCTTCATCTTCCTGACGCATGTGATGCCCGGTATAGAAATTTCCTTGGTGAGCAGCCCGAACTTCACCGTCACGGTCTTTTTGCTGATGGTAACCTCGTTTTTGAAGATAGGAGGCAAAAAATACAAGTCCAGAAGCAGGAACAACAGCAGGTTCCCGATAAAGATCGCTGATAAATTATCCGTCTGGACCTGATAGATCAAGGCGGCCAGCGCCACTCCGTTAAGCCCTGCCGTCACCACATACCACCATGGCGCCACTTTTCCTTTGAATATCATAACTATATTTCCTCCTTTATGCTAAGCCTCTTTTGTCCACGCTGTAGCGCCAAGACTCTCCGTTGCCCGCGCACCGCATGCGTTGGCAAACTGCGCGCACTGGTAAAGTGTTCTTCCCTCTGACAGGGCGAAGATAAAGCCTGCCACAAAGCTGTCGCCTGCCCCGGTCGTATCTATACACACCGTGCCCTTTCTGGCGGGGACGGTATACTCCTCTGTCCGGGTCTTTAACAGGCATCCCCGCGCGCCGCATTTGATGATGACATGTCCTGCTCCGGAAGAAAGAAGGCTCTCTGCCGCCTTTTTCGTATCCGCCTCCCCGGTGAGAAGTGCGGCCTCTTCCTCGTTGGCAAACAGGTAATCGATACAGGCAAAAGCTTCGGCCATATCGGCTGCGGTCTCCTTATGTTTACACTTGGTCATATCCGCGCATACGGTGATCCCCTGCTTTTTCGCCTGGGAAAATATGCGGACAAGCTGCGCGGCCTTAATCTTCGGGAACACAAAAATACTGGCAAAGCACAAAAACTTCGCCTCCTTCTCGAAAGGCATACGGATGTCCGAAAGCTCAAGCGCCCGAAGGCTCCCCCGGGGATTGGTAAGAAAGCTCCTCTCCCCGTCCGGTCCCACAAGCACCACATTGATCCCCGTGGGAATCTCTTTTCTGCTCTTTTGCCCGTCAAGCACGATCCCTTTATCCTGGCATTCCTTCCTTAAGAATCCGCCTGCCGCGTCATCCCCGATGACCGTCTCAAGACGCACCTGCTTACCAAGGCTTGCGAGGACAAGTGCCTCGTTCATGGCATCCGCTCCCGGCGCCATGCGGATATCCTCCGCCGGATACGAGCCTGACGCAAAAACCGAGGCATCCGCCGGACGGACCAGCACATCGATGATCGCCGCTCCGATGATCACAATCTCTGCCATGAAATCCTCCTTCATGTTCACGCATTTCACTGCATTCTATACTACCATCTTTCCCTTGAAAATACAATAGATTAATCCTTGCCCCGGGCGATGATCCTAAAGAACCGTTCTACATACTCTTTATCCAGGCCACAGTCTGCTGCGCCCTTTTCATCCGAACGCTTCGGGATGCCAAGCGAAGTAAGGCGCCTGTCAAAATCCTCAAGCTCAAGATATGTCTCGTCGGCATACCGCGCAATATCCTCATTAACGCCGGGCGTAGAAAATACGATCCGCCGCCCGTCAAGTTCAATCTGATAATAAAAATTGCCCTTCCGCCGGTATTCCAACAATGCAAAGCGCTTCTGCCCAAAACCGGTGTCAATCTGCGTAACATCGCTGTAGCCATACGCAACGCCTGACGGATGCAGGGGCGAATGGCAGATGATCTTATCTTTCGTGACGACCGTGGCAGAGGACGCGCAGCAGTACAGGCAGAAAAGCCACACCAGGATCAGTATGGGCCTTACCCTGCCCGCGCGCCTCCAAAGGAAAAACAGGTCATACATATCCTCCAGCACCTCTTCCCGCCTTCGGTGAAGCCGCCCGCACACAATCCCCAGAAAAGTGACCACGGGGATAACGATCAGATAGATCAAAACCTTTTCCGCCAGGGCATGATACTGGTAAAAATAATAATCCCTGGGCAGGAGCAGTTTTTCAAAAAATATGCAGACGCCAAGCAGCGCCCCGACACCGGCGACGATCAAGATGGCCAGCAGGCACATCTTTTTCAGTATTTTTAACAAACCCATCTTCATCCTCCGTCAAAACTCCATGACAAGCCCGGCCTTTAGCTGAACCGCCCTGTCCTTAAGCTCCTCCTTTAAGATCCCAAAAGCCCTCTCCCCGGTACAATGCCCGGTATACACTGCCTGTATCCCCGTCTTTTGGATCTCCTTTGCAAGCTTTCTTACAAACTCCTCCGATTTATTAAACAGATGGAAGCCGCCGATCAGTGCCAGCGCCCTTTTGCCGGGGCAGCACGCGGCCACCTCCCGGATGATATTGTCCGCGCCGCCGTGGGAACAGCTATTGAAGATGACGAGCCCTTCCGGCGTATCAAACACCAGGCTCTGTTCATGGGAAAAATCATCCGGACGCAGCCTGAGCCCTTCTTTCCGGTACATCCGCTCCCTCGCACCGATTTCCGACAGTCTGGGCGACTTATGGGGGATAAGTCTTACGCCCGGTGAAAGCTGGTAATCTCCGGACACCCGCACGATCCGCCCGCCGAATTCCCCGAGGATTCCCTTTTCTATACCGATATACCTGCGAAAGATCCATTTCTTCGCATAGCAGTCCTCCCCGCAGCTATCCTGCAGGTAGAACTTTGCCTGTTGATTTATGGCAAAAAATCTCCGCATGCCGTCGCTGTGGTCATAATGGGCGTGGGATAAAACGCCGTAGTCTGCCTCTTCGACGGAAATCCCGAGCTTTTTTGCGTTTTCCGCAAAAAGCCCCGATGCTCCCGTATCCAGAAGTATCTTTTTTTCGCCGTATTCGATAAAAATACTGAGTCCCCACTCGCCCTTTATCCCGTTATGTTCAATATTATCCACTAGCACAGTCGCTTTCATCTTCCGTTCCTCCGATCCCAGCCGCGGTTTCCTTTATCAATTACGGTTCCCGCCAGCATAAATTTATTATAAATATTCCGCATCCTGCCGTCAAGCGACAGATTTTCTCCCTTTTCCATCTTCCAAATCCTGTATTTTTGTATTATAATGTGCAGATAAGTCAAGAAAAAGGAGTTTTGATTATGATAAGATATGTTGCCAGTGATCTGGACGGGACGCTTCTGAAAAAGGATGCCCAGAGCCTTGACCCGGAGATTTTTGACCTGATCTTGAAACTTAAGGCCAGGGGCATCCGTTTTATCGCCGCCAGCGGCCGGACGTATGAGAATGTATACCGCCTCTTCGGGCCTGTGCAGGACGACATTTCCTATATCACGGAAAATGGCTCTATGTGCGTACATAACCACCAGGTGATCGCAAGAGGGGTGATCGGCCGGGAGCTTGGCCTTCGCATTATCCGGGCGGCAAGGCAGTTTCCCCAGTTCCACTGCATGCTTTCCTGCGAATCCACTGCCTACACGGATTCTGCCGATGAAAGATTCATCCACCACCTGCGTGACGTGGTCAAGTATAAGCTCAAGGTAGTCCCGGATCTGTGCGAGGTTGACGAACCCTTCTTAAAGATCGCCTTCCTGAATTTCGACGGGACGGACATCTCCGAGCATTTTTTCAAGGAAAAGTTCTCTTCGGAGATCAAGATCGTCACTTCGGGAAACCTGTGGGTGGATTTTATCGCGCCAGGTGCCAACAAAGGCTCCGGGCTTGCGGCTTTAACGAAACACCTCGGCATCCCGCTAAAAGACGGCATCGCTTTCGGCGACCACTTCAACGATATCGAGCTTCTTGAAGCCGCCGGAACAGGCTACGCCATGGACGACTGTGCCCCCGGTGTGGAAAAATATGCGGACTGCCAGACAGCGTCTGTGGAAAGCGTTCTGCGTACGCTGGTATGATTTTCAAAATTTCGCAAAAACGAAAGTAATCGAAAGTAGACAAAAGTGAAATGAAATGTTAAAATATGCTTACAGTACCCATAGCGGACAAAACAGACTAAATTTTAGGAGGAATGAACGATGAAAATTGCAATCGGCTGCGATCCAAACGCACAGAAGGAAAAGGAAGACCTGATCAAGTTTATTGAGGCGAAAGGTTACGGTGAGGTGACGGATTTCGGAAGCGAGGATCCAATCTACGCCAATGTGGCGATTGAAGTTGCAGAGGCTGTCGCTGGGAAGAAGTATGACCGTGGGATCCTTGTATGCGGGACAGGTATCGGTGTCTCTATCGCGGCGAATAAGGTTAAGGGCGCTTATGCCGCGCTCGTCTCCGACGTCTATTCGGCACAGCGGGCACGCCTGAGCAATGATGCCAATATCATCTGTATGGGCGCATTCACTACCGGAAGCAAGGAAAGAGAGATGTTCGTGACCGAATTCCTTACCAATGAATTTGTGCCGGGATGCGGCTCCCAGCCGAAGGTAGACCGCTTCGTCGCCTACGACAACGAAAGGTAGGAAGCACAGGATAAAGGATAAAAGCACCCCTCCTCCGCCAAAAGCCTGACCAGATATCCTTCAGGCCGGAAGATGGGTGCTTTTTCACATACGTCTGCATGCACATTTACTAACGATCAGATTGGATCAGCTCTCTTAGCGCCTCCACGGTCACCCGGATCGCCATGTCCGTGTCGTGGACGACAGGATTTTCAAGCCCTGCCTTCTCCCGCTCCTGGTTCGCCAATACGAGCAGGCAGGTACCCGCCCTCACCCGGAGGCTTGCGGCGACGATGAACAAGGCTGCCGACTCCATCTCCGAAGCCAGACATCCCATCCGCTTCCACGCCTCCCATTTATCAAGAAGCTCGCCGCTGACCGGCTTCGTCTCCGGCGAATGCTGTCCGTAGAAGGAATCTTTGCACTGGACAACCCCCACATGGCAGGTCTGCTTAAGCTTTCTTGCCGCCTTAGTAAGCGCATTCACAATACCGGTATCGGGAACCGCCGGGTACTCGATGGGCGCATACTCCCTGCTTGTCCCTTCCATCCGGACCGCTCCGTTGGCAATGACGATATCCCCGCTCATCACATCCGTCTGCATACCGCCGCAAGTTCCAATCCTTAAGAATGTATCCGCCCCCGCCTTCACCAGCTCTTCCATGGCGATGGCTGCCGAAGGCCCGCCGATACCGGTAGAAGTCACGCTCACCTTCACTCCGTCCAGATAACCGGTATAGGTGACATATTCCCTGCTGTCCGCCACCAGCCTGGCATCGTCAAAATACTGCGCAATCTTCTCACAGCGCTTCGGGTCGCCCGGCAGGATCACATATCTTCCGATATCTCCCTCCCCCACCTGAACATGATACTGCTTGTCATTTTCCGAATAATTCATCCATTCACCCCGCAATCTTTATCATAAGCTCTACGGCTTTTTCTTGATATCAGCATATCATCCGGGGCATATTCTGTCAATTTTTAAAATCACCTCCGTCCCGGCACGCTTGTCTCAGATCGGCAATATAAGCCGCCTGCTGCTTTTTCAGGTACATTCCCGCAAAGGGCTTAAGGAAAAACTTCTTCACGGCCACTTCCTCCGTAAATTCAATGGCAGTCCCGTTCTCCTGCCAGGAAAATATCCCCGTCCAGTGCCCGCGCATATTGGTATTTTCCAGATCAAATTCCCACCGCTTTAACGGCTCTTTCGCCGTTATGGTAAAGGTCGTGGCATACCCGTCCTTCGTATACTCGACGAACCGGCTGCCGCTCAGGATCTCAATCCGTTCAATATCACTCCTCCAGGAGTATTCCTTAAGGTCAGTCACAATATCCCACACCTTCTTCACATCACACGCAAAGACCGCTTTTACTTTTGCTGTTGCCATAGCTTTCTCCCTCTTTCTAATCGGTATATCGTTTCGTTTTTTTATATCCAAGCTTTTAATATCCAAGCTCCGTCACCTTAAAGGAATGCCTGTCGTCCCCCAGGTATACCGACTGGCAAAGCACGATCGCCGCATCATCGGAAGCGATGGCATAATCAGCACTCTCGCAGGCAGTCTGATAAAGCACCTGCTTTGTCTGCGGTTCGCTCCCCTTCATCTTCACGCCGCTGATCTGCATATTCTGCAGATCATCTGTCCACTCTGCAAGGAAAATATGGTCGCCCTTCCCGCAGATACAAACTTGCGCATTGGATACCGAAAAAAGTTCCTTCACTTCCGGTTTTTCTTCGATATTCCCTGCTAGATAGAGCTTTTTCTCCTCGCTCTGGTAGTAAAGCCCGTTCTTTGTGTACTTGATGGGCCAGACAGCGTATTTTGCGTATTCCGGAAGTTTTTCTATCCGGTGCTCTTTTGGCGTAAGCAGCCAGTTTTTCGCCGGTTGGCCTTTGCTTTCTATTTCAGGTTCTGCGTTTTCTGTATTCGTCTCCTGCGCCGCCTTCTTCTTTGCCTGTCCATGGAGATACTCTCCCTTTTTGCTGTCCGAAAAGGTCTCGTACTCTTCCCTTACATACACCGTTGTGCCGTGGGCATCGGGCAGGACATGCCGCCAGGCATAATTACTGCCGGGCATCTTCATCTCCGTCTTTTGGACCGTCAGCCGGCCGTTGTTGTCCCGTACGAGCGTATCCATATCATAGCAGGTCACGCACCAGTCAGTATCTGGCAAAAACGCAGGATCGTCCCCGTTCTGCCAGGAGAAGAGCTTTGTCCCGTCGTCGCTCCACACATAGGAAAAATCCTGCAGGCATTCGTCCCATTGGCGCAGTACGACCCGCTCCCCCTCCCCAGCGCAAAACAGGACAAGTTCCGGCGCGGCCTCTTCTTCTGTCTCTGCCTCGTAGGAGATATATCTGCCGCCGGGCGCGATCTGGATGTTAAAGAGCATCCGGTCGTCCACAAAAGTTTCGCTTACCGTCTGTTTCGTATTGACATCGATCTTCCGGAAGGTATAACCTTTTTCCCCGTATCTGAGCAGGAAAGCCGTATCCGAGCCTGTCCCTCCCCATCCGAACCGCAAATTGCCCTCGCTGTGCCCGTCGTAGACATATTCCCTAATGGTCTTTATGACAAATCCCGGAAAGCCTTTCTCCCCATTTTCCGTATCGGGAAGCCCGATCGTCTTTGTCGTCTCCTGCCGGGCACAGCCCCACAGTACGCTGCCGGATGCCAGCACTGTGAAGATAAGCACCGCCCGCAAAGCTTTCCTTATCTTACCTTTCCTTCCGCTCATGCCCAACCTCACTTTCCGCTTCCGGGAGGCTTACCGTAAATACGGTCTCCTCACCGGGCGTGCTCTTTACCCTGATCTCTCCGCCCTGCTCCCGCGCGATCTTCCTGGAAAGGGATAGCCCAAGGCCCGTGCTCCCCAGCTCTCTGGAAAGCTCTTTATCCGCCCGGTAAAAGGGTTCGAAGATATTCTCAAGGTCGTCTGCCTTGATTCCCTGTCCCTTATTCGCCACGGAAACCTCCAAGGCGCCATTTCCTTTGGCAATCTCAAGGCGGATCACCGCTTTCGGCTCCCCGTACTTGATGGCATTGTCGATCAGGTTGATGAAGATCTGCCGAAGCTTATCCTCCTGACCGTCAACGAACACATTTTCACCGATTCCCTTAAACATGATCTTACTACCCTGCCGCTTTGCCTTGATCTGCATGGTGTCTGCCACATTGCCAAGAAGCTTAGTCAGATCAAGCCTCGATTTTACGCCTGGGCTTTTCTCCTCCTGCATCTCAAGGAGCTGGACGACCATCCGGTGAAGCCGGTTGCTCTCCCTGAGGATATGCTCTGTCCCCTTTAAAAACAGCTCCGTGTCCGAAAGCCCGTTCTTTTCCATAAGCTGTGCGTAACCGGAGATGGTCGTAAGCGGTGTCTTGAGCTCATGGGTCACATTGTTATAAAACTCCTGCCGGCTGCTTAACAGCTTAAGGATCCGGTCTTTATCTTCCTGTATCTTCGCAAACTGCTCTTTTGCCACACCGAGCAGCCCGATAAAATTCCCCGAAAGCTCCCCGATCTCATCCTTCCGGTGATGTAGCCCTAAGTTTTCTACAACAGTGCTTTCAAACTCCCCGTCCTTTAAGTGGGCGGATATCTGGCTGGTCGCGCGGCTTAACACCCGGACAGCGTATATGGTGCGATAGAGGATTACCCAGATCACCGCACAGATAAAGACAAAGGTCAGGACCGTGATCCCGATAGTCTGCTCGAGAGTGTCCCACTCCCGCTGATACATCTTCTGGTAGTCAAAGTAATAGCTGATGTAGCCGATGCGCTTCTCCATGAGCTCCACCGGCATAGTAAAATACACCTCGCACTGGCCGTTTCCTTTGTAGCTTAACGTAAAGGTGCTGTCCCGCTCAACTGCCTGCTTAAAGTCTTCACGCTCATTCCCGCCGTCAAACCGGCTGCCGCTGCCCTTAAGCAGGTTTCCGTCAAGGTCATAGTAGGCCGCTTCCCGGTATCCGGCGCTCTTTATCTGCTCCTCCACCGCCCGGATGCACTGCCGGAAGCCTTCTTCCTCCACTACCGCATCGTTAAGGAGGAGAATCTGGTGGACGTAAAGCAGACTGTTGTCCCGGACCTTTTCCATCTCCTCCGTGATATTCTTTTCGATATTATGCCGCATCTGTATCCGCACGAAGCCGGTGATCAGTAAGATACCGCCGATCCCAAGCCCTAATACCCAGAGGCTCATCCAAAACAGGATGCTGCTCGCAAATCTAGTTTCTCTCCGGCACATATTTATACCCCACCCCGAACACGGTAATGATCGATTCTCCTGCATTAAGCTTCTTCCTCAGCCGCTGGATATGCATATCCACCGTCCGGGTATCCCCCGCGAAATCATATCCCCAGATCTCACCTAACAGCCGGTTCCTGGTGAAGACAAACCGGGGATGGCTGACCAGCCACACGAGAAGGTCGAACTCCTTAGGGGTAAGCTCTACGGGGCTTCCGCACTGGATGACCGTCCGCTCCTGAGTATTGATCACGGCATCCTTGATCTGCTTTATATGGATATCCTCCTTTTTATCCGTCTTCGTCCCTGATTTTTTAAACCTGCGCAGTATCGCCTGCACCCGCATATTGACTTCCCTTAAGTCAAAGGGCTTCGTGATATAATCGTCCGCCCCGCAGGATAAGCCATATACCTTATCGTCAATATTGCCTCTTGCCGTCAGCATAATGACAGGTGTGTCGTACCTTTCCGTAAGGAGCTTTAAGATATCCACCCCGCTTAAGTCCGGGAGCATCCAGTCCAGGAGGATAAGGTTCGGCCGTACGCTCTCCGCAAGATTCATCCCTTCTGCCCCGGTATATGCGCAGCTCACCGCATACCCGGACTTTCCAAGGTCATACGCCAGAATATCCGCGATGGGCTTTTCATCTTCTATGACAAGTATCCTGAGTTTTCCTTCATCCATTCCCTCTATCCTCTCGCCGCACATGTTCTTTCTCTATTATAATCCATATCCCCACGGGATTCAAAATAAATCTGATACCAGAGTAAAAATACGTACACCGTCCAGATCTTCCGACTGTTGTCCGCTGTGCCTTTTTTGTGCTCGTCAAGCAGGTCCAGCAGATAGTCCGTGCAGAAAAAGCCCCGGGCCGTTTCCCCGGCAAATGCTTCTTTTACCCTCTCATACCACTCGTCCTCTCTGAGCCAGTTGCGGATCGGCACCGGGAAACCAAGCTTTTTTTTGGAGGAGACGGATTCCGGCAGATAGCCGGCGGCGGCTTTTCGCAGGATGTATTTGGTCGTGAATCCGGAAAGCTTTAGCCTTACGGGCAGTTTCCTGGCCAGCTCGAACACATCCCAGTCTAAAAACGGAACCCTAAGTTCCAGCGAGTGCGCCATGCTCATCCGGTCTGCTTTCTGGAGGATATCCCCCGGCAGCCAGTACTGAAGATCCACCGACTGCATCTGCTCCGGAGCCGAAAGGTGCCCAACCTCATCGTAGGTACCCGAGAGAAATTCCTTCGCCGGCTTTGTCACCTTACGCTTTAACAGACGCATCTTCTCCTCTTCATGAAAAATATAGGCGTTCCCGATATACCGCTCATTGAGCGGGAGAGCCGCCCGCATGAGGTATCCCCTGCCCTTCATCTGCCTGGGGAGAGAACCGGCCCGCTTTGCCATCCATTTCCGGAAACACTCCGGCAGCCAGTCCACAAGCTTAAGCATCCCCGGCTCGCGGTAGATGTTATACCCGCCGAACAGCTCGTCGGACCCTTCCCCCGACAGCACTACTTTCACTTCCCCCGAAGCTTCTCTGGCAAGAAAATATAGGGCTACGGCAGACGCATCCCCCGACGGCTCGTCAAGGTAATATAAGACCTCCGGGACTGCCTGATAGAACTCTTCCTTTCCGATATATTTGCAGCAGTTCTTCAGGTGTAGGGTATCTGCCAGCTCCTTTGCGTCCCCGGTCTCATCGTACATGGCGCCCTCATCGGAAAATCCTACCGTAAATGTCTTCACGCACCCGGCGATGGCTGCGATCATCCCGGAGTCTACCCCGCCGGATAAAAAGCTCCCCACCTCCACGTCACTGACCATATGCCTCCTCACTGACAGCTTCACCATATCCTGCACGTCCCTAGCTGCCCGCCTGCGGCTTTCATAAAGCTTTGGCTTCAACGAGGGTTGAAAATACCGCACAATCTGCAGCATATGGTCTTTGTAAGTCAGATAATGCCCCGGCAAAAGCTGATAGATGCCTTTAAAAAATGTCTCCGGCAGAACGGAATACTGGAAGGAAAGATACTGCTCTAGCGCTTCCTCATTCAGTTTCCGCTCATATCCCGGATGTTTAAGGATGCCCTTGATCTCCGAGGCAAACACCAGCGTGCCGCCGATCACCGCGTAATAAAACGGCTTGATCCCGAAAAAATCCCGGGCCGCAAAAAGCTCCCTCTTCTCTTCATCCCAGATGGCAAAGCTGAACATCCCCCTAAGCTTGTATAAAAGCTCAGAACCAAACTCCTCATAGCCGTGAAGAAGGATCTCCGAGTCGGAGGATGTCTGAAATACATGTCCTTTTTGCACCAGCAATTCCTTTAATATCCAATAATTATAAATCTCCCCGTTAAAGATAAGCACCTTGCTCCCGTCCTCATTGAACATCGGCTGCATCCCCGTGTCAAGGTCTATGATTCCAAGCCTCTGAAAGCCAAGAGCAGCCCCCTTTGAGACATAGCTTTCGCTGCCGTCCGGCCCGCGGTGCCTAATGGCCTTCATCATCTCCTTAAGTACCTGCTCCTTTTGCTCCGTTTTCCCGATAATCCCGCATATTCCACACATATCTGTCTCTCCTCTTTTGTTATTCTCTGATCGTTATGGTGGTAGTTTAACGGGTACAAATCTCAAAAGTTCAACGAAAATGTATCAAAAGTGTAAAAACTACCGGCCCTGTATCTTTCTCAGAGCCGGTAGTTAATGTTTGTCTTTCTTATGCCGTCAGCTATTTCTTCCTGATTTTGATCTTTATGACAGCCTTTTTCCCGCTTCCGTCCCTGGCTGTGGCGGTGATCTTCACTGTGCCGGCCCTCTTAGCCGTCACCTTTCCCTTGGCATTGACTGTGGCAGTCTTTTTATCGGAAGACTTCCAGGTTACCTTCCGGTTGGAGGCATCCGCCGGATATACCGTTGCTTTTAAGGTCTGGGTCCTTTTTTTCTTCAGATCCATCGTCTTCGTCCTGGCGGTGATCTTCACCTTGGACACTTTGACCGGCGTCTTTACCGCTGTCTTATCATCTCCAGCCAGGCTGAGGACATCCCGGCCAAGCAGCGTCTTCGTATCGGAGTCGTAGGTATAGCTGATCAGGCGTCCCCTTGCATTCGAAAATATATAGCTTTTATCCATCGTTCCGCTCTTTGGTACAGCCAGGAACAAAGAACCATCCGAACCGATACTGCCGGAATCGCTGTTCGTTATATCCGCCAGATAATTCCCTCCGTTATAAGAAACGATATTCCACATATGCGCCCCGGAAGCCGTCCCGTCGCTCATGGTGCCGGTGGCCGTATAGCACGCCGTGTTGCCGTCAAAATGCGACAAGTCGCACAGATACTGGAATGCCTTGGCATAGCCTTCACATACCATATTGGTAGCGGGATTGCCGTCAAACACCCAGATCAGCTGCCAGGGATTGCCGTAATCGGCATTCCCGGTGATCGCGCCGGTATTGTAGGCTGCCAGCGCGCAGATCTCCCAGCGGTAGCTTTTCAGCTTTTCCAGGTCAGACTCGTCGGCGTGTTTTTGCACTACAGCCTTCGCGTTTGCAGCGGCATTCCTCGCGGCGCTTATCTTTGCAGCGTCCGCGGTATAGGTACTGCTTCCCCGGTATTCCTTCGCGACGGTCAAAGAACAGGTCACGGAAGTAACCATACTGCCGTAGCCGCTGACATAGACTGGCCACGAATTTTTATCAAACCAGTAAAACTCATAGGGACAATCCATGAGCAGATAGGAGATTACCCTTTGCATGGAAGCCTTCCAGGAAGCATAGCGGATATTCAGTCCGTTTACTTCAACGACCGTGGATGTCCTTGCGCCCGCCGCGATATTTTCTACGGCGGCCTTAAGCTCCCGGTAAAGCTTTAGCTCGCTGGTATCCGTAAGCTTTCTTATCCCCACATCTCCGTAAGCGGAGACTTCTGTATCCCCGTAAAACAGCCGGTTTAAGTAGGCGGTAAGAAGTTCGTCGCCATCCTCAAGCTCATCGCAGGAAAATACTGCCTCTTCTGTCCATCCGGCATCAGATATCCCTCCTGCCGGTCCGTCACCGGCAAGCTCCTGCGCCTGTACAGGAAGAATACAGCCGCCCGCGCTGCCCGCCGCCAGAATCGCCGCAGCCGCATATATAATCACCTTTTTCCATCCACATCTCCAATTGATCATAACTGCTCCCATCACTTTTCTAAATTCTTTTCTGCTCCTATTATACTATATCTTCCGGCGAATGGGTATTATTTTTCTGATCTACTTATGATACGGCTCGCCGTTGATGATCCGGAAGCTCCGGTACACCTGTTCCAGAAGGATTACCCGCATCAGCTGGTGGGGAAAGGTCATTTTTGAAAAACTTAAGGCAAAATCCGACCGTCTCGTCACTTGAGCCCCAAGCCCGATGGAGCCGCCGATGATAAAGATAATGTGGCTTTTCCCCTGTATGCCCAGGTTCTTAATTTTTTCCGCCAGCTTTTCCGAAGAAAGCTGTGCGCCGTCTATTTCCAACGTGATGAGATAAGCGTCGTCCCGCACATATTTTAAGATCCGCTCTCCTTCCTTCGCCCGGACTGCATCCTCTGCAGCACGCCCTGCATTCTCGGGGGTTTTCTCATCCGCCACCTCCAAAAGCTCTAGCCTGCAATATTTTCCAAGCCTCTTTGCGTACTCGGCGATGGCGTCTTTCAGATATTTTTCCTTTAACTTTCCTACACTGATCACCGTGATCTTCACCACTGGCTCCTTTCCTTAATCCGTTCCGGATTCCTGTTTTTCCGGTTGACTGTCGGTAATGTTCACTCCGTTCCAGGCAGCCGTCCAAAATCCATCAGAAATCCACTTCATGAAATGGCATTCATCCACCGTACAGCTATTGACTTTTTGCCTTCTCTGCCCTATCATACAGATGTGCTGGAAACGCTTAGGACATGCCCTTACCTGAACCGGCACAACGTTCAAGCACAAGGAGGCATTTATGAAACGAATCTTAACCATCTTCCTGGGAAATCTGCTGATCACCGGAGCTTACGCGTTCATCACCGTACCCAACGCGATCATCAACGGCGGGGTCACCAGTTTTTCCATGGTTCTCGGGCAGGTCTGCCGGATGGATGTTTCCATATTCGTCAATCTGCTAACAGTGTTTTTGCTCCTTGTGTGCTTGATATTCCTCGGAAAAGAGTTCTTTGCAGGCAGCGTTTTAAGCTGTGCCTGCTACCTTTCCATGTTTACCTTTTTCCACAGCCTTAACCTGTCTCTTTCCCTGCCGCTGCCCGCCTGCGTCATACTGGCAGGATTCTTGGTGGGAACTGGCTATTACCTGTGTATCCGCGCGAAATCCACGGCCATAAGCTTTGACATCATCGCGCTGATCCTGAACAAAAAGAATCCGAAGGTCAACATTGCCTGTACCATGGGCATCATCAATGTGGCTGTCCTGTTGACCGGATTTGCCGTATTCGGATTATTGTCCGTTTTATGCGGGATAATTTTCACGGCAATCCAGACACTGACTCTGAATGTCCTGCAAAACCACTTTACTGCTCAGGGCACATATGAAGGGTAAATCCCCAATGTCAAAGATTAAAATTTTTCAAAAAAGTGCTGCGAAATCTTCCCCGCAGCACTTTTTCCAACTTATCGTTTGTCTTCTATTTCTTGCTCAACAGCTCATGGATTCCCTTCGCGCCCGCCTTTCCTGCGCCCATGGCCAAGATGACCGTCGCCGCGCCCGTAACCGCGTCGCCGCCCGCGAATACCGCAGCCTTGGAAGTCTGTCCGTTCTCCTCCTCCGCAACGATACATTTCCTGCGGTTCGTCTCAAGACCTTTCGTCGTAGACGCAATCAGCGGATTCGGGGAAGTACCGAGAGACATGATCACCGTGTCAAGCTCAATCTCGTACTCAGAACCAGGAATCTCCACCGGACGCCTTCTTCCGGACGCGTCAGGCTCGCCAAGCTCCATCTTGATCACCGTCATGCCCTTCACCCAGCCGTTCTCATCCACATGGATTTCCTTCGGGTTGGTGAGAAGGTCAAAGATTACGCCCTCTTCCTTCGCATGATGAACCTCTTCTACTCTGGCAGGGAGCTCCGCCTCGCTCCTGCGGTATACGATATGCACTTCCGCGCCGAGACGCAGAGCCGTCCTTGCAGCATCCATAGCAACATTGCCGCCGCCCACAACCGCAACTTTCTTTCCTGCAGCAATCGGGGTATCGTAATTGTCGTCAAACGCTTTCATCAGGTTGCTCCTGGTCAGGTACTCATTAGCGGAAAATACGCCGTTGGCCGTCTCCCCCGGAATACCCATGAACATCGGAAGACCCGCGCCGGAGCCGATGAATACCGCCTCAAAATCCTCTTCCTCCATCAACTGGTCGATGGTGGTGGATTTTCCGATGACAACATTCGTCTCAAACTTAACGCCAAGCTCTTTTACCTTTTCAATCTCTTTCTTAACGACTTTCTCTTTCGGAAGACGGAACTCCGGGATACCGTAGACAAGTACGCCGCCCAGCTCATGGAGCGCCTCAAATACCGTCACCTCATAGCCAAGTTTCGCCAAATCTCCGGCACAGGTAAGCCCGGAGGGGCCGGAACCGATGACCGCTACCTTGTGGCCGTTAGTCTTATCCGCCTTTGCAGGCTTGATATCATGCTCCAGCGCATAGTCCGCAACAAAACGCTCCAGCTTTCCGATGGAAACCGGGTCGCCCTTGATGCCGCGGATACATTTGCACTCGCACTGGGATTCCTGAGGGCAGACACGCCCGCAGATAGCCGGCAGCGCAGAGGACTCGCCGATCACCTTGTAAGCCTCCTCGATATTGCCCTCTTTTACCTGGGCGATAAATCCCGGGATATTGATGGCAACCGGACAGCCGGTGATGCACTTCGCATTCTTACAGTTAATGCAGCGCGCAGCCTCTTCCATCGCCTCTTCTTTATTGTAGCCGTAGCAGACCTCCTCGAAATTAGTCGCTCTTTCCTTCGCGTCCTGCTCTCTCACAGGCACTCTCTTTAATACATCAGCCATTAGTTTTCACCTCCGCAATTGCCGCAGCCACCGTGATGGGTGTCGCCTTCCTGTACTTTCAGCATCGCACGTCCTTCCTGGGTCTTGTACATCTGCTGTCTCTTCATCGCATTGTCAAAGTCAACCAGATGCCCGTCGAACTCCGGCCCGTCCACGCAGGCGAACTTCACCTCGCCGCCCACGATGACACGGCAGGCGCCGCACATGCCCGTGCCGTCAACCATGATCGGGTTCATGCTGACGATAGTAGGAATCTCATATTTCTTCGTGGTCAGGCAGGTGAACTTCATCATGATCATCGGCCCGATGGCAACGCAGACATCATACTTGTTGCCCTTCTCCACCAGCTCGTCAACCATGGTGGTGACCATGCCCGCATGTCCGTATGTACCGTCGTCTGTACAGGGATAATAATTCCCGGCAACCGCCTCCATCTCCTTTTCCAGGATCAGAAGATCTTTCGTCTTGGAGCCGACAATGACATCCGCATCGATACCGTGCTCCTTGAGCCATTTCACCTGAGGATAAACCGGAGCCGCCCCAACGCCGCCGGCTACAAAGAGGAATTTCTTCTTCTTAAGCTCTTCTACGTCCTCCTCCACGAACTCCGACGGACGTCCTAAAGGCCCGGTGAAATCGCGGAACGCATCCCCAGCCTTGAGGCCCGTCATCTTCGTGGTAGACGCCCCTACCGGCTGGAATACAATGGTAACAATCCCCGCCTCTCTGTCATAGTCACAGATTGTAAGCGGAATCCTCTCGCCTTTCTCATCCATCTTCACGATGACAAACTGCCCCGGTTCACAGTGCTTTGCCACACGGGGAGCCTCAACGTCCATAAGATAAATGTTAGCAGCCAGCTTTTCTGCTTTTAATATCTTGTACATTTTATTTCCTCCTAATAATTTATGCTACAGTATATTCTAATGTATTTGTCAAAAAATATCAAGTAATTGGGCGACGTTAATAAAATATCATAACAGTTCTGCCGAAGGCTGAACTGTTACTGAATCCGGCTCATTTAAAGTTCGCTTCGCGAAGAGCCGGATTCACTCTTGGCATAGTTTATGCTTTCTTACGGACTTTGCAGCGGAGTGCAAAGTCCTGGGCTGAACTGTTACGAAATACCACGATTCCCGCTCTGAGCCGCTCATAGTAATGATTCCAGTTCTTCAATCCCGCAGAGCGGGATATTCGTCACCCAGTCCTGCTTTCGGTAGTCGGACATGGAGGTGCGGGCGGCCATAGGCACACCGTATTTTTGCACAAACACCTTCAGGCTCTTTGCCTGGAGGTTCTCCTCCGCCTTCACCTCAAGGGGGATAATCCTCTCATCCGTCTGCAAAAGGAAATCAAGCTCTGCCGTGGCATTTTCCGCCGACCAGTAGAAAATGTCATATTCCGGGTGGACAAGCAATTGCTGCAGCACATACTGCTCCGTCAGCGCCCCCTTAAACTCCTCAAACATCCGGTTTCCTTCCAGGATGACCTTCACATTCAGCCGCGCCATCGCCCCCAAAAGCCCTACATCCAGGACAAACAGCTTAAATGCCCCAAAATCCTGATAAGCCCTCAGCGGGAAATCCGGTTTTGACACCCGGTTTACCCTATGCACCAGCCCCGTATCCTCAAGCCAGGTAAGCGCCAGCTCATACTCCCTCGCCCGCGCGCCCTCCCGGATTAAACCATAGATGAATTTCTTATTTTCCTTCGCAAGCTGGGCAGGGATAGAATTCCAGAGCATCCGTATCCTTGTGACAATCTCCTTCGGCGCGTGTTTAGACAGGTCGTTTTCATAGGCGGCAAGGAGCTTATTCTGCACCTCGCGCACCCGTTTAAAATCCTTCTCCGTCACAAAGGCAAGCACCGCCTCCGGCATCCCGCCCACAAAATAATACTGTTTCAGGTAATCCGTAAACTTATTCTTAAAAACCTTCATCATATCAAAGTCGCTCTTTTCAAGCACTTCCGCCAACTGCTCCTCGCCGCACGCCCGCAGAAACTCCCGGTAAGTCATAGGATACAGGTCTAAAAAGTCAACCTTCCCCACCGGAAAAGAGGTTCCCTCATGGAGGGCGACCCCAAGCAGGGAGCCCGCCGCGATAATCTGATACTCCGGCGCATTTTCATAAAAATATTTCAAAGACTTAAGCGCTCTTGGAATCTCCTGCACCTCGTCAAAAATAATCAGCGTATCAGACGGGTCAATCTTAAATCCCGCCTCAATCTCCAAAGCCGTAATAATCCTCGGAATGTCAAAAGCCTCCCGGAACACGTCTTCCATCCGTTCATTTTCATCCATGCTGATATAAGCGCAGGATTTGTAATGTATCCTGCCGAACTCCTTCATCAGCCACGTCTTCCCCACCTGCCTGGCGCCCTTAAGTATCAGCGGTTTCCTGCCCGGGCTGTCTTTCCACTTTTTAAGCTGTTTTATCGTCTCTCTATACATCTATGCCCACCCTTTTTTATCAAATTAACTTCCTGATGATAATTATACCCATTATATCTGAAATCATGCGTATTTTCAAGGGTTTCCACATTTTCCAAAGAACTTTTTCTGCTTTTCTGCACATTTTCTGAAGGACTTTTTCCACTTTCCTGCACATTTTCCGAAGGACTTTTTCCGCCTTCCCACACATTTTCCGAATATCTTTCAAACGCAAATCCGGGAAACTGCCCCTTTCAAACAGTTTCCCGGTTCCATTACTTCCGCAAATCTCTTAGAAATCTACTTCCGTTCCGTAATATGTACAGTTAAACAGCTTTTCCATAGCCGCCGGGTCAATCTCCCTCGGGTTGGAGCCTGTGCAGGCATCGCCTACCGCGCGCTCTGCGATTCCGGCAATCTTCTCTTTAAATTCATCCTCATTGATGCCGAATTCTTTCAAAGTCTTCGGAATATTGAGCCTTACATTAAAGTCGTCAATCTTCGCGCACAGGCTGTTGATGAGCGCTTTCTCGGAAGTTCCCTCAAGGCCCATCCTGCGGGCAATCTCAGCGTAACGCTTTGCCGCTACCGGGTCTTTTGCATTGTACTTGATGACATAAGGCAGATAGATAGCATTCGCGCATCCGTGCGGGATATGCCCCGTGGAGAACGCCGCGCCTGTCTTGTGCGCCATAGAGTGTACGATGCCGAGGAGCGCATTGGAAAATGCCATTCCTGCCAGGCACTGTGCGTAATGCATCTGCTCTCTTGCCGCCATGTCACAGTTGTAGGATGCCGGCAGATAATCAAGCACCATCTCAATCGCCTGCAGCGCTAACGGGTCGGTAAACGCGCAGTTTAATGTAGATACATAAGCTTCAATGGCGTGGGTCAGTGCATCCATGCCTGTGTATGCAACCTGTTTTACCGGAAGGCCCGCAACAAGGTCAGGGTCAACGATGGCAACGTCAGGAGTGATATTAAAGTCAGCCAGAGGATACTTCACGCCTGTCTGGTAGTTGGTGATTACGGAAAATGCCGTAACTTCCGTAGCCGTTCCGGATGTGGACGGAATCGCACAGAACTTAGCCTTCTGGCGCAGCTCCGGGAAATTGAACGGGATGCACAGATCCTCAAAAGTCGTCTCCGGATACTCGTAGAACGCCCACATAGCTTTCGCCGCATCAATCGGTGAACCGCCGCCCATGGAAACAATCCAGTCAGGCTCAAACTTCCGCATCGCCTCAGCGCCTTTCATCACCGTCTCCACGGACGGATCCGGCTCAACACCCTCGAAAAGCTCAACTTCCATTCCGGCCTCTTTCAAATAGCTTACCGCTTTGTCAAGAAAACCCTGGCGTTTCATAGAGCCGCCGCCCACTACAAGAATCGCCTTCTTGCCCTTTAAGTTCTTAAGTTCCTCTAAACAGCCTTTTCCGTGATAGATGTCTCTTGGTAAAGTAAATCTTGCCATAGTGTTGCTCTCCTTTTCTTATTCTTGTTAATTATTTATCAAAAGTATACATCCGTTAAATAATTAACGCAACACATTGCACGAAAAAAATTGTTCTTTTTTAGAAACAATATGGCAGACTGCCGAAAACAGAAAAAGACATCCCGCCGGAATGCCTTTTTCTGTCGCTTTCTTTATTCCCTCACATAATTTCTTGTAGTAATGCCGCTTACCCTTCCGCTCTTCGTCACAAGGATTGCCTTAAATAGTGTCTCGCCTTTCGGCATCTCCACCGCTTTTTTGTACGGCGTGGATGCCGTAGTCGGGTCGGTACCGTCTGTAGTGTAATAAGCAGTGTATCCTTCGGGGATCTTTATCTCGATAGACTGGGCCGAGCTGTACTGTCCCGTCGACGGCGAGACTGCCGGCGCATCTTCAATGGGAATCTCGATGAGAAATTCCTTCTCCGCCGTCTGGCTCGGCACGCCTTCCTTATTTACAACAATGGCCTTGATCGTATTCTCTCCCTCACCAAGCTGGATCGGCTCAGTAAACTCTTGGCTGGATACATCCGGCATAGAGCCATCGGTGGTATAGCGGATCTCTCCCTCCTTAGAGGTTAGGGTAAGCTGCTGCACATCGTCGTATGTCTCTTTTTCATCCAGACTGAATTCCGGCTCATGTACAACGTAAGCCGAAAGCTCTTCTTTTACACTGCCCTTCGCCTGCTTTAAAAGCTCAGGAATGCCCATGGGCTGCTTTGTGTCGAGATAGAATTCGAAAGCCGCCTCGTACACCGCCGCATTATCCGGCTGTTCATCGATCACAGTTAAAAAGAGATTCTCGGCAGCGCTCACATCGTTTTGCCCGATATATACTTTGGAAAGGCCGGCATAGCCTTCCGCCTTCTTTTTATCCTTCCCGATCGCCGTCTGGAAATAATCCTCTGCCTTTGTATACTCTCCATTCCTCAGCGCCCGGTTGCCCAGATATACCGTCCCGGCATAGGAGCTTAAATACAGCGCGACCGCCGTCCCGGCAATGAGCACCAGCATCGAAAGCAAAATAAGCAGTGCCTTGTTCCTCTTCTTTTTTTTCATTGCCCTGCGCTGCTTCGCCTGTCTACGCTGTGCTTCCAGTTCCTCAGGGAACATGGCTGAAGTGCTGCCCGGATACTTTCGGCTTCTTGCGTCAGTCATGTAACCAGTCCGTGAACCGCCGCGTATCGCCACTGTCCTTCCATCTCCGATGTAACCGGTACGGCCAGAACTTCCGCGCATCGCCGCCGTCCTTCCGTCTCCGATGTAGCCGGTACGGCCAGAGCCTCTGCGCATCGCCGCTGTCCGGGCGTCTCCCATATAACCGGTACGGCCCGGATTCCCCCGAAGCGCCGCCGTGCGTCCTCCTGCCACACGCCCAGAATCAGAATGAAGAGCCGCTGTCCGGGCGCCGCCTGATAAACGTCCGGAATCCGGGCGAAGAGCCGCTGTCCGGCCGGAACCGGCATACTCTGCATTGGCCCGGCTGCGCACACCGCCCCGGGCTGACCTGCCGGAATTTTTCAACGCATCTTTCACATGTGCAGCCAGCATATCTTCCAGCGGATTATAATCCGGAACAATCTGTACTTCTCCGCCGCATTCCTTACAGTACATAACACCATCCGGTATATTGGCACCGCAGTATCTGCATCTCATCTTACGCCCAACCTCCTACCTTTTGGCTGCCTCCACACAATTGGCCATCAGCATGGCTATTGTCATTGGCCCTACTCCGCCTGGCACAGGCGTAATCGCCGCTGCTTTCTCCTGCACGTCATCAAAATCCACGTCTCCGCACAACTTCTTTCCTTCCAGCCGATGGATACCGACATCGATCACTACCGCGCCTTCCTTTACATAGTCAGCGGTGATGAACTTCGGCTTACCCACAGCCACCACAAGGATATCCGCCCGGGATGCCACTTCCTTTAAGTTTTCCGTCTTAGAATGGGCGACGGTCACCGTACCGTTTTCCCGGAGTAAAAGGACCGCCATAGGCTTTCCGACGATATTGCTTCTGCCGATGACCACACATTCTTTCCCTTCGATGGTAAATCCTGACCGCCTAATCAACTGGATGATTCCGGCAGGCGTACAGGGAAGGAAGCCTTTCTTTCCGACTAAGAGCCTCCCTGCGCTTTCCGTGTGGAAGCCGTCCACGTCCTTATCAGAGCTGATGGCCGTGATCACCGTCTCCTCGTCAATATGCGCCGGAAGCGGAAGCTGTACCAGGATCCCGTTTACCGTATCGTCATGGTTCAGCCGGTCAATAAGAGCTAAAAGCTCCTCCTGGGAGGTATCCTTTGAAAGCTCATAGCTGACCGACCGGATGCCCACATATTCACACGCTTTTTTCTTATTATTCACATAGATCGAGGAAGCCGCATCGTCTCCCACCAGGATAACGGCTAATCCAACGGTCACCCCGTCTTTGCCAAGCAGCGCCACTTCCTCCTTAAGTTCTTCCTTTATCTGAGCTGCAATCGCTTTTCCGTCAATTATCCGGGACATAACCCCATCTCCTTGCTGTTTAGAATAATCCTGTGATCGCTCCTTCCTCCGACACGTCAATGCCATTGGCCGCCGGCACCTTAGGAAGTCCCGGCATAGTCATGATCGCGCCGGTCAGTGCAACGACAAAACCCGCTCCAGCACTGACATACACCTCACGGATATGGATATCGAAATCCTTCGGGCGGCCTAACTTCTTTGCATCATCTGACAGGGAATACTGATTCTTCGCCATGCATACCGGAAGACTGCCAAAGCCAAGCTCTGTAATCTTCGCCAACTGCTTTTTCGCCGCCGGCTCAAATACCACACCGTCTGCGCCGTAGATCTCCCTGGAGATTGTCTCGATCTTTTCCTCTAAGGAAGCTTCGTCATCATATAACGTATGGAAACGGCTTTCTTTCGTCTCAAGAGTCTTAAGAACCTTGTTCGCCAGGGCAATACCGCCCTCGCCGCCCTTTTCCCATACCTCTGAAAGAGCAAATTCACAGCCTCTCTCCTCGCAGAACTTACGGATATATTCATTTTCCGCTTCTGTGTCTGTAAGGAATGCGTTCAGTGTCACGACAACAGGCACACCGTACTTCTGGATGTTCTCGATATGCTTTTCAAGATTCACGATGCCTTTTTTGAGCGCATCCAGATTCTCCACGGAAAGGTCTGCCTTTGCAACTCCTCCATTATACTTCAACGCGCGCACAGTTGCAACTAAAACAACTGCGTCCGGCTTAAATCCGGCCTTCCGGCACTTGATATCAAAGAACTTCTCGGCGCCTAAGTCAGCCCCGAAACCGGCTTCCGTGATAACGATATCGCTCAGTTTCAGCGCCATCTTCGTCGCCCTCACACTGTTGCAGCCGTGGGCGATATTGGCAAACGGCCCGCCGTGGACCAGCGCCGGCGTATGCTCCAGGGTCTGGATCAGGTTCGGCTTGATGGCATCCTTAAGGAGTGCGGTCATGGCACCTGTAGCGTGAAGGTCGTCAGCAGTCACCGGGTCACCGCTGAAGCTGTAGGCCACGATGATGCGTCCCAGCCGCCGTTTCAGGTCATGGATATCATCTGCCAGACAGAGGATCGCCATGATCTCTGACGCAACCGTGATGACAAAATGGTCCTCCCTGACCATTCCGTCCATCTTATTGCCCAGTCCCACAACGATATTGCGCAGATTCCGGTCGTTCATGTCAAGACAGCGCTTCCACACGACCTGTCTCGGATCGATCGAAAGCTCATTGCCCTGCTGGATATGGTTGTCCAGAAGAGCCGCTAAAAGGTTGTTGGCAGAAGTGATGGCATGGAAATCACCGGTAAAATGAAGGTTCAGGTCCTCCATCGGGACTACTTGGGCGTATCCACCGCCTGCCGCCCCGCCCTTGATACCAAAACACGGCCCTAAAGATGGCTCACGCAGCGCGATCACAGCATTTTTGTCAAGCTTCGCCATGGCCTGTCCCAGCCCTACAGTTGTCGTTGTCTTTCCTTCTCCTGCCGGAGTCGGATTGATCGCTGTCACGAGCACCAGCTTTCCGTCGGGACGCTCCTTAACCTTCTCCCAAACTTCATCGGAAAGCTTCGCCTTATACTTTCCGTAAAACTCCAATTCTTCCTCATTGATCCCCAACGCAGCGGCGACATCTTTAATATGCGCCATCTTTGCTTCCTGTGCAATCTGGATATCTGTTTTCATCGGTTCCCAAACCTTCCTTTCTCTCAACGGCCAATAGTTACATCTGTTCCACGTACTGCTCGAATTCTTCTTTGGACATCAGCACCTTCCTCGGCTTCGTCCCCTCCTCGCCGCCGACGACACCCGCTTCGCAAAGCTGGTCCATAATACGAGCGGCTCGGTTGAATCCAATCTTAAATGTACGCTGCAGCATCCCGATGGATGCTTTTTCCTTATCTATAATGAGGCGGCCCGCTTCTGCAAAATACGAGTCACGATCATTATCCTCTCCGCCGGCTAAAGCCATCCCCGGCTCGCTTGTGGCTACCTGATTGACAACTGCCTCATCATACTCCTCGGCAGTGTTGTTGGCGCGCAGAAATTCCACGACGCTCTGCACTTCCTCGTCAGTCACAAAAGATCCCTGGACTCTGGCCGGCTTCGGATATCCTGCCGGGTAAAAGAGCATATCTCCCTTGCCGAGCAGCTTTTCCGCACCGTTCATATCGATGATCGTCCTTGAATCTACGCCCGAGGATACGGCAAATGCGATCCTTGAAGGCATGTTCGCCTTAATGAGACCGGTGATCACGTTGACCGACGGCCTCTGGGTCGCCACCACAAGATGGATCCCCGCCGCCCTGGCAAGCTGGGCCAGACGGCAGATCGCCCCTTCCACATCGCCGGACGCTACCATCATCAGATCCGCCAGCTCATCCACGATGATGACAAGCTGGGACATGGGTGCGTGTTTTTCGCCGTTGATGCACGGCTCAGACTTGATCTTTTCATTATAACCCTTCATGTCGCGGACGTTGTATTCGGCAAATGCCCGGTAACGCCTGTCCATCTCCGCCACTGCCCAGTTGAGCGCCCCGGCCGCCTTCTTCGGGTCGGTGACCACAGGGATCATCAGGTGGGGGATCCCGTTATAGACGCTAAGCTCCACCACTTTCGGGTCGATCATGATGAGCTTTACCTCATCCGGCGACGCTTTATATAAGATACTCATGATCAGCGTATTGATGCAGACCGACTTACCGGAACCGGTAGCTCCTGCGATCAGCACATGGGGCATTTTGGCGATATCCGTCACTACCGCCTTCCCCGCGATATCTTTTCCGGCGGCAAAGGAAAGCTTTGAAGCACTCTTCTTAAATTCCGCCGTCTCTAACAGATCCCGCAGCATGACTGCCGTATTCTCCTTATTGGGAACCTCGATGCCCACCGCGGCTTTCCCCGGAATCGGCGCCTCGATACGGATGTCCGCCGCCGCAAGATTAAGCTTGATATCGTCCGCAAGCCCGACGATCTTGCTTACTTTTACGCCCATCTCCGGCTGCAGCTCATAGCGGGTTACCGCCGGGCCGCAGCTTACATTAGTCACCGTGACATTTACCCCGAAGTTCTTTAAGGTCTGCTGGAGCTTTATGGCAGTCTCCCTAAGATGCACATCCGACTCCCCGCCGGTCTTCTTTCCCTTTTTCAGCAGGGAAATGGGCGGGAGCTTATATGCTTTTTTCGGCTTCGCCGGATCGGCCGGTACGGTCTGCGTCTCCACGGCTGCTTCTTTCGGCTGATTCATCTTCCCACTATCCTGAACCCGTGCAGAATGGACAAACTGTGCGCCCTCCTTTGCCTGTGCATGCCCGGATCCTACAGGCTTCTCCAGTTCCGAAGCTTCTACACCGGACGTCAAGCTGTCATTTTCGGTTCCCGGATATCCCGGCACGGCATCTGCCGTTAGATCGCTGTCCGTGAACTCCTCAAAAGGAACTTCCTCCGCAGCCGATCCGCTGCGCTGGATTGGAAATTCCGGCAGGGAAGCTTCCTCCTCACTAAGCACATCCACATCTGCGGTCAGTTCCCGGATATCTTTATTATTCCTGGCAAGTGCCGTATCGAAGGAAACACCCTCCACATGACGGTCCCTGCGCTTTTTTCCCTTAGGGGAGGCCTGCTTTCTGGCTTCCCTTCTATCCTCTGCCTCCATGCGGCGTTCCTGCGCGGCCTTCCGGCGCCTCGCCGCATCTTCCCTGGCTTTGCCGTAGGCTTTATTGCCCTGGTTTTTCACACTCTTTAAGGCAGATTTCCCGGTGATGACCACTAGGCAGATGATCATCAGGATGACAACCACCACATATGTACCGGCGATACCGATCGCCGGGGTTAAAAGGCCAGCCCCAAGACTTCCGATGGTTCCTCCGCTCCCGCTGACCAGCGCAAAGAAGGTACACCAAAGTACGATCAGCAAAATGGCGGCAAAGGCCCGGACATATGCTTTGAAATTGTCTTTATTGGACACAAGAAACGCAACGATGCCAAACAAAGCGAACGGCACAAAATAAGTCACTGTCCCGAACATGTCCATAAGGAAGCCGGAAACGAATTTCCCGACCATACCTCCCACCCCGAAAATACTGAGTAAGATCAGTATACTGGCTGCAAGGGTCATCCAGATGATGATCTCGTCCCAAATAAAGCTCTGCTCCTGCTTGTTTTTCGCTTTTGCCTGCCTAGTGCTTTTCTTTCTCCTTGACTTTGCAGCCATGCATTCCCCTCCCTGCTGCTACCTGTGATACAAAAATATTCTGCAAATTTAAAACCCCAGTACCACATTATAGCATTTTTAATAAAGGCTGTCATCACTAATTTTTACTCTTTTTTGCCCGCTCCTCATCAATCATTTCATGCAGTTTTCCTAATGCGTCGCTCATCCCGCCCACTTCATCGATAAGCCCTTCCCGCACTGCCTCCCGGCCTTCTAAGAGAGTTCCTACATCCTTCACCAGCTCCGTAGGATTTAACATAAGCTCTTCAATCCTCTGCTGGGTCATATGAGAGTGGCCTGCCAAAAATTTAGTGATCCGATCCTGTGTCCTGATCATATTCCTGAGGCTCTGCGTCACACCGATAAACATCCCGTTAGAGCGCACCGGGTGGACGATCATCGTTCCGCTTGGCACGATGAAAGAATACTTTGCCGACACTGCCAAAGGCCCTCCGATGGAATGGCTGCCGCCTAAGACCAAAGACACGGTAGGCTTACTTAAGGAAGCGATCATCTCCGCGATGGAAAGTCCCGCCTCCACATCGCCGCCAAGTGTGTTAAGAAGGATAAGGAGTCCTTCGATCTCTTCACTGTCTTCTACCTCCGCCAGCATAGGGAGGAGATGCTCGTATTTGGTTGATTTCGCATTGCCCGACACAGCCTCGTGCCCTTCGATCTCACCGATGATCGTCAGCAGCTTGATCTTATGTTTGTCTTTTCCTTCATTTAAGTTCAGCGATCCCATCTCCCGGATCTGGTCATTTTTTCTCTCCTGCTTTTCTTCCTGATTTTCATTTCCCATAAAATTACACCTCCATACTTTCTAATTAGTATGGAGGTGATTTCTGATTTTATACGTGCAAAAGCGCCTGCTCAAGGTCTGCAATGATATCTTCGATATTTTCGATGCCTACGCTGAAACGGATCAGATCCGGCTGTACGCCTGCTTCCATAAGCTCTGCATCGTTCATCTGGCGGTGCGTATGGCTCGCCGGGTGAAGGACACAGCTTCTCGCGTCCGCCACGTGAGTTACGATGGCGATCATCTTAAGGCTGTCCATCATGCGCACTGCCGCATCTCTCCCGCCCTTTAATCCGAAAGTGAGGACGCCGCAGGTACCGCCCGGCATATATTTTTGTGCCAAATCGTAATATTTATCTCCTTCCAGGGACGGATGGTTCACCCATGCAACCTTCTCATGACCCTGCAGGTATTTCGCCGCCTTAAGTGCATTCTCACAGTGTCTCGGCATCCGAAGATGCAGCGTCTCCAAGCCGATATTCAACAGAAATGCATTCTGGGGCGACTGGATAGAGCCGAGATCGCGCATAAGCTGTGCCGTCGCCTTTGTAATGTATGCGCCTTTGCCGAACTTCTGCGTATATACAATGCCGTGATACGTCTCATCCGGCTGCGTCAGCCCCGGGAATTTCTCCGCATGGGCCTCCCAGTCAAAATTACCGCTGTCAACGATGGCTCCGCCCACACAGGATGCATGGCCGTCCATATATTTTGTAGTAGAATGGGTCACAATATCCGCCCCCCATTCAAAAGGCCGGCAGTTGATCGGAGTTGCAAAGGTATTGTCCACGATAAACGGTACACCATGGGCATGAGCCGCCTGGGCAAATTTTTCGAAATCAAGGACAACCAGTGCCGGATTCGCCACCGTCTCTCCGAACACAGCCTTTGTATTATCCCTGAACGCCGCATTGAGCTCTTCAGCCGTACAGTCCGGATCCACAAAAGTCGCCTCCACTCCCATCTTACGGATGGTGTGGGCATAGAGATTGTAAGTGCCGCCGTACAGTGCGGAAGCACACACGATATGATCCCCCGCCTGGGCGATGTTCATGATCGCATAAAAACTCGCTGCCTGCCCGGAGGAAGTAAGCATCGCCGCTACTCCGCCCTCTAAATCGCAGATTTTCGCCGCTACTGCATCGTTGGTCGGATTTTGCAGGCGAGTGTAAAAATATCCGGATTCCTCCAGATCAAAAAGCCGCCCCATCTGTTCACTGCTGGAATATTTGAACGTCGTGCTCTGATAGATCGGGAGAACTCTCGGTTCCCCGTTTCCCGGCTCATAACCCGACTGGATACATTTTGTCTCAATCTTATAATTGCTCAATTGCTTTTCCTCCTATGCATATAAATATTTTTCCTTAAAGTCACACACCATGGACACATAATGCTCCCTGCACGCTTCATACCTTCCCTCTTCGATAAACTTAAGACAAGGCGCAAGATATTTCTTATAGATACTGCCGTAAATCTCCGGCGCATCTTTTTGCATATCGATCAGCATGACAATCCCCGGTGCGATCTCGTAGTATTCCTCCACAAGCGCCCGCCCGTCAGGGGTTTCCATCAGATAACTGTCCCGGAAGTCCCGGAAAGACATAAGCTCGTAACAGTCGTCCGGCTTTCCCATGCTCTCACAGACTGCTGTTGTGATATAGCAGAGCTTCCGGTCAAACCCTCCGGCAATCTCATCATAAGTGCTGTGCATCAGGCGCATGTTCGTGACCCCTTTTTCGTTCCATAGCTCCACCATCCGCTCCGTGAGCGCAACACAGTTCTTCTCCTTCGACTCGTTGAGAAGCGGCACCACATACACTGCCATGTTCATATTGTAATCCACATACATCCGATCCCGGTTCCGCTTCTTCACCGCCTGCATCTTCTCGTATGCATACTCCGGGATCACCTGCGCAAGTCTTTCCGTCAGCGCTCCCCGCTCGTCTTCAGGTACATCCGCAAAACACGCGATCACCGCGTCCACGGTATGGGCATATCTTTTCCTTGCGTCCTCCATAACTCCGGCATAAGATTTCCGCCGGAATTCCTTCCCATGCACAAGCATCTCATCAAAAAGCGTGGTCAGCTCTTTACTGACCGTATCTATTCTGTCCATCCTAATCCTCTCTACTCTTCCCAGTTATGGTATACATCCTGTACATCATCATCGTCATCCAGCATGTCAAGGGTCTTCTGGATAGACGCAATATCCTTCGCATCGGTAAGTACCACATAGGTCTGCGGGATCATGGTCACCTCTGCGGCAGCCATAGGAATCCCCGCATCCTCAAGGGTCTGCCTGACTGCACTGAAATCATCCGGTGAAGTAAGGATCTCGAAACTGTCCTCCTCCTCGGAGAAATCATCTGCCCCGGCATCTAACGCCTGCATCATCAGCTCGTCCGAATCTCCCTCATACTCTTCCTTATCGATGACAATCTGTCCCTTCTTGTCAAACATAAACGATACGCATCCCGGCGTACCTACATTGCCGTTTCCTTTTGTAAATGCATTCTTAACATTAGTGGCGGTACGATTGCGGTTATCCGTCAGTGTCTCAACGATGATCGCTGTCCCGTTAGGTCCGTACCCCTCGTATGTAATATGCTCGTAATTGGCCGCATTGGCATCCCCCGATGCCTTCTTGATATTACGGTCGATCGTCTCGTTGGGCATATTATTCGCCTTCGCTTTCGCGATCACATCCCGAAGTCGGCTGTTGTTCGCCGGGTCAGCGCTCCCGCCCTCTTTCACGGCTACCGCTAACTCCTTACCAATCTTTGTAAATATCTTTCCTTTTGCCGCATCGTTCTTTTCCTTTTTATGCTTAATGTTGGCAAATTTTGAATGTCCTGACATACTTTATCCCTCACTTTATCGTTTTATCCATCATTCTATCACGCCTCCGGCAGTTTTTCAATCTTAACTCTGCGGATTGTGTTATTATCCACGAGGAGCACGGTGAAACGGTAGCCTTCATACTCCACTACACAATGCTCGTCCTGGGCCGGAATCCGCTCAAGCATATCGATCAGGAATCCGTTTAACGTCCCGTAATTTTCCTTTTCAAACCGGATACCCAGATAATCCTCAAGGTCCTCAAGGTCTGCAAACCCGTTCACCAGGAAATTTCCTGTGGCAAGAAGCGTGATCATCTTCTCCTCTACGTCATGTTCATCTAAAATATTACCCACTAGCTCCTCTAAGATGTCCTCCATCGTCACAAGACCGCTGGTCTGTCCGTACTCATCAAGGACGATCACCACATGGTTTCTCGAGACCTGCATCTCCCGAAACAGTGTATCGATATTCTTTGTCTCCGGTATAAATGTTACAGCCCTTATGTAATCTCCAAGCTCCGCCACAGGCGCCCCGCGCTTAAGACCTGCAAGATAACATGCCATCGCATCCCGCAGATGAAGAAATCCTATGATCTCGTCAATGTCGTCCTTATAGATGGGAAACCGGGAAAAGTTCTTATCCAGCATGAACTTTAATGCGTCCTCAAGAGTCTCCTCCCCGTCAATGGCGATGATATTCTTCCGGTGAGTCATAATATCCTTCGCATCTTTATCCATATAGCGGAAAATGTTGCGGATCAAAGCTGCCGCCTCTTTTTTCATCCCATCATCCATCTCATCTTCTGCCTGAAATATCTGTCGTATCTTTTGAAACAAACTGCCTTCTTCCATTTTAAATTTCTTATACTCCTTTGCTATGTATGAAGCTCGAAGCTTACCCTCAGCGCCTCATCTACTTTGTTCATTATCCCTTTATCCAGATGGCATACCATGTCCTTAAGCCGCTGCTTATCGATGGTACGGATCTGTTCCAGTAAAATCACTGAATTTTTTACAATCTGACACTTTCTCACATCCAGCTCCACATGGGTCGGAAGTTTCGCCTTGTTCATGCGGGAAGTGATTGCCGCACAGATGACCGTGGGGCTGTGTCTGTTCCCCACGTCGTTCTGTATGATCAGCACCGGACGGATCCCGCCCTGTTCGGAACCCACCACCGGGCTTAAGTCTGCATAATATATATCTCCGCGTCTTACCTGCACTCTATTCACACTCCGATACGTTTAAGATAAAGTAAGTATTTCCATCTTTTTCGGATGTATTCCATAGAGTCATAGAATTTAGTTAAAATAATCCCTCTGCTCAATCACTTCGCCGTGCCGGATAAATTCGTGAGGGACCCGCTTCCCCAGGTTGCAGACGAACTCATAGTTAAACCGCTCCGCCAGCTCGCTGAGCTCCTCCACCGCCAGCACCTCATCGCCGTCTCTCCCGATCAATGTAACCCGGTCCCCGAATTGCACATCATCTATATCCGTCCCGTCAACCATAAGCTGGTCCATGCACACGCGCCCTAAGATTCTTGCCCTCTTGCCGCGTATCAGGACAATGCCTTTATTGGAAAGGCTCCTCGGATAACCGTCCCCGTACCCTACCGGGACCGTGACAATCTTTGTCCTTCTCTCCGTGACAAACGTTCCGCCGTAGCTGATAAGCGTTCCCGCATCCACCCATTTTACATGGGCAACATGGCTAATCAGCTCCATCGCAGGCTTTAGCGGCACATTCTCTTTCTTTACCTCCGCCGACGGATATAAGCCGTAAGTGGAGATGCCGCAGCGCACCAGGTTCATATTTGCCTCCGGGATATCGATGATTCCCGCGCTGTTGGAACAATGGTAATAGGTAAAATGAACGCCCCGTTTCTCAAGCGCATCCTTCATCCATATATATTTTTCCATCTGTTTTTCCGTATATGTCTTATCCGTCTCGTCGGCCTTGGAAAAATGGGTGAACATCCCTTCCATCACAAGATTCGGCATAGCTGCGATAGCTGCGATTTCGTCTGCGCTCTCCTCATCCGGCATAAATCCAAGCCTCGACATCCCGGTGTCAATCTTAATGTGGATGTACGCTTTCTGGTCAAGCTTTACCGCCAGGTCCGACACTTCCTTTGCCATCTCTGCCGTATAGACGGTTATCCGGACCTTATATTCCAAAAGCCTCTCCCGCTGGTCCGGGAACACGCATCCCAATGCCAGCACAGGCTTATAGATGCCTCTTTTTTTCAGGAACACCGCCTCGTCAAGGGTTGCCACCGCAAAGCCCCAGACATACTCCTTGTCAGAAAGCATCCGCGCGATCTGCAGCCCTCCGTGGCCGTAGCCGTCCGCCTTGATGACCACGATTACCTTTACGCCCTCCTTCGTGTTGTCCTTCATCCGGTCAACATTATATTCTACTGCGTCAAGGTCAACTTTTGCCCGTACCCTCGTATACTTCTCCATCTTATCCCTCCGTCTTCTCATCCTGCACATTCATTGATTGCAGTACCTATCTGCGAAATGATATCTTCCGCCATCACACTGTAGTTTCCTTTTTCCCCGCGGGCGCAGTCCCCTGCCCTTCCGTGGATATACGCACCAAGCACCGCCCCGTCAAAGCATCCAAGGCCCTGGGCTAAAAATCCGGCGATTATGCCTGCAAGGATATCTCCGGAGCCCGCTTTTGCCATAGCGCTGTTCCCCGACGGGTTAAGGACAGTCCTCTCCCCTTCTTTCCCGATCAGCGTCCGGGAATCTTTCAGGACGCACACTGCTCCCGTCTTTTCTGCGTAGTCCTTCAGCACCTTGAGACGGTCATTTTTTATATCCGCCACGGAGCGCCCCGTCAGCCGCGACATCTCCTTCATGTGGGGTGTCAGGACATACCTGCCCTCCGTCAGCAGTCCGGAAAGCTCCTCATCCCCGCTCAGGATATTCAGTCCGTCCGCGTCAATCACACATGGGCAATTCCCATGTAAGAGCACTGTTTCCATATGCCTCCTGGCAATGTCTCCCATCCCGATGCCGGAGCCGACGCACACAACATCCGCCCACAAAAGATGCCTTTTCAGCTCTTCCTCATCAAATCTCTCATAAGGAACAATGATTGCCTCCGGCAAAAGCTGCTGCAAGACTGCCCTGTTTTCTTCTGCAGTATATATTTTAACCAGTCCTGCCCCGGACATATACGCCGCTTTCGCATTAAAATACGCCGCGCCGCACATTCCTTTGCTGCCTGCGATGACAAGCACCTTCCCGTATGTTCCCTTGTGGGAGTCTTCTTTTCTTGGCGGAAGGAGACTTTGGTACTCCGCCCCTTCATACTCGATAACCGCCGTTCCATCCTCCTTGAACATCTGCTCACTGATTCCGATATCCGCGATGACTACATTCCCCGCCAGTTCCTTTCCCGGATATACCGCCATTCCGAACTTCTTTTCCTGAAAAGTCACCGTAAGGTCTGCAAAAAACGCCGCTCCAAGGATATGTCCTGTATCTGCTGAAACTCCCGACGGGATATCGACGGCAAACTTAAACGCCTCCGCCCGGTTCATGGCATCAAGAAGGCTCAGATATCTCCCTTCGATATCACGGCTTAATCCCACGCCGAAAAGAGCATCTACAATAACACTATATTCTTCCTCCGTAAATTCATTTCCAACAATTCCTCCTGCCTCTTCAAAAAGCCGGAGCTGCTTTTCGCACTCCTTTGTGCACCGTTCACGGTTCCCTGCCAAAATTGCCGTAACCTCATATCCGTCCCTCTTAAGCATTCTTGCGATAGCAAATCCATCGCCCCCATTATTCCCGGAACCGCACACCACGCCTATCTTTGGAAAACCTTCAAGCTGCTCCTTAAGCGTCCTGACGCAAGCCGCAGCAGCCCTCTCCATAAGCTCCAGTGACGGCACTCCAAGGACATTTATCGTATACTGGTCCGCTGCCTTCATCTGACGCGCCCCAGGTAAATATCTCATGATCCTGCTCCCCTTCCCGCATACAAAAGAACGTGTAAAAACAAGCCAGCTTCCAGCACGGCTCGTCATTACACGTCTCTTTGGCTATGATTGTTTATGCTCCTGACGATATCTGCTGATGTTGTATGATAACTGCATCAGGCTTTCCGACAAATGCACATTCTCCACAATAATATTATCCGGCAGGTTCAGATCCGTATGGGCAAAATTCCAGATTGCGCACACTCCGTTATCCACCAGAAGGTTCGCGACCTCGATCGCCTTCTCCTTCGGGATCGTGAGCGCTGCTATCTCCACATCATTGCTCTGGACAAAACTTTTAAGCTCATCCATCATGCGAATCGGCACGCCGCGGATGGAGACACCGTTAAGCCTTGGATTCACATCAAATATGCCCTTCAAGATAAATCCCCTGTTCTCAAAAGCCGCATAGTTGGCAAGTGCCTGCCCAAGATTACCTGCTCCGATAATGATCATGTTATGGTCTTCTTCAAGACCAAGAATCTTTCCGATCTCTGTATATAGATACTTCACATTGTAGCCATAACCTTGTTGTCCAAATCCCCCAAAATTATTAAGATCCTGCCGAATCTGGGAAGCTGTGACTTTCATCTTCTTACTTAGGTCATTGGATGAAATACGCTCCACACCATTTTCAAGCAATTCCCCTAAGTATCTGTAGTATCGTGGCAGCCTTCGGATGACCGCCTGAGAAATCCCTCTTTCTTCCACTGATGTTCACCTTCCATTTCTTTCATAAAAATATTATAGTAAATTGTCCTACCAAAGTCAAACTTTTTGGTTGTGTTTTCATTTATTTTCGCTATAATGATAGAAGATACGCCCGCAAAAGGTATAAAATCAGGAGGATACTATGATATTATCATGCCAGAAAATCAGCAAAGCATTCGGTGAAGATGTAATTGTCACCGACGGCTCTTTCCATATAGAAGACCATGAAAAGTGCGCCCTTGTAGGCATTAACGGCGCCGGAAAATCCACGATTCTCAAAATGATCGTGGGCGAACTGCCCCTTGACGGCGGAAATATAGCGCTCACTAAAGGCAGGACTTTAGGTTATCTTGCCCAGCATCAGGACATGTCCGGGGATAATTCCATCTATGAAGAAGTCAAAACCGCAAAAGCCGAGATTATAGAGACAGAAAGACGCCTCAGGCAGATGGAGGTGGAGATGAAGCATCTGTCCGGCGGACGGCTTGAGAGCCTTATGGAGTCCTATAACCGCCTGACGGCAGAATTCGAGCGCGCCAACGGCTATGCCTATGAGAGCGAGGTTATCGGCGTACTCAAAGGATTGGGATTTGCGGAAGATGAGTTTAAAAAGCAGATCACGGCCCTCTCCGGAGGCCAGAAGACCCGTGTCTCTTTAGGAAAGCTTCTTCTTACCAAACCCGACATCCTGCTTCTTGACGAGCCTACCAACCATTTAGACCTTAATTCCATCGCATGGCTTGAGACTTATCTTTTAAATTACCCGGGAGCAGTTTTGATCGTCTCCCACGACCGGTATTTTTTAAACCGGGTAGTCACCAAGATCATCGAGATTGAGAATGGGAAACTGATGATGTACTCCGGCAACTACACCCAGTACGCCGAGAAGAAAAAGATGCTCCGGGATGCCATGTTAAAAGAATACTTAAACCAGCAGCAGGAAATCAAGCATCAGGAGGCGGTCATCGAAAAGCTGCGCTCCTTCAACCGGGAAAAATCCATCAAACGGGCGGAAAGCCGGGAAAAGATGCTGGAAAAGATAAAGCCTGTGGAAAAACCCGTAGAGCTTCATGCGGAGATCCACCTGAAATTAGAACCTTCCTGTACAAGCGGCAACGATGTGCTGTCCGTAGAACACCTCAGCAAATCCTTCCCGCCCCACACCCTCTTTTCTGATGTGAACTTTGAGATCAAGCGGGGAGAACATGTGGCAGTCATCGGGGACAACGGCACAGGAAAGACTACTTTGTTAAAAATCTTAAACCGTGTCCTTCCCGCCGATACCGGGCAGTTTACCTTGGGAACGAACGTACAGATCGGCTACTACGACCAGGAACATCACGTGCTCCACATGGAAAAGACGATTTTTGAAGAGATATCCGACGACTATCCGTCCCTCACCAACACGGAGATCCGCAATATGCTTGCTGCTTTTCTCTTTACCGGGGACGATGTGTTCAAGCTGATCGGGGACTTGAGCGGCGGGGAACGGGGGCGTGTGTCCCTGGCAAAACTAATGCTCTCTGAAGCCAACTTCCTCATCCTGGATGAGCCGACGAACCACTTGGATATCGTCTCAAAAGAGATACTGGAAAAGGCGGTGAACGATTACACAGGGACAGTCCTCTATGTCTCCCACGACCGATACTTTATCAACCAGACAGCGACGAGGATCTTAGACCTGGTGAACCAGACCTTTGTCAACTATATCGGAAATTATGATTATTACCTTGAAAAACGGGATGAATTGACCGCGGCTTACTCCTGTGCGAATACAGCAGGCGGCACTCCTTCCTACAGCCCCGGTTCCCAAAATACAAGGCTTCCCGGCTCTCTGGATGATTCCGCTGCTTTCAGCAGCTCCAAGGCAAGCTGGCAGGAGCAAAAGGAAGCCCAGGCCCGCAGGCGGAAACGGTTGAATGACCTTAATAAGACCGAGCAGCGCATTGCTGAACTGGAAGACAGGGACAGCGCCATCGACCGCCTGATGACCCAGGAAGAAGTGTACACAAATTCTGTCCGATGCCAGGAACTTGCAATGGAAAAGACCGGGATCGCACAGGAACTGGAAGAGCTTTATGAAAAGTGGGAAGAGCTGGCAGAGTAAGCCGGACTTAGGATGCAATCTCCCTGCGATGCCCAAGATGTATGCCGATATGTCCGATTCCCAGTATCACTGTTGCGATCAGCATCCATATGACCCTGCCGTATATGCCGAGAAAAAAGAAAGCGGTCACCGGCAGGGTTGCTCCTGCCACAGGTATGCCAAGCATGCTGCTGTAAAAGTCCGACAGTCTCTGTTCGCTCCGAAAATAGCGAAACCACCACAGTTCGTACAGTGCCATCGCGAGGAAGGCAAAGACAAGCCACAAAGACCACGCTGTCCATCCACGCAGATTAAAGTCGGAAAACAGCAAGGAAAAACAGCTTGTCAGTACCTCTCCGGTTCTTTCCAATGCCAGCAAAATCCGGTTCTCATTTTCAGCAGTATATCCCTGCGGTATCTTTTTTGTCCAGAGGATATTGGGGATAACCAGCAAAAGCAAAAACAGCAATCCTATGTAGGAGAATCCAAAATGTCCGATCATCGTCTGCCTCTTTCCTGTACCGGCTCTCTTTCCCAAAGCTGCTTAAGCTTTTCATCCGCCCAGACGACCATGTTCCTGCCATGTTTTTTCGCGTCGTACAGCATGGCGTCCGCCGTTTTCAGATAAAAATCATAAGAGCTGTCTGCATTTGGGATCACCGTCACACCGCCGATACTGATGGTCACCCACTGGGATACGGAAGGGTTGTGCCCGATGCAGAGCGCCTCTATCGACTTCCTGATCTTCTTCATATGTTCGAATGCTTTGTCCGAGCTGTCTCCTAAAAGACAGGCCACGAACTCTTCTCCACCATACCGGGCGACAAAATCCGTATTCCGCTTCAGAGCGCCTGCCAGTGTCTGGGCAACCGCGACGATGACCTTATCCCCGGCCGGATGGCCAAAGGTATCATTATATACTTTAAAATTGTCAATGTCGAACATGCAGATCGTAAACGGAACCTTAAGCCTGATGGCCTCGCTCCACCTTATACTGCTGTAATGGTCATACTGCCGCCTGTTCGCAATCCCCGTCAACTGGTCGGTCTTAGACTGATGCTCCACCTGTCTCCGGTAGTTGTAAAGCTTGATATGGGTGTTGACCCTCGCCTTTACGATCAGCGGATTAAAGGGCTTTGCGATGTAGTCAACCGCGCCTAAGATCAATCCCTGATATTCATTCTGCACATCGGAAAGGCTAGTGATCAGGATGACCGGGATACTCCGGGTAATAATCTCCTCCTGAAGCTTCTTAAGCAGCGTAAAGCCGTCCATCCCCGGCATGACCACATCCAGCAGGATCAGGGAATAATCTCCCTGTCTCACGAGACAAAGCCCGTCCGTTGCCGTCTGCGCGATGGTAATCTCATATTCGTCCTCTAAAATACTTTTTAACCGGGAGGCCTGCACAAGGCTGTCGTCAACAATTAAAATTTTCTCCATAATTTTTCATTCCTTTTATCACTACTATCATAATATCAATGGAATTCTTTGGAAAACATCAGATTCCTACTTTAATTATCTCGAAAATTACGTTAATGTCAACACCTTTTTCCGTAATCCGTCAAAACACTACTTTAATTATCTGTATCGCCTCCGCATTGATCACTTCGCCGGATCTTTTTCCCCACACGTTCACACTCACCCCCTCTTTAAGGTCTTTCGCTTCTGCCTTTGCGTCCTCATATCTTTCCCCTCCGTCATAGATCGTCCGGACGGAAACATCGGTATCCTCATCGAAGGAGACCAGAACCTTCTCAAAATCCGCATCGTTATCCGATACCGGAGATACACAGACACTGCCGTCCTCTGCGTCCCATGTTTTATGCGCTATAGCTGTAAACTCATTCTCCTTCAGCTCCTTTACCTCACCTTCAAGATCCGGCTCTGCCCCGCCTTTTGGCATGGCATCCTTATCCTCCTGCCCTTTGGCACGGCGGTCTGTGCCTTTTTCGGACGCTGTATTCCCCGCGCCGTCATCACTGCCCCCTGACGCTGTGCCCCCGGCGGCGCCATCGGCTGAACCATCGCCGGCTTTGCAGCCGCAGGCGAGGATGCCCGCAAGGCATAACAGGCAGAGCAGTACCATTCGTTTTTTCTGATTGCTTTTCCTGTACATTTTCATCTTTGATCACTCTCCTCTTACGTTTTTCACATTTTCCGTGTGATAAAAACGATTTTAGCAGGAAAATCTTTAAAATTCCTCTAAGGATATTCCCGGTTTATCCGGAAACCTTTGTCAGCCTGCCGAAAAGATGTTATCCTGTTCCTAGAATACGTATTCACCGTAAAACAGCTTTAGACATCTATGTCTGAGTAAAAAATCCTGAAACTCCTGCTTTGTGTCGTGTTCTTCAGCGCCAAAAAATGCTAGTCTGTAATAGGAAAGGAGTAAGACTTATGGATTCAAAAGAAATCGGAGCATTTTTAAAACAGCTCCGCAAAGAGAAAGGAATCACCCAGGAACAACTGGCAGAGATTCTGGGTGTTTCAGGAAGGACCGTCTCCAGATGGGAGACCGGGGCAAATCTGCCCGACCTGAGCATTCTGGTAGAGATTTCCGAATACTACGGGGTTGAGATCAAAGAGATTTTAAAAGGGAAAAGAGAAGGTGCGCATATGGATAATGAATTAAAAGAAACATTACTGAAAGTTGCAGATTACAATGCATTGGAAAAGCAAAGAGCCGCAAAAGCCGGAAACCTATCATTTGCCATTATGTTTCTTGTATGCGCAGCGGCGATTACCCTGCAGATCCTGATGTCGGGAAATCTCTCACTGGTTACAGGAGAGACGGCGGTGCTCCTTGCCGGCGGCCTTGTTTACCTCTTCTTCACGGTAAAATACGGGGCATGGAATGCAGCATGTATACATCGTTCCCCCAAAAAAGACGTTCTTGTCAGCCTGATCTGTACGGGGATATTCAGCATCGTGTTCTGGCTGCTGTCAGAAAGGTATATGGACACCTCCCGGGCGATTGGTGCGGCAATCTGCTTTTTTGTTGTTTTTTCGACCGTCTCCTGTGCTTTCTTACGCGCGCTTACTTATCTTTCACAGAAAAAATCCGGCAAGTCAGATTCCCCGCCGCAAGCTGACGTGGGATCAAAGGACTG
>CANAPP010000026.1 GCA_947363565.1 uncultured Lachnospiraceae bacterium | reverse complement strand
GTCTCTACCATGATAGTTATATCAGATCAGGCTGGGTTTTCGGACGGTCTGCCCCATCAATTTTACACGATTTGCGGGAAAAAGTCTCGTTTTTGTCGCGAACGTCACGTTTTTGTCGCGAATGGACAAAAGAAAAGATGGATATCATCGCCCATTTGCGGTAAAATAAGCTTAAAACCAGAGAAAACAGCCAATTACGGAGACAGGACAGAGCATGAATATAGCAATTGTAGAAGACAATAATGCAGACGCCGATATGCTGATCTCGCTTCTGAGCTGGTATGAAGAGCGCCATGTTCTCGGGCTTCGCTTCACCCGGTTCAGCTCCGGCGAGGCTTTCCTGGCCTCCTGCGAAGATTATCAGCTTATCTTTATGGACATCTACCTGGGACAGGCGGACGGCATCGAGACGGCAGGCCGGATACTGGAGCAGAAGGGGGATTCCCTGATCGTATTTTTGACTACCAGCCGGGAGGACATCTGGCGAGCGGTGAAGCTGCACGCCTGCTTTGACTATATCGAAAAAAGCGCGCTTGATCGCGCAAGGATCGAGGAGCTTTTTGACGCTGTGAAAAGAAAGCTGCGCGTTCAGGCGAAGAGCCTGGATTTTTATAACGGGAAGCAGAAGGTAAGCCTTCCCATTTCCAAGATCCGATACCTGGTCTCCCACGATAAATACACTTATATCACGCTGGAAGACGGTCAGGAGCTGCGCTGCCGCACCACGTTTTCCTCCCTCCGCTCCATGCTCGAACATGAACCGCGGTTTCTGCTCTGTAACAGAGGCATTATGCTGAATATGGACTTTATCTCTCAGGCCGGCCGGGAGACCTTCGTGATGACCGACGGGAAAGCCTTTCCCATCCGGAAGAGAAGTCATGCGGACATTATGCGTAGATTCAATGAACACCAGTTTAAAAAACTCAACGAACAGGGGGACCGCTTATGGACAACTTAATCCAAACTGCCATGTATGTGCGTTCTACCTTGAGCATTGTGCCGCTCATCGTCTTTTGCTTCCTGCCGGTCTGGCAGGATATAAAAGGCTCTCCGGCACGCCTCCTGGCCAAAGCTTTTGCTGCCTTTGCGGCTATGGAGGCCGTTATGTTCCTCATCTACTTCCTGCTCTCCCCGACGACTGCGGATATGGTCAGTGAAGCGCTTTGCATCGTCGTATTTTTCTATCTGTACCAGCGGGAGATTGCGCTTGAGCGCTCCCACCTGTGGTTTATCTTTATGACTGCCTGCATGATCGGAGGCTTTACTTATCTGTTCTACCACCTGGCCAATATTTTTCTCCATCCGACATCCGTTATCGATGATCCGGTATATACTGATACTTTTTGTCTCCAGCTTACTTTCGAGTCTTTACTGGTCCTCAGCCTTGCCCTGCCCGCCAAAAAATATCTGGGATGGCTTGTGCACCATTTCCTCTTGGAAAAGGTCTGGAGAGTCATCTGGCTTATCCCTGCGGGCTTTCTCATGTTTTCCATGGTGTTTATCCCATACGATAACAGCGTTATGTTCGTCGGAAGGTTTTTGGAGATCTACGTTATCACGATTCTTATTCTTTTTATCCTGATCCTTCTTATCTATGCCCTGTTTTACAAAATTGCTTACAGCATCACAGAAAACCAGAAGATGCTCCAGAAAACCGCTAATCTGGAGATACAGGCGCAGCAGTACCACCGGCTCCAGACCTATATGCAGGAGACAAGCCGGTTGCGCCATGATTTCCGCTACCAGCTCACCGTCCTTGTCCAGATGCTCTCAGAGCAGCGCTACGGGGAGCTTGCGGATTATCTGGAGCAATACATCTGCAGCGTTTCGGACATGCCTGTCCGCTACTGCTCCTCCCCGGCAGTCAATGCCATCCTTAACCATTACGTTTCCATCGGTCGGGAGTCTGGCGTGCCAATCCATCTGTCCGTCCGCCTTGAAGAAGACTTTTCCGTGGAGGATATGGATTTTTGCGTACTGCTGGGGAATCTCCTGGAAAATGCCATAGATGCCTGCAGGCCCCTTCCCGAAGGGGAGCGCGAAGTCACCTTAAAGGCCGCACAGACCACCGAACATGTCATCGTCCTCACCATCTCGAATCCTTACGAGGAGCCGCTGCTTTTTAAATCCGGCAGGCTGCTCTCCTCCAAACACGCGGGGGAAGGACAGGGGCTTAAGTCCGTGCGGCTGATCGCAGAGAAATATAACGGATACCTTGAGATCAATGACAAAAACCGGGTGTTTGAGGTGAAGGTATTGTTGAACTTTTGAGAGAGGTCTGTTAGAATGAAATTGTCTTAATCTCAGCGGGCAATGAGAATTCACGCTTTTCCCGCCCAAAATAAACAAAGGAGACTATTCCATTGAATAATACCGAAAATATCATCATCGAAAAAGCCCGCCCTGAAGATGCCGGAGAACTTCTCCGGCTCCTGAAGATCATCGGAGGGGAAACTGACAATCTCACCTTCGGCTCAGAAGGGCTTCCCGCCACACTGGAAGAGGAGCAGGATTACCTCTCGTCGCTTAAAGATTCCGCCCTTTCCGCCATGTATATTGCCAAAAAAGATGGAAAAATCGTTGGGAACGCCCATTTTTCCGGGATGACCCGGGAGCGCGTAAAGCACCGGGGAACTATCGGAATCTCTGTACGGAGATCAGAATGGGGACAGGGGATTGGGAGCAGACTTCTTAGAACGGTCATAGATTTTGCCAGGGATACCGCCCATGTGGAGATTATCTCTCTGGAGGTGAAGAGCGACAATACGCGGGCAATCAAGCTATATAAAAAATTCGGATTCGAGCATATCGGGCATTTTAAGGGATTTCTTAAAATAGACGGGGAATATGCCGATTTTGAGCTGATGAATCTGTATCTCAACTGAAAAAGCAGCTTCCCCGCAATTGAGAACTATCGGCGGAAACTTTTATTCCTCCGCATAATCCCTTCCCGCCACAAGCGCACTTCCTTTTTTATCTTCTTCCGGCACAAAGCTGTCGTCGCTCCACACCGTGATCTCTGCTTTGTCATCGTCAGATACTTCGATGATATTCAGCGCCGCGTTGCCGACAGGCTTTACGTCCCACAGCTCATTTATCCGCCGCCCTTCGACATGAAGCATAAGAAGGGTCAGGCAGATCATGTGAGAAGTGATCAGTATGGTCTTCCCCCGGTTCTCCCTGACGATCCGCCAGAACGCCCTGACGATCCGGTCTGACACTTCCTGAAAGGTATCTCCGCCCTCAATCCGGCAGTCCTCGGGGCGGTTGCCCCAGAGATAGATCTGGCCGGGGAAGCGCTCCTCTACCTCGTTCCCGTCAAGGCCCTCCCATGCGCCGCAGCCGATCTCCCGCAGCTCATCATCCGGAATGATCTCGATATGCCTGTTTCCGCGGATAATCTCCCCGGTCTCATAGGCGCGCAGCATAGGACTTGAATAGATGACGTCAATCTTTGTATCCTTCAGGGCTTCCCTGGCGTATCCCGCCTGACGGCGGCCTTTTTCGTTGAGCGGAAGGTTCGCGCTGCCGAGGAATTTGCACAATACGTTCCACTCCGTCTCGCCGTGGCGCACCATAATTACTTTCGTCTTCATCTTCTGAATCTCCTTATCTGAATCCTGGTATCTTATTCTGATTTTCTTCTCGTTCTCTCTTAGTTCTCGTCGGAATCTGTATGATTTTCGGCTTCTTTGCCGGTATTTCCATCCTCATTCCCGCTGCCTGCGGCCTTTTCCCCGGATCCGGCAGCTTCCGAAGCCTTGCCTTCGTCCTGATCTTCACTGCTTCCCTCCACATACTTGCACCTGTCCGTCAGCCAGGACTTCACGTTATCCCGGATGACCATCTGGTGCATCTCCTCTTCGGAAACCGTTTTTAACAGAAGCTCCACGGAGGAAAATTTATACTCCGCCGCATAATCCTCAAGCGCTTTCTGAAAATCCTGTTCGGACGGCTTAAGGCCATACTTTTCCGCGATAAGATTCGCCACCAGCTCCTGTTTTAAGGAAGCTTTTGCTGCCTCGTCAAGATCCGCATCCTCCATCTTGATGGCTTTCATGTACTCCTCGTACTCCATACCCTCCTGCTGCGCGTAAGTAGTGTAGAGGTCGACCAGATTCCCTTTGATCTCTTTTAAGCGGTCCTTCGGGTACTCCTTTACCTCACTGTTGTCCATGACCTTTTCCCACACGCGGGTCTCTTCCTCCGTGCGCACCGCCTTTTCCTTTGTCTCCGTAATCTGCTTTCGGATCTCCTCCCGGTACTCCTCTACCGTCTGCGCCTTGTCGGACATGGTCTCTTTCACGATTGCGTCCGTAATCTTGGTATCCTTTGGAAGATCGTGCTGGGCCGTATAGCCCTGCATCATATGATCTACCACGAGATCAATATCCTCTTCCGTCACTTCGCCTGCTTCTGCTTTCTCTATCTCAACACCCTGATAATTTTCGACTGTCACATACTCATCGGACAACGTCTTCGGCCCTCCGCCCGCGCAGGCCGTCAGTAAGACAACTGTACCTGCCAAAACCGCTGCCGTAATCTTTTTCATCATATCTCTTTTCGCCATACTGTTCCTCCCCATCGTCCAGGCGTCTGCCATATATGTACGTTCGCTGCAACTTTCGAAAGTCTGCATGATTTCCTGCATTCTGTACGCCTGGAACAGAATTGGGGCAGTCTCCCGCCAAGCCAGAAAACTGCCCCTGTATAAAGTAAGAGCGAATTCCCTCTTTATACCATAAATATTTATACCATCTTGATCACGCCTTTAATCACTTCATCCTTGTGGTTCAGGCTGTAGTCGATCGCCTCGATACACTCCTCAAACGGGAACTCGTGGGATACGATCTTCTTTACCGGGATTGCCCCTGATGCTACTGCCGCAATTGCCTTCGGCCACAGGTTCCTATAGCGGTATACCGAATAGATCGTTCCTTCCATCGCATTCAGTGTCGCGATGTCAAGCTCAAGAACCGGTTCCGGTGATACGCCTGTCAGCGTCACTTTACCGCCGCGCTTGATGAGACGGCAGGTCTGCAGCGTAGTGATGCGGTTTCCTGCACACTCGTATACCTGATCTGCACCGCCGCCCGGAAGCGTCTTTGCAAACTCCTCGATGCTCTCCGTTCTGCTGTTGAATACTCTCGTAGCGCCGACTTCCATCGCCATCTCAAGGCGCTTATCCATCACGTCAGCTACATAGATCTCGCTGACACCGCGGGCTTTCAGCGCCATAACCGTACACAGTCCGATACAGCCGCTTCCAAGGACGATAGCCGTCTCTCCCACTCTCGCGTCGGAAAGCTCCGTTCCGTGGATACCTACAGCGAGAGGTTCGATCATGGCACCCTCCAATGTGCTTACATTCTCCGGGAGCTTATAGCACATGGTCGCGTCATGCACACAGTATTCTGCATTCACGCCATCTCTCTCGTGAGGGATGGCAAGCATCTTGATATCTGTACACAGGTTGTAAAGTCCTTTTCGGCACTCCTCGCATTTTCCGCAGGGAACTGCAGGCTCTATCGATACCTTATCCCCGATCGCAAATCCGGTCACACCCTCGCCAATGGCTGTAACGATACCGCCCGGCTCATGACCCAGCGCAAGAGGTCCGTCAAGCGTCCAGTTGGCAAGCTGCCCCTCCTGATAAAAATGAAGGTCGGAACCGCAGATTCCTACGTACTCCAGTTTGATCTGAAGCTCCCCAGCCGCCGGCTGCGGAATATCGCGCTCTACCCACTCAAGTTTCTGTTTTCCCGTTAATACGCAGACTTTCATTCTTCCTTCCATTATAGCATTACCTCTTTTCTTCCATATTATTTCGTCAATACTCTCTGAACCGCGCCAAGCCATCCCTGATACTTTGTATCTCTGAGACCTTTATCCATCTTCGGCTCATACTTCACTCGTTTCAGTTTTTCAAATATCTTCTCATCCCAGACACCCAACGCAAGACCTGCCGCGTATGCCGGCCCGATTCCTGATAACTCCTCAGAGTCAGGCACCTGCACCGTCGCTTCTGCGATATCGCTCTGGAACTGCATCAGATAAGCATTCTTTGTAGGGCCTCCGTCCACACGAAGCTCTCCGACGGTCACCCCTGCATCCTCGCTCATGGCCTTGACGATATCCGTGATCTGATAAGCGATACACTCAACGCCGGCACGCACCACCTCTGCCTTCCCGGTAGTTCTTGTCATTCCAACGATCGCCGCAGCCGCTCGGCTGTCCCAGTAGGGCGCGCCAAGTCCGGAAAACGCAGGGACAAGATAGAGGGAATCATTGGCGACAGCCTCTCTTGCAAGCTTTTCCGTCTCCGCCGGGGACTCGATAAGCTTTAAGTCATCCTTCAGCCAGGTGATGGTCGCTCCCGTATAGTTGAGGTTCCCTTCCAGCACGTAACTCACCTTGCCGCCCATGCTCCATGCCAGGGAAGTCACTACGCCGTGGGTACTGAGCACCGGTTTTTCTCCGATATTCATCATGATGGACGAACCCGTGCCATAAGTAGACTTGATCATGCCGCTCTTTAAACATCCCTGCCCGAACAGGGAACCGTGAGAATCGCCTAATACACCGTGGATCGGGATTGGCTTTGGGAATAATCCTTCCACATCCGTCTCCCCGAAATCAGAATCCGAATCCACAACCTCTGCAAGATTCTCCGGGTCAATGCCGAACAACCCGCAGATCTCCTCATCCCACTTAAGGTCAAAGATATTGAAAAGCTGTGTCCTGGATGCATTGGAGTAATCGGTCTTATACGATCTCCCGCCGGTGAGCTTAAAGATAAGCCAGCTATCCACCGTCCCGTGGCAGATCTCTTTCTTTTCCGCCTTTTCTTTGGCCCCCGCTACATTTTTCAGAATCCATGCGATCTTCGACGCCGGGAAATAGGGCGACAGATTGATGCCAGTCTTTCGGCGGATATTTTCTGCCTCACCTTTCTGTTCCACGCGCTCACAGATGTCTACCGCCCGGGCGCACTGCCACACGATGGCGTGTCCTAACGGTTCTCCTGTCACTTTGTCCCACGCAAGGGAAGTCTCTCTCTGGTTGCTGATACCGATACCGACGACCTTCTCCTTGTCGATGCCGGATTCCTCTACCAGACGCTTCACTACCTCGACGGTGTTGCGGTAGATCTCGGCCGAGTCGTGGGAGACCCAGCCCTTTTCATTGATGATCTGCCTGTGCGCCTTGTCGGTACGCTTAAGGAGACTGCCGCTCTCGTCGAAGAGCAGCGCCTTCGTCCCCTGCGTACTCTGATCCACACTGATAATATATTTTTCTGCCATCTATACCAACTCCAGTGCTTTCTTTGCGATACCTTCTGCTGTCATTCCATAGTGTTCAAATACTTCCTTAGAGGTCCCGGTGATGACCGGAGCGTCCGGCAGTGCGATATTCACCACCTTCTTCGGGCACTCGCTTCCTACTACCTGGCTGACCATAGAACCAAGGCCGCCGAACGGCGCGTGCTCTTCTACGGTGATGACTGCTTTTGCGTTCGTTGCTGCTTTCACGATTGCCTCCGTATCTAACGGTTTTACGCAATACATATCAACGACTGTCGCACTGATACCCTTCTCTTTTAAGATCGCTGCTGCGTCCACGGACGGCTTTACCATCTCGCCGCAGGCAATGATGGCGATATCGCATCCTTCGGTGACAACTGTCGCTTTGTCCATCTCAAAAGGAACATTACCTTCCTCATACACATCATCAACTGCATTTCTTCCCACACGGATATACGCCGGCTTCTCGTCCTTCAAAAGCTCTTTCGTTAAGAGCTCGGTCTGAAGCCTGTCACTCGGGAGATACACCCGCATGTTGGGAACCGCACACATAGCCGCGATATCCTGCGCGGAATGATGGCTCATGCCGAGAGCTCCGTAGCTTACACCGCCGCTGATACCGATCAGTTTCACATTTGTATTGGAATATGCTACGTCAACTTTGCACTGCTCATAGCTTCTTGTGGACAGGAAACATGCCGGGGATGCCGCGTAAGGCTTTTTCCCGCATTTTGCAAGTCCCGCGGAGATACTGACTAAGTTCTGCTCTGCGATACCTGTCTCCACGAACTGCTCCGGCAGCTCATTGGCAAACGGTGTAAAGGACGCACTTCCTCTGGAATCGCTGCACAGTGCCACAACATCCTTATCCTTTTTTCCTGCCTCTATTAATACATCACAAATCACCTGTTTATTCGCAATCTTAGCCACGTCTAGCCGCCTCCTTTCTCTCTGCAAGGTCTTTTCTTATCTGCTCTAATTCCTCTGCATTCGGAACCTTGTGGTGCCAGTTTGCCTTATTTTCCATAATGGAAGACCCTTTTCCTTTTACGGTGTTGGCAATCAGCATCGTCGGTTTTCCTTTTACTTCTTTCGCCGCGTCGAATGCCGCCTTTAACTGGTCGATATCGTTGCCGTCCGCCACATCAATGACATTCCACCCAAAGGAGCTCCACCTCTCATGAAGGTCGTCGTGCGCCATCACATCCTCGGTATTGCCGGAGATCTGCAAGCGGTTCCGGTCTACTACTGCGCAAAGGTTATCAAGCTTATAGTGGCTTGCCGCCATCGCCCCTTCCCACACGGAGCCTTCTGCCACCTCGCCGTCGCCCATCACCGTGTAGACACGATAGTCTTTCTTATCCATCTTGCCTGCAAGGGCCATACCTACGCTCACCGGAAGGCCGTGCCCTAAGGAGCCGGAATTCATCTCGATGCCCGGCAGTTTGTTATTCGGATGCCCGATAAACTGTGAACCAAACTTACTAAAAGTAGCTATGACTTCTTTAATATCAAAGAATCCTTTCGCCGCCAGCACCGCATAATACGCCTCCACCGAGTGGCCTTTGCTCATGATGAATTTATCCCTGTCCGGATCATCCATATTCTCCGGGCTGATATTCATCTGGTCAAAGTAAACTTCTGTCAAAATCTCCATAACACTCATGTCGCCGCCGATGTGCCCGGCCTTTCCTTCCACGATCATGTCGATGACATTTTCTCTTAATTCATAAGCTAACGCTTTCAAATTTTCCATATCTGCTTCCTTTCCGCCATTATCCTTTTAAACGACTTATTTCCTTTTAAAAATATGTGCAAATCTTTCTCTCATTACTGGATTCTCTTTGATCGCATCCACCGTTACCGCAACTAACACAACACCGCCGGTAACCACTGTCTCCCAGTAGGAGGATACACGCAGAAGTGTAATGGATGTGGAAACAGTACTGTTGAGAAGTCCACCGATCACAGTGCCGACAACGCCGCCGATACCGCCGGTCATAGATGTTCCGCCAAGTACGGAAGCCGCGATGGTCGGGTTTACCCAGTTGGCTCCGATAGATGCCTGGAAGGATGCCAGCTTACAGGTCATAAGCACGCCTGCGACCGCTGCGAGAAGGCCGCTTAGGCAGTATACGATAACCTCTACCCGCTCGGTCTTGATGCCGACGATCTTCGCGCAGTTCCTGTTGCCGCCAAGAGCAAAGATATGACGGCCGAGCTTCGTGTACTTCAGCATGACCGTGAGCACGATACAGATGAGCAACATGATGATCACGATCGTAGGAAGTATCCCGCCGATAACGCCGTTGGCCAAAAACTGTGCCGTCTTCGGGATCCCGACGATAGGAGTACCCTTTGTGATGATGTATACAATACCTTTATAAATCTCTGCCGTCGCCAGCGTTACGATAAACGGGGTCAGCCTGAGATATGCAATAAACAGTCCATTTACCAGTCCGAGAAGAAGCCCGATCACGCAGGATACAAGGATGGAAATCCCGGGATTCACTCCCTGCTCGATCATTAACTTTGCCGCGCACATACTGGACACAGAGCCAACTGCCGCTACAGACAGATCGATACCGCCGGTCAGAAGTACGATAGTCTGACCGAAGCTGACGATGATGATAAAGGATGCCGCTCTTGTCAGTGTACTGATATTGTATGCCGTGAAAAAGTTGCCCGTTGCAATATGTACACCAAGTCCGGCAAGGATCGTTACAATTAAAACCATTCCCGGCGTTGATTTTAAGAAATCTACCACTTTTTTCATTACTATTACCTCCTACTGAAATGCCACTTTCAGAACGTCCTCTTCTGTGGTCATATCTACGTCTTCTATATATCCTTTGATTTTTCCCTGATGAACAACCATGACTCTGTCTGCTAACGCAAGCACTTCCTCCATCTCCGAGGAAATGACTACTACTGCCACGCCGTTGTCGGCAAGCTCTCTTACCAGCGCATGGATCTCTGCCTTCGCGTTGACATCAATCCCGCGGGTAGGCTCATCCATGATCAGCATCTTGATGCCCTTCGCCATCCAGCGGGCAACGATGACCTTCTGCTGGTTACCTCCGGAAAGGTTCTTAATGAGCGCGTCCCTGCCTGCTGTCTTGATGCGGAACCTCCCGATATATTCGTCGGTGATCCTTGCCGCCTCTTTAAAGTTAATCAGCCCGTTTTTCTTAAGCCGGTCGTAGGACGGGAGCATCATATTCTCCATGACCGACATCCCCGGCGTGATACCGTCATGACGTCTTTCCTCAGATACATAACCCATGCCAAGCTTAAGGGCGACGCCTGGTTCCTTGATATCCACCTCTTTGCCTTCCACGAACATCTTCGCTCCCGGTTCGGGCCGCGTGATTCCGAATACACTTTTGAAGATCTCTGTTCTTCCCGCTCCTACAAGTCCTGCCACACAGAGGATCTCGCCTTTTCTTACCTTAAAGTTCACATCAGAGAATTCTCCCGGACGGGTCATGTTCTGTGCTTCGAAGAACACTTCGTCGGACACTTTACGGTTCACATGCTTCGACTCCTGAACCTTCTTTCCTGCCATGTTGGTAATAATCTCATCTTTTGTGATATCCTTGATCTCCGTCACCTTCACAAGCTGTCCGTCCCGCATGATGGTCGCCCGGTCCGCTTGCTCCATAACCTCATCCAAGTGATGGGTGATGAAAATCATGGATGTTCCTGCTTTCTTAAGCCTCTGCATAGATGCAAAGAGGGTCACCGCCTCTTTGTTCGTCAGAACCGCAGTAGGCTCATCTAATATCAATACCCGCGGAGAGTAAGCAAGAGCCCTTGCGATGGATACGAGCTGCTGATAGGCCGCCGACAGTCTCTTGACCGGCTGCGTAACATCTATCTCGACATCTAATAGCTTTAAAAGCTCGACTGCTTCTTTCTGCGCATTTTTCCAACTAATCAATGCTCCATTGGCCCTCTCGTTGCCAAGGAATATGTTCTCTGCTATGGATGCCTCCGGAATCAGATTCAACTCCTGAGGTACGATTACGATATTCTTTGCAAATGCTTCCTTCGGAGAACCGATCTTTACCGGCTTTCCGTCCATGAATATCTCACCTTCATCCATTGTGTACTGTCCGATCAGTACATTCATCAAGGTACTCTTTCCCGCTCCGTTCTCCCCAAGAAGCGCGTGGATTTCCCCTGGCTTGATACTAAGATCAACTCCATCCAGCGCCTTGGTTCCTGGGAAAGTCTTGGTGATCCCTTTCATTTCGATTACGAATTCGCTCAACTTATTCACTTCCTCTACCATTTTTATCCTGCAAATGTCAAGTGCTACTTTTACAAAAATTCCACGCGACCATGCATCCATAATCGCGTGGAATCCGTCATCATTCCTTTAAATTCAGTTCACGGTTTCCCGCTATTTTGCCTCAGCAAACAGCATATCGATGAATTCCTGAGCCTGATCTTTGTATACAGAAGAAGATCCTACATCTGTAACTTCCTCAACGGTCTCGCCGTCGATTGTCTTAACTGCGTTCCAGATCATCTTGTAACCCATGTCGTAGCAGTTCTGAACCTGAGCAACATAAAGTGTGCCGTCTTTCAGATACTCTAATGTACGAAGGTCATGATCCATACCGCCGATGATCACTTCGCCGCCGCGGCCTGCGTCCTTAACTGCCTGACATGCGCCAACCGGATTGGACATGTTGTTGCAGAGGATTCCGCCGAGGTCCGGATATGCCTGCATCCAAGCTTCTGTAATCTGAACTGCCTTCTCTACGAAGTCGTTGTCTCTCTGGTCATCAACAACCTTGATGTCCGGGTGCTTCTCAACGGTGTCATAGAAAGCTTTCAGTCTGTCTTCATGAGAAACTGCTCCGATTGTTCCGGACAGGAAAGCAATCTCTTTCTTTCCTTCTTCATCCATCTTCTTGCAAACTGCTTCTGCGATTGCAGCGCCGTCGCCGTAGTTGTCGTTATTTCCTACGAAGAATGAACGCTCGGTGTTCGGAAGGTCTGAAGATGCGAACAGTGCAACCTTAACGCCAGCCTTAACTGCATCGTTAACTGCAGGCTCTGTCGTCTCTACCTGGTTAACGTCTACAGCGATCAGGTCATAGCCCTGTCCAACTGCAGTCTCAATGGAGTTAACCTGGTCAACTGCGTCCGGCTCAACCGGTGCATACCACTCATAATCGATGGTAACGCCTTTGGACTTCAAGTCTTCTACTGCTGCCTTTACACCAACTTCAATTGCATCGTACCATGCATGGACTAACTTATATGTACAATAAATCTTGTATGTGTCTTTCTTTGGCTCATAGCTTGTATCAAAGCTCTGATCTGCAAGTGCTTTCGCATTAGCAACTTCTGTTGCATCTGCGCCTTCTGTCTTAGCTTCCTCTTCCTGCTTAGCGTCTCCGCCGTCTCCTCCATCGCTGCTCTCGCCGCCGCCATTGCTGCATCCGGCCATAGCTAATACCATAGCTGCTACTAATAATAAACTGATTAATTTCCTTTTCATAATGTTCTCCTTTCATTTTAAACCTTTTGTTTTTAACTTCATCCGGCTCTTGTGAAATTTTCCTCCTTTCCCCTAAATTTTGTTAAGTCACTTGGAAGTTCTGCACAACGAAATAGATAAATTTTTCACTAAATTTTTTTCTCAAAAATTTCGTGATAATTCATAGCATATTTGCTATTTTGTAGCACTTTGACTATTTCTTAACAGAATTCCTTGTGCTTTTTGACTTTATGACTAAGTTATATCACATTTAAGCACCCTCGTCAACTAAATTTTAAAGAAAAAACCGATAATTTTACTAAATATAATTTAGTATGCCAGTCTAAGAACATATGTTTATTCGCCCAATATTTACCCCAGCAGCAAAACAAGCCCGGCACACCATTGCCAGACTTGTTTTTGCTTATGCTTTTCCTATGGATTTCTTATGCTTTTTACACTGTCTGCAGCATCCTCCTGACGCTCTCGTTCTCAATAAGCTTCGGCTCTATCTTATACTTTACGTTATAGCTCCTCGTCTTTTCTATCTTCTCGACCAGCGCCTTGACCGCAAGCTCTCCCATCTGCTCTCCCGGGAGCTGGACTGTCGTCACCTTCGGCTCGATGAAAGAGCAGATCGGCCGGTTATCGAACCCGACAAAAGACACTTCGTCAGGGACATGGATCCCCCGGCGTTTAAACGCCTGCACAGCCCGGCACGCCAGAAGGTCATTGTCTGCCAGGAAAGCCGTCGGCAGGCTGCCGGTTATATCCAGATACCTTTCCACGTCCTTTTCCGTCTGCGCCTCCAGATACCCGACCTCCATAACATAATCCCGGTTAAAGACAAGCCCTTTTTGCCTCAGGCATTCCTCAAAGGCGCGGTAGCGTTCGTCAAAACAGATGATCGGGAATTTACTTTTGATATACCCAAACTCCCGGTGACCCATCCGGTACAGGTACTCAAATCCCTGATAGATGCCAAGATAATTGTCTACCGTCACCGCATCGACATCCTGCGTCGGAAGCGGATTATCAAGAAACACGCAAGGCGCGCTGAGCCTGGAGAAAAACTCCATATCCTCCGGGTACATCTCAACAGCGTAGATGATATAGCCCGCATAACGGAAATCCTCCATCGCCAGATACCTCTCATTCAACGGCATATGCTTATCCAGATACATCATCGTCATCTTATAGTTGTTGTCCTCGATCGCCCCGATAATGCTCTCTGACAGATAGTTGAAAAAAGGATATTCCTCGATCACCTCCCCGCCGCACTTATAGATCACAAAACCAATATCCCCCTTCGCCACATTACTATCCTTCAGCAGATACTCACATCCTAATTCCACAACTTTATTTATTATCTCCTGGCGCTTCTCATCACCGACTCCCGGCTTATTGTTAAGCACCAGCGACACTGCCGCCGGCGACACGCCCAATTCCCGCGCAATATCTTTTGCTTTATACCTCATCTTACTTTCCTTCCCAATTTACGCATTTTTTTCAGGCAGTTTGTTAACCCTGAGATTGTCCGCCACCTCCCTGAGCCTTTCAAATGAGTTGATCTCCATCCTCTGGAGCACTCCCATGTAAATTGCATCCAGCATGGCCTGTTCCGCAACCCTCCTGGCAATCACTTCCTTGTCCACTGTAGTATCCGTCGTCACATTATACAGCACAATATCGGAGTATTTGGTAAGCTCCGATTTTCCAGCCTTCGTGATGCATATCGTGACTGCGCCGCGCTCCTTCGCGATCCGCATCGCCTCTACGACCTGCTTGGTCCGTCCGCTATGGGAAATGGCTATGGCAACGTCGCCCTTTTTCATATTGCAGGCGTTGACGATCTGTACATCCGCGTCACTGTCCGCGAAGCAGTCATAGCCGATGCGCTTAAGCCTCAGACACGCGTAGCTGCACGGGAACATGGCATCCCCGATAGCAAAAAAACAGATCTTTCCCGCGCATGCGATGGCCTCACACGCATGGTCGTACTCCTCGATCGCCGCCACCTCAAGAGTTTTCTTAAGGTTCAGTATATTGAGTTTAAAGACGCTCTCTACAACCTCACCCATACCGCGCCCGGACGTAATCTCCCCCATCTCATCCTTCGCCGGCGGATTTAAAAGCTGTACGGATAACAGCCGCTTAAATTCCGCGTATCCCGACACGCCGACCGTCCTGCACAGCCTGACTACCGTCGCTTCACCGCACCCGCACCGTTTCGCCAGTTTCTGCAGCGACATCCGCGTGATCTCATGGGGGGCCTTGAGCACAAATTCCGCGACCCTCTTTTCTGCCGGAGTGAGACTCGGCAGTAAAAACTGCGTTGTCGCAAGAATGTTTCTCACACTTTCTGTTTTCCGCATTTTCTACCTCTTTTCTCCGCTCCCCTTTCTCTTATCTTATCGCATTTTTCACTCCAGTTTCAATCAGTTATTTTTGGAGTTTATTTTTCTGGTTTTTGGAGTTTTTGTGTCTATTATACAATATTTTTTCTGTTTTTATTCTGATTTTTTGTGGATTATTGCATATTGATAATCCATTTTCTCCATACTATAATTGGAGCATAAACTAAATTTTACAAAACATTCTTTAGAAAGGAATTTAAGCTTTATGAAAAAATCATTCCGTTCCACCCTCATCAACGCAATTACCAAAAGTGCCGAGGAGTATCCAGATATGGTTGTCTTAAATGCAGACTCGGCAAGAGCGTTAAAACTGACTGAATTCTCCGCCGCATATCCTGACCGGATGATCGGCGTCGGGATCAGTGAAGCGGATCTTATCGGAACCGCTGCCGGCATGGCATCTACCGGACTTATCCCTGTAGTGGTCGGGTTTTCCATGTTCGTATCCGAAAAGCCTTTCGAGCAGATCCGCCAGGCCATCGCTTATCCTAACCTCAACGTAAAGATTGTCGCGACCCACAGCGGCCTGTGCGTAGGACAGGACGGCGCGACCCATCAGGCTCTGGAGGACATGGCGGTTATCCGCTCGCTCCCGAACTTCAAAGTGTTTGCCGCAGCCGATGTCACCGAGACAGAAGCCGCCCTCCAGGCGATGCTTAAGCACGACGGGCCGGCTTACCTTCGTCTCGGGCGCGATCTGGCCGAGGATATCTTCGATGGAAATAAGAGCTTCACTCCCGGCGGTGCGGACGTCTTAAGGGAAGGGGATGATATCACCATAGCCGCCTGCGGGCTTATGGTCGAGCAGGCATTGATCGCAGCCGCGGGCCTCAAATCCCAGGGCATAGGAGCCACGGTCATCAACGCCTACTCCATCAAGCCCCTTGCGGAAACATTGCTTTTTGAAAAGGCGAAAAAGACGGGCGCTTTCGTCACTGCCGAGGATCATTCGGTTATCGGCGGGCTTGGAAGCGCGGTGTGCGAATACCTTTCGCAGACCTGCCCGGTCCCGGTCATCCGCGTCGGCGTCCCTGACCGCTTCGGCGAATCCGGAAGCCAGGATGAACTGTACCGGAAATACGGCCTGACCGCCGACGACATCATCGCCGCAGCAAAGAAAGCAATCAGTATGAAAACTATGAACACGAAAGGGTAGGTATCACATATGTCCAGAAATATTGATGAATTAAAACTACAGGCTAACACCATCCGCAAAGACATCCTGCGCATGATCTACAATATACAGTCCGGCCACCTCGGCGGCTCATTTTCCATGGTGGAAATGCTGACCGCGCTGTACTTTGACGAGATGCACTATGACCCGAAGGATCCTTCCTTAAAAGACCGGGACAGATTCGTCCTCTCCAAAGGACACACCGCCCCCGCGCTCTATGCTACTCTCGCAAATGCGGGATTTTTCCCAAAGGAAAAGCTGATGAGCTCTTTCCGGCGCATCGACTCCATGCTTCAGGGACACCCGGACATGAAAAAGACCCCGGGCGTTGAGATGACCAGCGGCTCTCTCGGGATCGGGCTTTCCGCCGCCAACGGCATGGCCTTAGGAAACCGCCATCAGGGCATCGGTGCGAGGGTATACTGCATGATCGGCGACGGCGAGATCAACGAAGGGCAGATCTGGGAGGCCGCTGCCACCGCCTCTCACTACCATCTGGATAACTTAGTCGCCTTCACTGACGTTAACGGGCTCCAGAACGATGCCGAGACAAAGAAGGTCAAGGATATGCTCGATATCGGCGCAAAATGGAAGGCTTTCGGCTTCCACACCATCGAGATCGACGGCCATGATTTTAACCAGATCTTTGCTGCTTTGGACGAAGCCAGAGCGAAAAAAGGCGTGCCGACCGCCATCATTTCCCACACCGTCAAGGGAAAGGGCGTGTCCTTTATGGAAAATGTCGTCGCCTTCCACGGGAAAACGCCCACCAAGGAAGAATACGAAAACGGCATGCAGGAACTGGAAAATGCGATATAGGAGGGAAGTTATATGAGTACACCCATTTTTATCGGCTGCGATATCGGAACCTCCGGCACCAAAGCGGTAGCCGTGGATGTTAAAGGAAATATCCTGTCCCAGGCCTCGGTTACCTACGACGTCCTAAAGCCCCAGGACAACTGGGCAGAGCAGGAACCCGAGGTATGGCTTGACGCTGCCACATCCACCATCCGCCAGGTGGTCACAAAGCTTCCCGCCGGCACTGCTCCCGCTTCCATCTGTATCAGTGCCCTGTATGGCGGTACAGGGGTAATGTGTGATGTGCAGATGAATTCCATACGGCCGGTGATCATCTGGATGGACCGGCGCGCAAAAGCGGAAGGCGACATGGTCCGGGAAACCATCGGCGAAGAGCGCATCCTTGAAGCTACCGGCAATGGCATCGACTCCTACTTCGGCTACACCAAACTTTTGTGGGTAAAGGCACACGAGCCGGAGAACTGGGCGAAAATCCGCCATATCGTACCGATACACAGTTACATCATCTACAAGATGACCGGGACGCTCTGCGTCGATTACTGCTCCGCGGGGAATGTGGGCGGCATCTATGATTACCGCACCCACAGCTGGTCTGATGAGATGTGCCGGGAGCTTAACATCCCTTACGGGGCGCTGCCCCAGGATTTCCGCCATCCCCAGGATATCATCGGCACGCTGAACGAAGAGTACCAGAAGAGGCTGGGGCTTGACTGCCCGGTGCCGCTTTGTACCGGCACAGTGGACTGCATCGCATCTATGCTGAGCGCATCCATCATCCGCCCCGGAGACAATGCCGCTGTCCTTGGAACTTCCCTCAACTGGGGATATATCCACGATAAACGGCCGGACAACGCAAATCTTGTCTCCATGCCCTACTGCATCGACCCTACCCGGTTATCCTATACTTACGGAGGCGCATCCACAGCCGGAGCGCTCCCAAGATGGTTCGCCCTGAACTTCTGCGGCGACGATTCCGGCGACACTTACGATAACTTAGAGCAGATGATCGCCGAAAACCACGTCGGTCCCGGGAGCGGCGGCCTCATCGCCCTTCCTTACTTCATGGGAGAACGCACCCCTATCTGGGACGAAAAGGCTTCGGGAGTTCTGTTCGGCCTGACGCTGGCACATACAAAAGCCCATATCTACCGGGCAGTTCTGGAAGCCGTCGCATACTCGCTGCTCCATATCATGGAATCCATGACCGGTGCAGACGCGGCAGGCTCCGGCACAGATGGTTCTGGCCCGACTGAGTCCGGCATGGCGATTGAAAAAATCATCCTCGTGGGCGGCGGCGCGCGTTCCACAGTCTGGAAGCAGATATTCGCGGACGTGACGGGCCTTCCGGTCCTGACGCCGGTCCAGGAAATCGAAGCACCTTTAGGCGACGCTTTTCTGGCAGCCATGGGTGCCGGATATATCAAAGACCCTGATGTGATAGATTCCTGGATTGCCATGAATCCTCCGGTTCTTCCGGATAAAAAGAACCACGAACTGTACCAGGAATATTTTTCACTGTATAAAGAACTTTACCCTGCATTAAAAGACACGATGGAAAAGCGGGCAAAGCTTCTTAGCACACCATAAACATAATTCATTCAAAAAGGAGAGATGATGATGAAAGTTGACTTCAGCAAAGTTGTGGAACTGAGCCACCGAATGATCCCAAGGGAAGAGCCCTTCAACCTGCAGACATGGGTGTATGACGTGGACATCTTAGGAGAGCGCGGCGAGCCGCACAGCCCGGGAACCTGGTACGTATCCGGAGACGTGAATTTTTCCACCCACTGCGGAACCCACGTAGAGTTCCCGCTCCATCACGTAGAAGGCGGCATGAACGCTTCCAACTTCCCGCTCACCAGCCTGATCGGCGAGGCGGTTGTCCTGGATTTCACGGATAAAAAGGCGGGGGACTGCATGTCCCTTGAGGAGTTCAAAGCCTACGACGACAAGATCAAGGAAGGCGATATCGTGTTCCTCCACACCGGGCTTGATGCAAAATGGCGTACCGCGGACTGGGAGCCGTACCCGTATGTAGCCTGTGACGCCATGGAATGGCTGATCAGGGAAAAAAAGATTGTCGCCATCGGAACGGATGCAACCTCCCTCGAGAATTTCAACATCCCGGACCAGCCGAACCACAACCTGGCCTTCAAAAATAACCTGGCAATGGTAGAATCTCTGACGAATCTTGACAAGATTGAGAACGGAAGAGCACTTGTCTTTATGCTGCCCCTTAAGATCGTCGGGATCGAAGCCTGCCCGTGCAGGATCATCGCCATCAACGATGGCGGGATTATCCCGTAGCCTGGGATTATCCCGCAGCTTCAGAAAACCACAAAAACGGCGCAATGTCCAATCGGCATTTGTCAAAACCGGAAGCAGGTCTTTTCCTTTCCTGCTTCCGGTTCTGTATCTTTGCTTTCTATCCTAACAGCTTCGGGAAGTCCACATAGCATTTATTCTTATCGCAGTTGCCGGATATGCCGGATACCTTGCCTTCCATCGTATACTGCCACATATCCACCTGGGATATCGTCGGCGCTTTCCCGTAGCGTGCGACCCACTTGGAATACCGGTTTAATCCCTTAAGATAATTTTTCCACCAGCTTTGGTTGGCGTACACGCCGCACCGGTAACCTCGCTTTTCCACGATCCTGCCGAATTCCTTCGCGGCCATTTTCGCATATTTTTCACACCCCGGCTGTTCCAGGTCGATGTACAGCGGGAAGCTGATCTTATGTCCCTCCGCCTTTTTCAGGATAATCTCCGCCTCTTGTCTTACCTTCTTTTTATTCTTTGCCCGGGAATAGATATAAAGGCCGAAAGGAATGCCGCGCTTTTCGCACTGGGCAATATTCCTGTCACACTCTCTGTCCATCCTTCCCGTGCTGTCCGACACCCTGATGATCACGCCCCCGATGCCGCTTCTTTTTACCTTCTTCCAGTCGATTTTCCCCTGATGATGGGAAACATCTATTACGATAAATTTAACTTTCGCCATATAAGCTTCACTTCTTTAACATACCTTACTCATAATAAGCATATTCATCCAGGCCGGGACGGTGCATAAGCCGACAGAATTATACATAAAACTCCGGAATTTAAGTTGTTTTTAAGAAATTTTCGATTTGTTTAAGAGAAACAACATATTTTAGACACATTTACCTTTTATACTTAGAGACAGATAGTTGATAAAGAACTTATCACTATCTCCCCCTCATAAAAGTATGCACGACATATCGTGCAGCACTTTACTCTCATTCCTTTTTAGATAACTATAACAACGACGAAGACCCGCAAGCCTGATGGCAAGCGGGTTTTCGCTGTATACATGTCTTTATGAACCCGATCTTTCAACAAGGGCAGCCCCGCGAAAACGACAGCGGCAGCTCCAGCCCATGCTTTTCCAACAGCTCCCGGTCGGTCAAAATCTCTTTTGTTCCCCCGTCCGCCGCAATCCGCCCGCCTGACAGAAGGATCACTCTCTCACACGTATCGTACACAAAATCCAGATCATGGCTCGCGATAAGCTTCGCCCCCGGCAGTTCATTTAAGATACGGATCAGATTCCGCCGGTTTTTCGGGTCAAGCGCCACGGACGGCTCATCAAGGAGCATAAGCTTTGCTCCCACAGCAAGCACGGTGGCGATAGCCGCCAGTTTCTTCTCCCCACCAGATAATCTGTAGATCTGCCGGTCTTTTTTATCCTCCATATGCACCTTTTTAAGCGCCAAAAGCGCTGCTGCCCTCACCTCTTCCTCACTCTTCCCATAATTTCTCGGAGCAAATGCTACGTCATCATACACCGTTGACATAAAGAGCTGGCTGTCCGAATCCTGGAACACATAGCCGATCTCTGCCCGGATATCCTTTAGATTCTCTTTTTTAAGCCCAAGTCCTGCAACCCGGATCTCGCCGTCTTTAAGCTCCAAAAGCCCGGTGAGAAGCTTTAGAAATGTAGACTTTCCGGCGCCGTTCTCCCCGATAAGCCCTACGCTCTCGCTGCCGGATATCCGGATATTGATATCGTCCAGGACATTTTTCTTATACATATCCCGCGGATTGCCGTAGGAAAATGAAAGATTTTCAATCTCCAATATGTTCATGACCATGTCTCCCTGCTATTTTCACTAAAAATGTATGATTCGGATAAGCAAAAGCGCCGTGCTCCAACCGGCCGCGTACAGATAGTCCCCGCGCTCCGCTGACCGTTTGCACCGCAGATAGAACTCGCCGTTATAGCCCCGCATCATCATGCTGTCGTAGACTGTCTGCGCCCTGTCCATACTCCGCAGAAGAAGCTGTCCCGCAAATGTCCCCCATACCTTTTGGTTAAGTCCCTTCTGCCCCGGCGCGCGCAGCGCATAGGCATCTGTCATCCGTTCAACCTCCTTGAGGAAAACGATGATGTAGCGGTACACCAGCAGCAAAACCGTCACAAATATCTTCGGCACGTGAAGCGCACGCAGCGCATAGCAAATATCCTCCACCGATGTTGTCACGATCAAAAGATACGAGGCCGACACTGCAAATACTCCTTTTACCGCCAGCGTCGCCGCAGATACCATCCCGCCCGTGACGGCAAAGCCCCCCAGTATAAGCACTGCTTCCCTGTCAAAAAACGGATTTGCTATCCCCATCAGGCAGACCAGCCCCAGCACGATCCTCATCCGCTTTAACAACAACTTCACCGATATGTCCCCCAACACAAATGTAATGATCAGATATATCCCCAGCACAAGCAGGCCGGACAGGTCGTATTTTCCATAAGAAACGACAAGCACAAGAAAAAAAAGCGTCACAAGAAGCTTTGGCAGGGGATGAATCCCCTGCAGCCACCCGCGTTTTCCCGCCTCCATATCCAGTTTATGAAGCTCTGAGATCGCATCGCTTATCCTGCTCATTGCTCTTTGGCCTGCCTTGCTTTCTTAACCAGCATACAGATGAAAAAGCACGCCACAAGCACAATCACACCGCCGACAATCCCGGAAAAGGAAGTTCCCGCTGCGCTGTCCGAAGCCTTGAATGCGTAATCCGGCAAAATCGCCGTTATTCCCTGAAGCTTTTCCGCAATCCGGTACACATTTCCACTTGCCGCAAGCTCCGCCGTCCCTGCAACCTTTTCCATGGACCACTCAAGCCCGTCCGGATTGCCGGAGGCGAATAACGACACCACTCCCCCGATGATAAGGGCCATCACTGCCAACGCCGTCACCGCGCCTTTCCGGCTCATGCGTCCCGCTGACTTTCCGGCCTCTTTCGTGTAGCCATATAAGATCTCCGGACGCGCCTCATAGATAAACACCAGTACTGCCGCAGTGATCAACCCTTCCACAAGCCCGATCGCCAGGTGGATCGGCTGCATCATTCCTAAAAATACAGCAAAAGGCAGCTCTGTAATCCCGGAGAGCAATGTCTGTAGGGTAACGGAAAATGCTCCAAGCTGCAGCCCTGCAATGCAGCCGATAATCGACGCTGCCGTTATCCTTCCCTTCGTCATCTTCTTTCCCGTCACTGTCCGCCAGATAAGAAATCCGCCGACAAAGCAGCCATAAAAAGCCATATTCCACACATTGCACCCAAGGGCAAGCAAGCCGCCGTCTGCAAACAGCAGGCATTGGATCGCCAGAATCGCTATCATCGTCAAAAAGCCGCCGCAAGGCCCCAGGATGGCGCCAAGAAGCATCCCGCCGCATAAGTGCCCAGACGATCCTGTCCCCGGGATGGTAAAGTTGATCATCTGGGTTGCAAATACGAATGCTCCCATCACTCCCATGGCCGGCACCTTCCGGTCCAGATCCTCTAATTTTATCTCCTTCACTGCGTACGCAGCCGCTGCTGTAGATACTGCATACATTGTTCCTGCTACTGCTGGTGATACCAGCGCATCTGCCATATGCATCGTTTTTCCTCCTTGATTTCTTTTTCTGTTTTATCTCCGCCTGCGATCGCCTTATCCGGCCTCATGCACCGCCAAACGGTTGATCTGCGCCGCCATATATCCGGCGCCGTATCCGTTATCAATATTTACCACTGCTATCCCGTTGGCACAGGAATTGATCATTGTCAGCAGTGCGGACAGCCCGTTCATGCTGGCTCCGTAGCCCACCGATGTAGGGACCGCGATCACCGGTTTATCCACAAGCCCTCCGATCACACTGGCAAGAGCGCCCTCCATCCCCGCTGCCGCCACCACGCAGTTTGCGCTCTGTATGGTCTCCACTTTCGAGAGCAGCCGGTGTATCCCGCTCACTCCCACATCAAAGATACGCTCCACACAGTTTCCAAAGAACTCCGCTGTCTGCGCCGCCTCTTCAGCCACCGGGATATCTGCAGTTCCGGCCGTGCAGACCACGATTTTCCCCATTCTTTTTTTATCCCTTTTCTCTATCTTCAGAATCCTTGAGAGCGGGTCATACTCTGCCTCCCCGAACCTTTTCTGTATCAATGCCGCCTGCTCTTTTGAGGCCCGCGTGCCAAGCACCTCCCCCTCCATACTGTAGATTCTCTCATAAATCCCGAGAAGATGTTCATCTGCCTTCCCACTGCAAAAGACTACCTCCGCAAACCCGGAGCGAAGCTTTCTGTGAGTGTCAAGTCTGGCAAAGGAAAGCTCCTCGATCGGCTGCCGCCTGAAAAAGCTTTCCGCATCATCGACAGACATCCGGCCTGATTTTACCTGTTCTAAGATTTCTCTCGCGTCCATTATTCCTTAATCTTCCCTCCTATGATATATCCAGATTTTCAGATTTTAGCGCAAAGAAGGCATACAGACTTCCTTCCTGGAATCTGTACACCTTCTGGCATACCTTTTTCAATATACTCTATTACTAATTCTATCAAAGGTGTAAACGATGATGCTCCCCGGCACTTCTGTACCTCTCTGAGACGTCTTCTGCCGCCCTGGTTTAGTATCATCAGAATACATATCCTTTTACATATTCTCTGAGCTGTTCGATCACCGCCTCGATCATATAACCCATAGACGTATTCTTCACTCCGACGATCACATTGCCGCACTGGTTCATGGGAATTAAGAGCTTTTTCGCACTGCTCTGCCCGACTGCCGCCGCCATAGCCGGGGTGATCTCGCCGTGCATAGAATCCGCGATAGCAATTCCCACCGGGCCGATGATCACATCAGACCGCCGGCATCCCACAAGCACCGCATTCTCCCCGGTAGCCGCAAAGTCCGCTCCTGCTTTTAACATATTCGATGATGCAAGCGAGTTCGTACCTACCGCCCCCACTTCCGCCTGGGGGAATTCCTTTTTTACGGACGTGACAAGCTGCCTGCCCATACCGCCGCCCTGTGCGTCTATAATTAATATCTTCATGAAAAATCCTCATTTCCAATCCCCGTTTCAACTATCATATCACAACCGCCGGAAATTTAACAGTTAAATTTTACGCAAAGGTTATCATGCAAAAGTTATCACTGTCCCGGTCTTTCCCTCCAGTGCATCTATGGCTTTGTCAAGGCTTGTGATGATCGCCTTCTTATCGGGATATGTACGGGCGAATTTCATAGCTGCTTCTACCTTCGGCAACATGCTTCCCGCCGCGAACTGTCCTTCCTCAATATATTGAACAGCTTCCTTAAGGCTCATGTGATCAAGATCCTGCTGGTTTTCTTTCCCCCAGTTGACTGCCACCTTCTCTACTTCTGTCAGGATCATCAGTACATCCGCATCCACCTGCTCCGCCAAAAGTTCCGCAGCAAAATCCTTGTCGATCACTGCCGCAACGCCTTCCAGCGTTCCGTCCATCCGCTCGATCACCGGGATTCCGCCTCCCCCGCAGGAGATGACGATAGAGGAATCCCACAGTTTCTTGATGGCCTCAATCTCGACAATCCTTCTGGGAATCGGGGAAGCTACCACTCTGCGCCAGCCTCTTCCGGCATCTTCTTTCATGGTATATCCTTTTTCCTCTGTAAGCTTCTTCGCCTCTTCTTCACTGTAAAACGGACCGATGGGCTTTGTCGGATTGGCAAAGCCGGGGTCATTTTCATCCACTACCATCTGCGTCGCTACAGTGAGAACCGGACAGTTTTTATTGCGCAGGCTCAGTGCATATTTTAACGCCTGCTGGATATGATAACCGATATAGCCCTGACTCATCGCTCCGCACACATCAAAAGGCATTGCAGGAGTCACTTCCTTCGCCGATTCTGAGGCAAGAAGGATCCGGCCGACTTGCGGGCCGTTGCCATGCACAATAGCAACCTCATAGCCCTGGCTGCTGATGTCAGCAATTCTTTCACACGTTCTTTTTACTACTTCTAACTGCCCTGCCGCTGTCGGCGCGCTCTTCTTTGACTGCAGCGCATTTCCCCCAAGGGCAATTACAATCTTTTCCATAACTGTCACCTCTCCTTTTTATTTTTCTGTTGTATCCTGCTCGAAAAAACTTTATAATTAAATCAGTAATTAACCGGAGGTTCCACGAATGACAAAACTAGTACCAATCCAAAGCATCTATTGTTCTAAGGAGGACGAGACAAGGCTATGCAGCTTCGACATCGAAGTTATCTCTGCCCCGACCACGCCTCTGATCCATCCGATGTCCAGATTGTGGCTAATTAATGAAGGCGAAGGCACTCTCCTTTTAAACGGCAAAAAATACCCGCTGGTAAAAGGAACCCTCGTCTCCGTACTGCCATGGCAGATTACCGATATTGTTGAAGTGAAATCTCCGCTTCAATTTTTTGTTATGGCTTATTATTTTGATAATATCAATGAGATCATCAAGACATTTTATAATCCGGACAGCGTAAGCCTGTCCGTGTCCCAATCCATGTCCCGCAGCCCTGTTGTCACTTTCGACACACGGGAACATGTGAAGATGCAGCAATTATTCCTCCAGATCAAGGATGAACTGCGCACCCTGTCACGGCTCGATTCCTCCGACGCCGAGACTGCCTCAGAGTCTCTGGGCCTTTGCAAGCTTTATATTACCAATAAGCTGATTGAGATCATCGTGTCATTTATCCGTACTTGTCATACCTTGCCGACGCAGGACGCTTCCACGGAAACCAGCGAGATCTTTCAGTATCTTTATACACATCTGAACGAAAAGATCACACTGTCCATGCTGTCACAGCAGTTCTACATGAGCGAATCTGCGATCAGCTCATACATCAAACGGACAACTGGATTGTCCTTTTTTGACCTGCTGAATGAAATGCGGGTGGGTAAAACCATTAATTATCTGCTTTACACAGATTTTACTTTGGAAGAACTGGCTGAAATCCTCGGCTTTGTTGACAGCGCCCACATCAGCAAGGTGTTTTTGGCACGGATTGGCATGAAAGCCAATGATTTCCGTAAAACCTACCAGTCCATCGGGGACAAATGCCGAATCAAAGACCGGCAGGTTTTCTATACGATTGTTTCCTATATCTACAGAAACTACGCTGAGGACTTGCAGCCCAAAAATGTAAGTGAACATTTCCACATCTCACCGAAGGAGCTAAACCGCATCCTCCTGTTCCAAGTGGAGATGAATTTCAGTGATTATCTGAACTATATCCGGATCAACCGCGCCTGTGAGCTTCTCCTGACCACCGACAAGAGCATCCTTACCATCGCCCTTGAGGTCGGGTATAACACGGAAAAGACGCTTACGCGGAATTTCCTGCGTTTCCGCTCTATGACCCCGGGCAAATTCCGGCGCTCAGTGGAGCTTCAGGAAGATGCCCTTTAAGGTATTGCCGGCGCGTAAACAACGCGCCGGTTCTTTACTTGATCACGCCAAGCCCTTTGGCAACAAGCGTGATGAAATCCTGGACATTGGTCACGATCGTCGTCGCACTTAAGCTTCCTCTGTCTAACAGCTTATTTACGACGAACTCGTCAGCGTCAACCGTATAAAGGTACACCGGACGGACTGTTCCGTCGTCGAGCACGCGGAAAGACGGTGTCATATTACCGGTGGCAATGGTGTGGAGCATCGTCGCAAGACAGATGACCGTCGTCGCCCCGCGCACCTGTTCGCGCATAGTATCTGCCGCTTTATATACATCTGCAATCACCTCCGGAAGCGGTCCGTCGTCACGGATGGAGCCTGCCAGCACAATCGGGATATCGTTTCTCACGCAACTGCAGATGATACCGTCATCCAGATCATAATCTTTCACAAACTGGGGGATAGACCCGCTTCTTCTTACTTTGTTGCATACATCCAGATGATTGTAATGTCCGTTTGGCTGGGACTTCTGGGTATAGATATCCTGTCCCAGAGCGGTGTGAAGGAGCGCCCCCTCTAAATCGTGGGTCGCCAATGCATTTCCGGCTAAAAGCGCCTGCCCGTAGCCGTTGTCAAACAGCGCTGCCATCGCTGCCCTTGCGTCTGCATCAAAAGCAAATGCCGGACCCATCACCCATACAACCTTTCCGCCGTGTTCTTTCTCATATTTCAAAAGCTCGAATAATTTGTCATAGTCGCGGGCATAGGATGTCTCCCGGCTTCTTCCCTGACGGAATACAAACTGGTCGTCGATCCCAGCACTGTCATCCTCAAATCCATGACAGTGCATATAGATGCCGTCCTCGCATTTCTCCGTCCTGCCCAGCATGACCTTATCGCCTTTTTTTAAGTTTCTCGCTTCTACAACTGCAAGGCGCCCGTCATCTCGAAGAACAACACAGGAATCCATGCGGCTTTCCTCAGCCAGCCTCCACTCTCCGTTTATCTTAAAATATTCCGGGTACATGGATGTACTATGATAGTTATCCGGCGCTACGCCGTCTTTTTCTGACACTTCATATACTGCATCCGGCGCATTGACGAATCTCTCCTCTGTGAAATCCGGATGATGATATCTTGGCATTTCAAATGACATACTGAACTTCCCCTTTCTATCTTTACTTTAATGTCGCATATACCACTGCCTTGATCGTATGCATACGGTTCTCTGCCTCGTCAAATACAACGGACTGCTTCGACTCAAATACCTCGTCTGTCACTTCCATCTCGGTGATGCCGAATTTCTCTGCAATCTGGGCACCGATCACGGTATTCGTGTCATGGAAGGACGGCAGGCAGTGCATAAAGATGGCAGTATCTTTTGCCATTTTCATCACGTCAGCGTTTACCTGGTATTTCTTAAGCAGATTGATCCTTGTCTCCCACACCTCATCCGGCTCGCCCATGGATACCCAGATGTCTGTGTAGATAACGTCTGCGCCTGTTGCACCTTCCTCTACGCTCTCGGTCAGACGGATCTCGCATCCGTTCTCCGCCGCGATCTCTCTTGCAGTATTTACCAGAGACTCCTCCGGGAACAATTCCTTCGGCGCGCAGGCGGTAAAGTTAAGTCCCATCTTTGCACAGGCGATCATCAGGGAATTGCCCATATTATTTCTGGCATCTCCGAAGTAGGTGAAGTTAAGCCCTGCCAGTCTTCCGAAGTTTTCTTCGATGGTCAGAAGGTCAGCAAGCATCTGTGTCGGGTGGAACTGGTCAGTAAGGCCGTTCCATACCGGAACTCCTGCATACTCAGCAAGCTGCTCTACCAACTCCTGGCTGAATCCTCTGTACTCGATGCCGTCGTACATCCTGCCAAGTACCCTTGCCGTGTCAGCAATACTCTCTTTTTTACCCATCTGGCTGCTGCCCGGGTCAAGGTAAGTAACTCCCATGCCAAGATCCATGCCTGCCACCTCAAAAGAGCAGCGTGTCCTTGTAGATGTTTTTTCAAATAATAAAACGATATTCTTTCCTTCCAGATATTTATGCGGAACTCCTGCACGCTTCATATCCTTAAAGTTTTTTGCAAGGTCAAGAAGATAACGCATCTCTTTTGATGAATAGTCTAAAAGTTTCAAATAATTTCTTCCTCTGATATTAGTTGCCATGATTTTAATCTCCTTTTCATTAATAATATTGTGAATGCCAGGTTACCGGCTTTCCATTCGCTCTCTCTCCAACGGCATACTCATGCACCGCGGGCCCCCTCTACCTCTTGACAGTTCTGAGCTTGCCATCTCAAGAACACGGATTCCATTCTCTCTTAAGATCTGGTTCGTCACATAATTGCGGTCATATACGACCACCTTTCCCGGCTCGATACAGAGCGTATTTGACCCGTCATTCCACTGCTCACGCTCGGATGCGATGGCGTCCTTGCCGCCGCAGCGGATAAGCGTTACTTTATCAAGCTTTAAATGCTCCGCTAAGACCTCTGCCAATGAGGAACGCATCTCTGTGACCTTAAGCTCGCCTTGTTTCTCACCCTTTTTAAGCTCGAAGATCCGAAGTGTCCCTAAAATCCCCGGATGGATGGTAAATTTATCGTAATCTACCTGCGTGCATACCGTATCCAGATGCATGAACGCCCGGATTGCCGGAATATCAAGCGCAAGGATCGTCTCGATCTCCGCATGCTCATCCGCAAAGATACGCTGAGCTAAAAGCTCGATCGCTTCCGCTGTCGTCCTCTGGGAAATCCCGATAGCCAGCACCTTGCTATTTAAGTTCAGGATATCGCCGCCCTCAATGGAATACGGCAATTCCCTTGTGTAATAGAACGGTGTCTTCCCTGCAAAATCCGGATGGTTCTCCAGAACATATTTTCCAAAGAGTGTCTCTCTTCTCCTTGTCCTGGAATACATACAGTTTAAGCTTACGCCGTTACCGATACATGCGAAGGGATCTCGCGTAAAATACAGGTTCGGGATCGGATCCATGATAAACTGGCTGTCCGTCTTAACCAGATTCACCAGCGGACGGTTTGTCTTAACTTCCAGCTCCCCGACCCGGACACCGGACATCAGCTTGAGCACCAGCTCTTTTTCGTCTCTGATCTCCATCAGATAAGATGCAAGGTACTCCCTCATCTTATCATCCGGCACTTCTCCTTCAGCAATGAACTGCTCCACAAACTGCCGCTTTAATTCTTCATTTCCCTTAAGCACATCCGCGGTCAGATCTTCCAGATATACAACCTCGACACCTTCCCCCCGCATGATGCCGGCGAACAAGTCGTGTTCATTCTGTGCTGTCTTAAGATAAGGGATATCGTCAAAAAGCAGCCGCTCTAAGTCGCCCGGTACCAGGTGTTCTAATTCCTTTCCCGGCCTGTGGAGCATGACTTTTTTTAATTTCCCGATTTCACTCTTTACTTGGATTGCCATGTCTTGCCTCCTTATTTTTATCTTCCGCTCGTTTGCGTCGATCTCTGTAATCTATTATACCTTTTTTCTTAGGTTTTGTCGGACAAAACCTAAAGAATTACAAGTATTTTAATTGTTTATTTTTAACACACACAATATTAAAAGCTGATTATTTTCCGTCTTATGTGAAAATTATTTTTTTCAGGAACTTGTTAAAATACAACGGAAATGCCGTAAAACGTCCAAACTGCTTTCGCTGATCAGCCAACTCTAAGCCACTTCCCGCTCTTAAGTCTCAATATACAGAGCACCATCCGCACCATACAGTCAACACCAATGATCAGCCATACACTGACGATCCCCATACGGAACACATTTACCGCCGCCCACACCATACCTACCCGAAGTCCCCACATGCCGATGAGGCTCACAAGAAAGGAAAATGTCACGTCCCCTGCACCGCGAAAGATTCCGCTGGATATGACGAAAAACGAGAAAAAAATCTCCGTCACCGCTGCCACGAACAGGGTTTTTGTCCCAAGCGCTACTACGCCGGAATCGCTGCTGAAAAGCTCCATGATAACATGCGCTCCCAGTGCTACCGGGACACAGAAAAGTTCGATCAGGACCACACCCCAGAAGCAGATATATTTCATATAGCTTTTGGTCAGACTTTTACGCCCCGCTCCGATCGCCTGTCCGATGAGGGCTGTCGCCGTATAAGACATCCCATAGGCCGGCATATACAAGATTCCTTCAATCTGGGCAGTGAGGTAATGGGCTGAAAGCGCCACCGTTCCTAAAGAAGCAAGGATAGAGGTCAGGACCACCTGCCCGAAGTTCAGCGTCCAGCGCTCTAAAAGTACCGGAATCCCGATTTTTTTCAAAGTGAAAAGCGTACTTTTACTGACCGCATACGCCTTCCTCTCCAGAACAAGTCCAAACACGGATTCTTTCTTCCGCATAGTAAAAAGGAGCATAAGCGCCAGAAATACCTGTGAAGCACAGGTGGCTGACGCCGCCCCTTTTATCCCCATCCCGGCTCCCCAGATATGAATGCTCCTGCCGCCAAAAAGAACATCCCGCTCCGGGTATATCAAAAGAAAGTTCCCGACGATATTCCCCACATTGGCAATGATGCTGAGCATAAGCGGAAGCCTTGTATTTCCTGTAGAACGGTAATTGGACGACAGCATAACAGCAAGTGCCTGGGGCACCATCCCATACCCGATGATCCGAAGGTACACCCTTGCATGGGGAACCACATCCTCCGCCGCGCCCATCCACACGGGAATCATCTGATGAAAGCACAAGATCAAGGTCAAAAGGAACATCCCTACACATGCCGCACAGGTGACTGACTGCAATCCCAGACTCCTGGTCTTGGCCGGATCTTTCTCGCCCACGGAACGCGCGATCATATAGGAAAATCCTGTACCCGCCGAACCCATCAACCCATTACTCACCCAGACGAATACGACGTTTACCGCCACAGATGCCGTAGCCACCGCCCCGAGGGAACCTACCATCGCCGTATCCACCAGCGATGCCATACAGGCAAGGAGCTGTTCTAACATCGCCGGCCATGCAATTTTAATAATCGTTTTCGAAATCTCTGTATCGAATTTCATCCGAGAATGATCCATTATCTTTCTTCTTTACTCCAAACTTCGCTTTCTATACCAATATCCGCCGCAACAAACCGCTTTCCGCCGCCTGTCTTGTAATTGCGGTAGGCTTTCATGACAATATTCCTGCCCACGATCAATGTCGGGATATTGATAAATATAAGTATAACATTGATCAGGTCAGATACATACCACAAATTGTCAAGCTGCAAGCCCGCCAGAACCGTAATCGTCCCCAGCGGTACGAAAAACAGTGCACCCAGCGCTCTGGAAAAGAAGATAAATCCTTTACTTTTCGATATCTTGTTCGCCGCAATCTCTGTATAAGTCAGGTCGCAGAGCAATGTGGTAAATGCAAATAACCCAAAGGCAACTACCACGAAGATAAAGACGATCGTATCAAGCGCTCCCTCTCCCGGAACCAGCACTTTGATAGACGCTAAAAATGTCCCAATCTTATCAAGCTTCATCGTCTCCCAGTCTACACCTGGACTCTGCCAGATTGCACCAGCCGTAACTACAAATCCTGCAAGAGAGCAGATAACGATGGTATCTACGAACACGCCAAGGGCCTGCACGAAGCCCTGTTCGCACGGATGGTTGGCATCCGCGATGGAAGCCGCCTGGGTGGAGGTTCCCATACCGGCCTCATTGGAGAGCAGCCCGCGCTTTAATCCCTGTGCCAGCGCCGCACCGAATGCCCCGCCGAAAATTGCCTGGGGCTTAAACGCTCCCACGAAAACCGCCGCAAAAAATGCCGGAACCTTATTCACATTCAGGATGATCAGCAGTCCCACGATCACGATATAACCCATCGCCATCACCGGCACTACCTTGTCTGAGAACTTTACCACACTCTTTATCCCGCCGAAAGTAATAACCGCGATGATCACTACGATTGCTATAGCTATCACGTAATAAAGCGGCTCCGTCACTTCCGTCGTCCGGCCGGTCACCTCATTTGCAATGGAACTTGCCGCCGTAAACACATGGAACGTATGTACCGGGATACTCAGCATATTGTAGAGCAGATAGAGGATGCACATGCCTGTGCCGATCCACACCTTATTCTTCCATATTTTCTGGATGTAGAAGGTAAAACCGCCTACGTATTCATTGTCCTTTTTCTCTTTAAAAATCTGCGCCAGCGTCGCCTCGCCAAATGCCGTCGCCATCCCCATAAATGCAGATACCCACATCCAGAATATGGCTCCCGGGCCTCCGATGGTCACCGCGCCTGTCACACCCACGATATTCCCGGCTCCCACACGGCCGCCCATACTGATGAGGAATGCCGCCAACTGTGACGTACCGACAGTCGTCTCTTTCTTCTGGGTCAGCATCCTTATACTGGTCTTAAATTCTTTCACCTGCACAAAACCGAATTTGATCGTAAAATACAAACTTCCTCCAAGAAGCAGAAGAATTGCCACCGAAAAGTTCCCTAAAATCGGAATATTCGCGTACCATTCAAAATTCGTCGGAAAATCCCAGAGAAAATCTGCCACCGGAACAGCGCCTGCAAAAAGCTGGTTTACCATATCAAATAAATGTGTCATAAATACCTCCTTGTAAAGAGTGGGTAGTCAAATAAACTACCGGATTAACAGTTACAGTTCCACATGACTGTTGTTCTCAAATGCCGGATACACCGCCGTAATGTGCGTAAGAGACGTCCTCACGCACAGCTCCGCATATGCGACCGCCACAAATGCCGGATCGATCACTTTAAGCGGCAGCTCATCCTCTATCTTTTTTCCGTATCCCGCCATGCCAAGACATCCTAAGATAATCCCGTCCGCGCGGTCTTCCTCCACAGCCTTTTTACACACCGCTCTTAAATATTCCTCTGTGGCCTTCGGATTGCTCCTCAGCTCTCCAATCGGAATATCCAGTGCTCTTACCGACGCCATCTTCTCCCGCGCAATCCCGTTTCGCATCAGCCTCCGATACGTTCTTGGAATATTGGCGCTTTCTGACGTCAGCACGGTAAAGCGATTACACAGCATAGAAGCCGCCGCAAGGGACGTCTCCCCCGGTCCGATGACCGGAATCCGCACATTTTCCCGGATCGCGTCAATCCCTACATCACTGAAGCAGTAGATGACGATCGCATCAAAGCCTTCTCTCTCCGCCTTAATACTCTCCTTTACCATCTCTGCCGCCGCAAAAGCCTCGTCCGTATTGCAGTCCAGCTCGTCCGGCCCCCGCTTGATACAGTCAACCGATACTGCCGCGTCAGAGGAAAGCGCAATCTTTAGCATCTCCTCCCTGGCATCCATCGTCTCCCTGCTCATCGCCTTATCCGACATAATTACCTTGATCCTCATATCCAACTCCTTTCACGCCGCCTTTCTTCCGAACTAAATAATCTTATACCCTGCCTGAGCAAGCACCGCCAGCGCCTTTTCATGGTTTTCTTTCTTCGTAAGAATGTAGTCTGTGTTGTACGTCGAGACCGCAAATATTCCAATCCCGTTATCCGCCATCAATGCAGATATCCTCGCCAGTACTCCCACCATGGAAAAATCCAGCACCCCCTGTATCCGAAACGCTTTCCACCCGTCGTCGCGCTCCGTTGTATTCCCAGGCGCATGATCCGTTATGCAGACAACCGACCTCTCCTCATCTGTTTTTCCTACAAAGCAGAACTCTTCCTCAAGGTCAACCTGCGAATAATCCGATACCTTACATACTGAAAAATCATGTTCAAGTCTCCTAATCTCCATGTAAATCCCTCCCATATCACAACAGACATAGTATCTTCACTCCTCTGCCGATGCAAAAATACTATGTCTGTATAAGAAATTCCTATCCTTGCTCTGGTGTCTTCACCTGCCCGTTCTTCTTTATAGACATCTTATGCAAAACATAGACAACCGGAATCAATACTACGATACCGCCAACCAGCGTAAGCGGAGTTGACACCCATCCCGCAATCAGAAACAGGATTCCGCAAACGATGCCTGCCGTTACTGCATAAGGCATCTGTGTTTCAAAATGGTCGATATGGTCACACGCCGCCCCAATCGATGCCATGATCGTTGTATCCGAAATCGGCGAACAATGGTCTCCTACAACTGAACCGCTGATGATCGCCGCACTGATCACCGGCAAAGATACGCCTAAGTTAATTGCCATCGGCATGCCGATTGGGAAAAGGATCGCCATAGTTCCCCAAGAAGTCCCCGTTGCAAAGGACATCACCGCTCCCATCAGGTACAGGATAAATGCCAGCACACCTGGATTCAGGAAGCCCTGGGTGATCTTAACCAGATAATCCGCAGTGCCCATCGTTCCGTTCACTCCAGACAATGACCATGCCAGTGTCAGAACTACGCACATGAACATCATATTTGCCCAGCCGCCCTCGACAATCTTCATACACTCTGTAAACGTGTAGATCTTATTCTTAATACATAAAATAATCAGTACGATCAAACCGCTTAAGAAACCAGAAGCAATGGCCGTACGGATATCACTTCCCGCAACCTTTGTATGCCAGATTCCTAATTTGGTCAGATAAGCGAAGATGACAACCAAAAGTACGACTAATGGTATTACCATCGTGCTTACCTTTGCTTTATCCGGGTCAACCTCAGGTCCTTTAGCCTCACCGCGCATCGGCGTGCCACCCTCTCTGATAGTCTGTCCGGTCTTCATCGCCCTGTTCTGTGCCTTAAGCATCGGGCCGTAATCCCACGATGTAATCGCCATAAGTCCTGCCATGACCAGCGTCAGAATCGCATAGAAGTTAAACGGTATACACTGGGTAAATATTTCAAAGCCGTTCGTATTCGTAATCGCTGCATTTTGAAGCTCCGTATCTATCAATCCCTGGGTATACACGCCCCATCCAATGATCGGAACCAACGCACAGATCGGTGTTGTGGTACAGTCCAGGATATAGGCAAACTTCTCTCTGGAGACACGGAGTTTCTCTGCCAATGCCTCAAAGATTGGTCCTACCATCAGGGAATTTCCGTTATCGGTAAACCACACGATCAAACCGCCGATCCAGATTCCCGTCTCACATTTCGTACGGGAATTGACCCATTTTGTTACTTTGTTCGTAAAGGCATAGGCACCTCCTGATTTTGTCAGCAAGGCGACAAATCCCCCGATGATCGTCATCATAATAAGTCCCTGTACATTTACCTCATCTAACAATGCGCCAAAGATATAATCGTGGATCATTGTGGTAAAGCCCATCAGCGGATTAAAACCTGCCACGATCGTAGCGCTCACATACACGGTCACGAACAATGATACGATAATATTTTTTGTCAGCAATGCCAGCGCAATCGCAAGCACCGGGGGGACTAATGAAAGTATTCCGTAATTAACAACGGTTTCCACAGCAGCATCCATATTCTCTTCCTCCTTATTCTCTTCTTTCTCTAAAAGCTGTCAAGCCATTCCTTCTCTTTCGCAATCTGTCTTCTCACCTCAGACGGCGCCGTACCGCCATAGGAAACTCTCGCCTCCACACAAGCCGGAATACTGATATCTCCCAGTGTCTCCTTTGTCACACGGCTGTCAATCTCCTGGAGCTGCGCGTCTGTCAGGTCTTCAAAATCGCAATTGTTGTTCTCGCAAGCTTTAACCATACGCCCTACGATAGAATGCGCTTCTCTGAACGGGATTCCCTGCTTTGCAAAATGCTCCGCGATATCCGTTGCATTTAAGAAACCTTTTCCTAACTGCTTCTGAATCTGGTCCATACGGAACTCTGTGTTTTCCAGCATCTTCGCAAATATCGTGATACTTGCCTTCCAGGTATCGATGGCGTCAAACAGGCTCTCCTTATCCTCCTGGAAATCCTTGTTATACGCCAGGGCCGTTCCCTTCATCACCGTCAAAAGCTGCATCAGGTCGCCGTATACGCGCCCTACCTTTCCCCGAAGGAGCTCCGCCATATCCGGGTTCTTCTTCTGGGGCATGATACTGCTGCCCGTGCAAAAGCTGTCGTCAATGGCGATATAGGAAAATTCAGAAGTATTCCACCAGGTAAATTCCTCCGCCCATCTTGACAGATGCATCATAGAGATTGCTGCGTCGCTTAAGAACTCAAGACTGTAGTCACGGTCGCTGACACTGTCCATAGCATTTTCCGTCGGAGCTGTAAAGCCCAGGAGTTCTGCTGTGCGGTGACGGTTGGTAGGCAGTGTCGTGCCTGCCAGAGCACATGCTCCTAAGGGGCAGTAATTTATCCGCTCATAAGTATCCTGAAGCCTCTGCAGATCCCGCTTGAACATCTGGAAATATGCCATGAACACGAATCCGATGGTGATCGGCTGTGCATGTTGCAGATGCGTGAATCCGATGGTGATCTCATCCGCATATTTTTCTGCCTTCTCTAAGATGACGGATTCTAAGTAACGCAGACGGTCCATGATTTCTTTAATCTCTCTTCGGACATAGAGCCTTCCGTCCACCTGGCACTGATCATTCCGGCTTCTTGCTGTGTGGAGCTTCTTTCCCACATCACCAATCCGCTGGATCAGCCTGCTCTCGATGCCCATGTGGATATCCTCGTCCTCCACACTGAATGTAATCTTTCCGCTCTCGATATCTTTTCGGATATCCTCAAGGCCTGCAATGATCGCATCCTTCTCCTCCATAGAGACGATTCCCTGTTCGCCAAGCATCGTTACATGCGCGATACTTCCGTCGATGTCGTCGTTGTACATCCTTTTGTCAAATCCGATGGACGCATTGAACTGCTTTACGATGTCGTCCATCTCCTTCTCAAATCGTCCTCCCCATAAACTTCCTGCCATTTTCTCATTCTCCTTTCCTTGTTTTTGCTGCATAGCATCATGGTATCCTTTAGGGTTTCTTAATTCTTTTGTTTCTGCCATATGGCATCATCGTGTTCTTCAAGATCTGTTATTCTGACAATAATCATAAATCTCACTGCCTGTCGCAAACCACACGCCCTCATGCCCTGTCATGAACTGCAAAAATTCTTTGACAAGAGCCGTGCGCCCCGGACTTCCGGTTGTCTGCGGGTCAAGCTGCATCGTATAGCACAGATTATGATTATAATGTCCGGTAAACTCATCTTTCCAATTGGAAAGTACATTGCTGTAGTTGGCGATGCGCCCCTGTCCGAAGGGGAATGCCGGACGATAATTGAAAGCGAAATACGGAAGATCAAAGTTCGCCCACTGCATCGGAATCTGAAGCATCTCGTCCCCTTGTTCATTCACCTTTAGAAAATACGGCCGGTCATCGTCAAAAAGGTCGCTGGAATATACCATTCCCTCTTCTCTTGCCATATTTAACGTCTGAAGCATCAGATCTCCGATCGGAGCGCGGAAGCCCTCCGGCTTCTTCCCGCACGCCTTCTCGATCGCCTTCACCGCTTTGCCGATACGTACTTTCTGCTCTTCATAGCTTAACAGGGAAAAGTTCTCATATTCGTAACCGTGGCACGCAATCTCGTGTCCCCGCTCCGCGATCTCCCTGATCGCCTCCGGGTAAGTTTCCGCCGTCTTTCCCGGCGTGAAAAAGGTCGCTTTGATCTGAAATTCATCGAACAGATCAAGGAGCCGCGGCAGTCCATGGGACATCCCGTACTGTCCAAGGGAAAGGGTCTTTGGCATATCTGCCGCTTTCTTATCCAGTGAAAGCCAGAAAAATTCCGCCGACAGATTGACCGTTATAAATGCTGCACACTTTTTGCCTTCCGGCCAATTCATTCCTTTTGCATACATGCTTTTACTCCTCCTCTCTCCTGCACTTCCTTGGGTACGCCTTCCGCCAGTATTCTGCTATCTCGCTCCCGGTCGCTACCCATACATCTTCATGGGAGGTCACTTCCTTAAGAACCTCCTCCAACACAAGATTCCTTCCCGGCGCCCCGGATATCTGGGGATGCATCAAAAATGAGATACAAAGCCCCATGTCGTAATACCCCCGGAATTCACGGATATCATTGTCCTGCACATTCCGGTAACAACTGATTCGATCAAGGCCCGCCGGCTCTGCCGGATACACGCTGTACGCCTGCGCTACATAGTCGTCAAGCTCCCATTTGGACGGAATCTCAACCAGATCTGATTCTTCCCCGTCAAGAACCGTATAATAAGGCTTGTCATCTCCCCGCATGGAACTGGAATAGGAAAATCCCATCTCCGATAAGATATACGGCGTGCGCACATGCCAGTCTCCCGACGGAGTCCGAAATCCCACCGGCTCCTTCCCCGTAATCTCCTTGATGATCCGCTGGGTTTTCTCGATGATCTCCCTCTGCTCCTCCACAGTCTTCTCCACAAACCGTTCATGGGTGTACCCATGGTTTCCAATCTCATGCCCTGCGTCCGCAATCCTGCGGATCACATCGGGATTGTGCTCTGCCACAAAGCCCGGCACATAAAATGTCGCCTTCACCCCATACTTATCCATCAGATCCAGTATCATGTCCACACACCGGTTGGGGCCATACTGTCCGATGGAGCGGGCACGGATAAGTTTCTCAGCGTTTGGCTCGTCCGCCGACATATTCCGCCAGATTACGTCACCGTCTAAGTCAAAACTGAACATCACCGCACTTTTCTTGCCCTCGGGCCAATGAATCCTTTCCATTCTTATGCACTCCTTTCTTCTTCATTTCTATATTCTTGCAACTTTTGTTTTCCTTGCCGCTTCCTTCACCGCCTTTGCAACTGCCGCACCTACCCGCTTGTCAAATGCCGCCGGAATGATATAGTCCGCACACAGCTCCTCAGGCGTGATCAATCCTGCCAGCGCTTTTGATGCGGCCATCTTCATCTCCTCATTGATCTTACTTGCTCTCACATCAAAGGCTCCCCGGAAAATCCCCGGAAACGCCAGCACATTATTAATCTGATTCGGGAAATCACTTCTCCCCGTCGCCACAACTGCCGCGCCGCCTGCTTTCGCATCCTCTGGGAAGATCTCCGGCGTCGGGTTCGCACAGGCAAAGATAACTGCATCTTTCGCCATCGTCTTTACCATCTCTGTAGTCAGCACGCCCGGAGACGACACACCGATAAATATATCCGCTCCCTGGATCACCGTCTCAAGCTTTCCTTCCTGCTTTTTAAGGTTCGTGAGCTTCGCCATCTTTTCCTTCACTGGATTCATGCCCGCTGGTCTGCCTTCATAGATAGCTCCCGTCCGGTCACACATGGTAATATCCGGGAAACCGTAATTAAGAAGCAGCTTTGTGATCGAAGTCGCCGCTGCACCGGCTCCATTTACTACGATCCGTACATCCTCTTTTTCCTTTCCCACAACTTTCAATGCGTTGATCAGTCCCGCCAGAGTGATCACTGCCGTACCGTGCTGGTCATCATGGAATACCGGGATGTCGCAAAGCTCCTTTAGCCGCTCCTCAATCTCAAAACACCTCGGCGCTGCGATATCCTCCAGGTTAATGCCCCCGAAACTTCCGGATATAAGATAGATGGTCCGCACGATCTCATCTACATCTTTGGACCTGATGCAGAGCGGGAATGCATCTACATCCCCGAACTCTTTGAACAGCACGCATTTGCCTTCCATCACCGGCATCCCTGCTTCCGGTCCGATATCGCCAAGTCCCAGCACTGCCGTACCGTCTGTGACCACCAGGCACATATTGTGCCTTCTGGTCAACTCATAGGACTTTTCTACATCCTTCTGAATCTCCAGACAAGGCTTGGCAACTCCCGGCGTGTAGGCCAATGACAGATCCTTCTCATTGTCTACGCTCACTGTCGATACAATCTCAATCTTTCCCATCTTCTCGTAATGAAACGCCAGACTTTCTTCTGCAATCCCCATTTTCTGCCTTCCTCCTTTTATTTTCCGTTTCAGTTTCAGGAATTTATCTACTTAGTCACTTAGTCTCTAAGTTATTTATAAACCTCCCCTTTGTTATAGTCAATACAATTTGACACTTTCGACTGTCAGATACAAATTTTACGACAATTTTTGTCCATTATGCACATACTCTATTTTAAACTATCTATAGATGCCTGAAGATGCTCATACATAAGCTTTTCTGCTGTGTCTTTATCTCTCTTCCGGATTGCCCTGATAATCTGCCGATGGGACTCAAGCTCTTCTTCACCGGAAACTGCTTCTAAAATATCTGAAAATTTCCCATACATCATGTCAAAAATCGCATTCAGTACAATCTCCAAAGTCTGTGCCATAAAGACACTTCCGGTCTTTGCTGAATATAATTTGTGCAGCTCGAACTCCCCTTCTGTCTTTCCAGTCTCAATATATCTCTTTTCAAGCGCCCGGTACGCATTTTCCAGTTCATCAATATCCTTCTCCGATGCGTTGCGGATGATCAGTTCCACGCCCTTCACTTCCAGGAGCTGCCGCACCTCATAAGCTTCCATCATGGAGCACCGCTCCAGATTCCTGCTAAGACTTTCCGTACTTTCGCTCAAATGTGACTGCTTCCTCAAAAATCTTCCTTTACCCTGATGGGAGACAATAACTCCTCTGCTCTCTAATACACGAAAAGCCTCCCTGAGCACATTTCGGCTGACATCAAGCTGCTCCATCAGCTCCCTCTCCGGCGGCAGCTTATCCCCCGGTCTTAAATGCTCCTCATCAATAATCTGGTACAGATCCCTGACTACTTCTTCGTATAGCAATGTCCTTGCTGCCCTGTTTTCAATCCCCATTTTTATCTCCAATTTTCTCTCAAATCAAACCCCTGATGACACATATAAGTATACACAAAAAACTTCCGAATCTCAACTGTGACCCGGAAGTTTATCCTCTAAATATTTCTATGCCGACTGTATTCTGTTAGTTAAATACAAACAATTTCTGACTATTTGTCCTTTTCTTACGAATCTTCCAATTTTATCAGACCGCTTTTCCTCTCCATTTCCCCCTCTGATAAAAAATCCCGGTAATCACCGCTCCCAGCACCCAGGATACCAAAAGGGAGATAAACAGGCACGCCCTCTCGCCCTGAGGGAGCGCAGGCGTCTTCGTCAGATACACCAGCCCGTAAGCTAACGGCACACGAATCAGCACTGTCGTCACCATGGAAATCCACATCGGCGTCATGGTATCCCCCGCCCCGCGCATCACGCCGGAGAGGGTCTGCGTCACCGCCACCGCTATGTAACCTACCGCCAGAATCCGCATCATATTCATACTGAGAGTTACCAGCTCCGGCGTGTCGGTAAATATCTGCATAAGCTGCCTTCCGAATGCGAGTATCAGCACGACGATAACCGCCGCCGTCCCCACGGCAATCGCGGTTCCCTGTTTTGCCCCTTTTACTACCCGGTCATACTTTCCGGCGCCCACATTCTGCCCGGCGTAGGTAGTCATCGCCGTTCCGAAGGAAAAGTTCGGCATCATGGCAAACCCGTCCACCCGCATGACGATGACATTGGCCGCGATGAACATCTCGCCGAAACTGTTGGTTAACGACTGCACCACCAGCATGGACATGGACATGATTGCCTGGGTCAGCCCGGAAGGTACGCCCAGGCGGATGATATTCTTCACATGGCTTTTAAACAGGCGGATATATTTCCATTTCAGTTCAAATAGCTCTCTCAGTTTCGTAAGCCTCAAAAGACATAAAAGCGCAGAGACTCCCTGGGCAATCGCCGTCGCAAGCGCAACGCCGGACACCCCCATATCCATCTGCACCACAAAAAAGAGGTCAAGCACGATGTTGAGACCACTCGCCACAAGCAGATACAAGAGAGCCGACATGGAATCCCCAAGCCCCCTTAAAATGCCGCTCAGTATATTGTAGTACGCGCAGCCCGCCACGCCGATAAAGAGAATCCGAAGATACGAAGTACACCAGCCGATGATAGACTCCGGCGTGTTTAAAAGCTCCAGCATGGGCCGCACCGCAATCGTGGCAAACACCATGACAAGAAGGGAGGCAATCCCCGTCAGCACGATACAGGTTCCGATGGTCATAGACAGCGCCTCCCTGTTGCGCGCGCCCAGATACTGAGACACCATGATGCCCGCACCCACGCTGATGCCCACAAACAAAACAATCAGGAGATTCAAGATAGGCCCGGCGCTCCCTACCGCCGCCAGCGCATTATCCCCCACGAACTGGCCGACTACTACGCTGTCCACCGTATTGTAGAGCTGCTGGGCGATGTTGCCGATTAACATCGGCACGGTAAAAATCACGATATCCTCCCACGGTTTCCCTGCCGTCATATCCACCGGGGCGAATAATTTCTTTAACTGGTTCATAGCAAAGCACTTCCTTAAACCTATAGTAGTAATTTTTCATTATACTGAAATCTTTTTATAATTTCAACAAAAGTTTACTTGAGTTTCCGCAGTTTTATCCACAAGACCCTGATTTTATGAGTATCATAGT